>CAZPTD010000400.1:0-3801 GCA_964588915.1 uncultured Neomegalonema sp. | reverse complement strand
CATCGGCGCGATCACCTTCGAGCAGTAGAAGACGCCGTCGAGGTCGATCGCGACCACGCGTCGCCACTCCTCGACCGGATAGTCGATCACGGTCGCGTTGCCGACGGCGACGCCGGCGTTGTTCACCAGGATGTCGACCCGGCCCATCTCCGCCTCCGTGCGCGCCGCCGCCGAGCGCACGCGGTCCCAATCCGAGACGTCGACGTCGATATAGGCCGCGCCGATCGCCTCCGCGGTCTGCTGGCCGAGAGCGCGGTCCTGATCCCAGATCATGAGCTTGGCGCCGCCGGCGACGAGGCGCTCGGCGACGGCGCGGCCGATTCCTTGCGCGCCGCCTGTCACGATGGCGGTCTTGTCGGTGAAGTCGATGGCGTTCATCTCGCTCTGTCTCTCCCTGGATCCGGCGACGCTCGCCCGTCGTCAACCCTGCGTCGGCAGGCTCTCCAAATAGGTCGGCGCGTCGCGGTCGGAGACCTCGGCCGCGCGCACGAGGTTGTCGAAGCGGCGCGTCAACGCCTGGATATGCGATCGCGCGTTCATCACCAAATACATGTCGCCGAGATAGATCGCCGCGCGCTTGGCGCCGAAGACGGTGAAGGGCGCGGTGAAGACGCGGAGTTCGTCGTAGATGAAGAGCCGCACCGCCGGATAGAGTTCGCGCGCGAGCTCGGCCATATGCGTCAACTGCGCCGCGCGGATCGCGGCGGGCAGCCCGGCGTAGACGCCGACGCCTTGCGCGAGCGACTCCATCCGCTGGCGCGGCGCGCAGATCTCGAAATCCGCCTCCGGCGTCTTGCTGAGCGCGAGCGTCTTCTGATCCATCTCGACGCGGGTCTCGATGCCGACCCGCACCGCGTCGGAGCGTTCCTGAGCGCTGTATTCATGCGCGGTCAGCTCCGGCAGCCGGAAGAGGTCGGGCAGCAGCGTCGGCGCGTAGCGAATCTTCGCGCCCTGGGCCTCGCGGCGCCACTCGATGATGCGGCTGTCGCCGGCGCCGCCGGCGGTGTCCTCGAGCGCGACGTCCTCGGCGACCTCGGTCGCCATGGTGTCGTCGGAGCTGAGGCCGAGCAGCCAGTCGAGGCTCACTTCCCCGGCGCGCGCGATCGCGACCAGCGTCTCGGCCCGCGGCAGACGCGAGTCCTTGTCCGACAGGAGCTGCGACAACGCCGTCCGATCGACGCCGACCCGCTCGGCGAACGCGGATTTGCTCAGGCCGGAGCGGGCGACGAGCTCGCCGAGACGCAGGCGAAAGATCGGCCCGAGGTCGCGTCGATCGACGCGCTCAGGCAAAGTCTGATGCGAATCCACTACATTCTCCAGATTTGGTCGACAACAATCAACATGGCGCGACCTTGATCGCGTTTTCAAGCGTCTTCTCGAACGACATAATATAGCGAATTCAACATTCTAAGGAGTTGTGCGTTGGTCGCGCCTGCAACCGACGATGCGCCCGAGCGGGCGCATTCCGTCGCGACGGTCTCCGAATGGCCGACTTGGGCCATGCTGATCGTCGCCTATGCGCTTTGGTCGGTCGGGATCGGCTTTTACGAGGATCTCGGCCCGCTCGGGCTGATCGCCCTCTCGGGCGTCGCCGCGACGCTTCACGCCTCGCTGCAGCATGAATGCCTGCACGGTCATCCGACGCGATCGCCCGCGCTCAACGAGGCGCTGGTGTTCCCGTCCCTCACGCTGCTCTTTCCCTATCGCCGCTTCAAGGAGCTGCATCTCCGGCACCATCGCGACGACCGCCTGACCGACCCTTACGACGACCCGGAAAGCTGGTATCTCGCCGAGGGCGACTACGCCGCCGCCTCGCCGTGGCTGAGGAAGGTTCTCGCGGCGAACGCGACTCTCGGCGGGCGGATGCTGCTCGGCCCGTGGCTGAGCGCTTTCGGCATGTGGCGGAGCGACCGGCGCGCGGCGCGGAAAAGCCGTCGAGCGGCGGCGAAAATGCGCGACGCCTATCTCCGGCACGCGCTCGGCGTCTCGCTGACGCTCGGCGCCGCCTGGGCGATCGGCCGGGTCGACGCGTTGACCTATCTTCTGTTCGTCTCCTGGCCGGGCGTCGCGCTCCTGATGGTGCGCACCTATGTCGAGCATCGCGCGGAGAAGGTCGCGGCGCACCGCACCGCGATCGTCGACGCCGAGCCGTTCTTCGCGCTGCTCTTTCTCAACAACAATCTCCACGCCGTGCATCACGAACGGCCGCGGCTGGCCTGGCACGAGCTGCCGAAGGTTTGGCGGCGCGAGCAGCCGAAGGTGCTGGCCGAGAACGGCGGCTATTTCATTCCCGGCTATCTCTACGCGCTCAAACAGTGGTTCTTGCGTCCCCGCGAGCCCATCGCGCATCCTTTCCTGCGTCGGTCGGGCGACGCGGCGGATGTCGCGGCGCCGGCTCTCGAGGCCGCGAATGACTACGAGGAGCGCATGGCCGAGCCGAGATCGGAGCCGCGCAAGGCCGGCGGCGCCGCGGCGTGAGCGTCGCCGCGCTGCCGATGTACGACTGGCCGGAGCTCGCGCCGGCCACGGACGCGTTCTGGCGCGCCGTCTCGGAGGCGCTGTGCGAACGCGGGCTGTCGGCGCCGGCGTCGCTCTCGCGCGATCGGCCGCCGATCGAGGTCTGGCGCGATCCTGAGCTGGCGCTCGCGCAGTCCTGCGGCGCCGATTTCGTCTCGCATCTCAAGGAACGCGTCGTTCCGATCGCGGCGCCGGTCTACGCCGCGCCGGGCTGCGCGGCGCATCTCTATTCGAGCTGGATCGTGACGCGCCGCGGCGAAGAGCCGGACCGGCCGGAGAGCCTGCGCGCGCGCGTCGCGGCGGTGAACGGCTTCGGCTCGTTCTCCGGCTGGTGGGCGCTCCGCGGCGCCGATCTCGCGCCCGAGAAGACGCGGATCACCGGCGCGCATCGGCTCTCGGCGGCGTCGGTCGCCGCCGGCGAGGCCGATTTCGCCGCGATCGACGCGGTCGCCTACGCCCATCTGGAGCGATTCGATCCGGACGTCGCCGCGCGGCTCGCCAAGGTGGCGCAGACGACGCTCCGGCCGGCGCCGCCCTTCGTCACGGCGCGGGCCAGGGCGGATCAGGCGGCTCTCATCCGCGCCGCGCTCGGGGAGGCGATCGCGCGCGCGCCCGAGGCCGCCGCCGAGCTTCTGCTCGAGGATGTCGCGCCGATCTCCGCGGCCGACTACCGCGATTTCGAAACGCTCGCGCCGCATTCCGCCGGTCCGCCGCTCGGCGATTGACCGCTCGCCGGGCTTGCCGTTGGCGGCGGAGGCGTAGATACCGTGATCGCGTGAGCGACGCGGCGAACGGATCGCTGTTCCGTCGCCCGAACGAGAAGAAAAGATCGGGAGGATGCGGATGAAACTCGTGCGGTTTGGACCCAAGGGCGCGGAGAAGCCGGGGATGCTCGACGGCGACGGCAAGATCCGCGATCTCTCGGCGCATGTGTCGGATCTCGGCGGGCCGGCCGTCGCGCTGGCCGAGCTCGATAGGCTCCGCGCCGTCGATCCGGCGAGCCTGCCGCTCGTCGAGGGCGATCCGCGCCTCGGATCCTGCGTCGGGTGGACGCCGACCTTCCATTGCGTCGGGCTCAACTACGCCAAGCACGCCGAGGAGAGCGGCGCGGCCAAGCCGGCCGAGCCGATCCTCTTCAGCAAGGCCGCCTCGGCGCTCTCCGGACCGTTCGATCCGGTGATCCGGCCGAAGGGTTCGGAGAAGCTCGACTACGAGGTCGAGCTCGGCGTGGTGATCGGCGCGGTCGTCGAGCACGTCTCCGAGGCGGACGCGCTCTCGGTCGTC
>CAZPTD010000399.1:0-3803 GCA_964588915.1 uncultured Neomegalonema sp. | reverse complement strand
GGCAGCTGCGCGCAGGTCGGCAAGAACTGCCACGTCGCGGGCGGCGTCGGCCTCGGCGGCGTGCTCGAGCCGCTGCAGGCGGCGCCGGTGATCATCGAGGACGACTGCTTCATCGGCGCGCGCTCGGAGGTGGTCGAGGGCGCGATCATCCGCAAGGGCTCGGTGCTCGCGATGGGCGTCTTCATCGGCGCCGGCACCAAGATCGTCGACCGCGAGACCGGCGAGGTGCATCGCGGCGAGGTGCCGCCCTATTCGGTAGTGGTGCCGGGCGCGATGCCGGATCCGAAGGGCGGACCGAGCCTCGCCTGCGCGGTCATCGTCAAGACGGTCGACGCGCAGACGCGGGCGAAGACGGCGATCAACGAGCTTCTTCGGGACTGACGCCGATGCCGGACCCGAAGCCGCAGCCGCCCGACGCGGTGGAGCTCACCCAGGCGCTCGTCCGCTGTCCGAGCGTGACGCCGGCGGAGGCGGGCGCGCTCGCGCTCATCGCCGAGCGGATCGCGCCGTTCGGCTTCGCCGCGCGCCGGATCGACCGCGGCGGCGTGCCCAACCTCTTCGCCCGCGTCGGCGCCGGCGCGCCGGTCTTCGCCTTCTGCGGCCATACCGACGTCGTGCCGCCGGGCGACGCCGCCTCCTGGCGGCGCGAGCCGTTCTCCGGCGACGTCGCCGACGGCGAGGTCTGGGGCCGCGGCGCGGTCGACATGAAGTCGGGCGTGGCGGCGTTCGTGGCCGCCGCCTGCGCCTTTCTCGCCGAAGGTCGCGGGCCCGCCGCCGGCAAGGGCTCGATCCTGCTGCTCGTCACCGGCGACGAGGAGGGCCCGAGCGTCGACGGCGTGAGGGCGCTGCTCGATTGGATGGAGGCGGCCGGCGAGCGCGTCGACGTCTGCCTCGTCGGCGAGCCGACCTCGCGAGAGCAGTTCGGCGACGTCGTCAAGATCGGCCGGCGCGGCAGCCTCAGCGCGTGGCTCGTCGCCCGCGGCGCGCCCGGCCATGTCGCCTATCCCGAGAAGCTCGCCAATCCGCTGCCGCCGCTCCTGCGGATGCTCGACCGGCTGGCGGGCGCCGAGATCGACGAGGGATCGGAGCGCTTCCAGCCCTCGAGCGTGCAGCTGACCACGGTCGATGTCGGCAATCCGACCATGAACATGACGCCGGCCGAGGCGCGGGCGGCGCTCAACATCCGCTTCAACGATCTTCAATCGGCCGAGGCGCTGACCGCCTGGATCGAAGGCGAGGCGGCGGCCGCGACGGCGCAGGCGCCGGGCGTCTCGATCGAGGTCGAGACGCGGGTCTCGGGGCGCGCGTTCCTGACCGAGCCCGGACCGCTGACCGACCTCGTCGCCGCCGCGATCGAGGACGTGACGGGAAGGCGGCCGACCTTCGAGACCGGCGGCGGCACCTCGGACGCGCGGTTCATCGCGTCGGTCTGCCCGGTGGTCGAGTTCGGCCTCGTCGGCAAGCGGATGCATCAGATCGACGAGCGCGCGCCGACGGCCGACATCGAGCGCCTCGTTCAGGTCTATCGCCGGATCCTGGAGCGGTATTTCGAAGAGGCTTGACGACGCGAAGAGAGGCGGCGCCCCGGCGTTCGCGTCATCCCGGCCGAGCGAAGCGCAGAGCCGAGATCCGGCGGCCCTCGATCCCGGATCGAGCTCCGGCCGTCCTGGACGACCGACAAACGAGCGCGACGGCCCCTCACTCGGGACCGCTGACGGCGGCCTCGTCGAACGTCGCCATGCCGGCATGGAGCATGAGCGCCGATTGCAGGAGCCCGAAGCCGAGCGCCGCGCCCGAGCCTTCGCCGAGACGGAGGCCGAGATCGAAGAGCGGCTCGAGGCCGAGGGCGGCGAGGATCGCGCCATGGGCGGGCTCGGCGGAGCGGTGCGCGGCGAGGCAGTGGGCGAGCGCGTCCGGTCGGATCCGGACGAGCGGCGCGACGGCCGCCGTCGCGATCAGCCCGTCGAGCAGGACGATCTGTCGGCCCGTCCGCGCGCGAAGGCAGGCGCCGAGGATCGCGGCGAGTTCGCGGCCGCCGAGCCGCATCGCCGCCTCGAGACCGCCGAGCGCCGCCGGCGCGGCGGCGATCGCGTCGACGTGGCGCGCCAGGCCCGCCTCGATCGCGGCGCGCTTCCGGCTCAGGCCCTCGTCGTCAACGCCGGCGCCGCGGCCGGTCCAAAGCGCGACGTCGCCGCCGAAAAGCGCGGCGGCGAGCGCGGTCGCGGCGGTGGTGTTGCCGATGCCCATCTCGCCGAGGATGAGCGCGTCGGCGCTCGGATCGACCGCGTCCCAGCCGATCGCGACCGCCTCGAGAAACGCGGCCGCGTCCATCGCCGGCCCTTCGGTGAAATCGGCGGTCGGCTCGTCGAGGCGAATGGGCAGCACCGCGAGCGGAACGCCGTGCTGGCGGCAGAGCTGGTTGATCGCGGCGCCGCCGGCCTTGAAATTCGCGACCATCTGCGCCGTGACTTCCGAAGGATAGGCGGAGACGCCGCGCCGGACGACGCCGTGATCGCCGGCGAAGACGAGCGCTTGGCCGCGGCAGCCTTCGGCGCTCGGCGCGCCGCGCCAGGCGGCGAACCGGATCGCGATGTCCTCGAGCCGTCCGAGCGCGCCGGCGGGCTTGGTGAGGACGGCGTTGCGGGCCGCGGCGGCGGCGCTTGCGGCGGCGTCGGGCGCCGGCGCCGAGGCCAGGAGATCGGCGATGGCGCGCAAGGAGCGCGGGGCGTCGGCGTCGGTCATGCTTGCCTCGGGAGTTGCGGCGTCTCGGATGGCGGCGTCGCTACAGGGCGGGCGGCGCGAAGGAAAGAGGGCGGCGATGTCGCAGGAGAAGTCGGAGCCGCCGGCGCGGCTCTTCGAGGCGCATGATCTTCTCGTCGCCGTCGCCATGGCGACGCGGCTGCCGGTTCCGGTCGATCACGCGCGGGCGGGCGGCCGCGTCGCCGCTTCGGCTTGGGCGGCGCCGCTCGTCGGCGTTTTGGTCGGCGCGGCGGCGGCGGCGGCGTTCGCGGCCGCGCGCGCGCTCGGCCTCTCCGCGGAGCTCGCCGCGTGGATGGCGATCGCGACGCAGCTGATCCTCACCGGCGCGCTCCATGAGGACGGTCTGGCCGACAGCGCTGACGGCCTCGGCGCCGGCGGCGATCCGGAGCGGATCCGCGCGGCGATGCGCGACAGCCGGATCGGCGTCTTCGGCGCGGCGGCGCTCATCGTCCTGCTCGGCGCGCGCGCCGGCGCGCTCGGCGCGCTCGAGACCGCCTTCGCGGCGCTCATCGCGTCGGGCGCGCTGTCGCGGGCGGTCATGGTGGTTCTCTGGGCCGCCGCTCCGCCGCCGACGGGCGCGGACGGGCTCGCGGCGCGGGCGGGCCGTCCGAGGCCCGCGCAGGCGCTCGTCGCCGTCGCGCTCGGCGGCGGCGCGGCGTTCTTGGCGACGGGCGAGGCGGGCGAGCCGGCGCTGATCGGCGCCGGTTGCGCGCTCGTCTTCTCGGGCGGCTTCGCGCTCTACGCCCGGCGCCGGGTCGGCGCGCTCACCGGCGATCTTCTCGGCGCCGTCCAGGCGATTTCGGAGCTCTGCGTCCTGCTCGCCTTCGCCGCTTCGGTCGCGGCCGCCGACTGAAGAGCGCATGAAAAAACCGCCGGCGCGGCGGCGCCGACGGCTTACAGTCGCGCAGGGCGGCGCGGTCAGGCGGCGCGCTTGATCAGCACCGTCTCGACGCGCTTGGCCGCGGCGTCCTCGTCGATGTTCTCGACCGCCGCCACCTCGCGGGTCAGCCGCTCGAACGCCGCCTCGAAGAGCTGGCGCTCCG
>CAZPTD010000398.1:0-3814 GCA_964588915.1 uncultured Neomegalonema sp. | reverse complement strand
GACGACCAAGCTGGAGCAAGGCGGCTCCGAATGGTTCGAACGCGCTCTAAACAGAGCCTGCTCTAGAGCCGACGATAGCCCGTGCCGTAGACGATGAGCTCCGCTCCGCCGGCGACGACATTGGGATGCGCGTAGCGCACGCCCACCGCGCCGTGATAGCCGCGCCGCGCCAGCTCCTCGCGGAAGCGCGCCTCGCCGCTGGCGAGCACGCGATCGAGAAGCCCTTCATAGCGGCTCATCCGTCCGCCGAAGATGTTGCGGATGTATTCGATCGCGTCGCGGATAATGTTGGACGCCTCGACCGCGGCGACCGAGACCATCTCGCCATGCTCGATCGCATGGCCGAGATCGGGCGCGTCGACGGTGAAGAGCCGAACATCCTTCGCATCGATCATGACGCTCTCCGTCACGAGCGGCGCCGCGGCGCGAAGAGCCGCGCCACGGATCTCAGAAGGCCGAGCAGCACGATCAGCGGCGCGCCGAAGATCACCGCGCCGGCCCAGCCGTAGCGGTGCATGAGCGTCCTCGGCGCGACGTCGCCGTCGAGCACGCTCTCGACATGGTCGACGAGCGCGAACGGATCCCAACGGCTCGCCGGATCGATCAGCACGCCGATCGCCCGCTCCGGCGAGGCGCTGTCGGCGACGAGGGCGGCCGCGTCGGCGTCGGCGAGCGCGCGCGCGGCGTCCGGGTCGCCCACGACCTGACCGAGGAGCCGCCGCCTGAGGGCCGCGTTCTCCACGGCGCGCAGCGCGCCGATCACCGCTTCGAGCTCGCCGGCGCGGAACTCGCGCGCCAGAACGCGCAGATCGCTCGGCGGCAGCCGCAGGACCTCGTCTCTTGTCCCGGACTCGAGACTGGCGATCGTTTGCGCCTGCTCCGGCGTGTCGAGTTCGAGCAGCGATCGGAGGCCGGCCCGGTCGATGGCGTCGGCCGGAAGCAGCGACGGCAGCCCGAATTCGAGCGCGGTGCGATAATCCGCGCCGGCGAGGTCCGCCCAACCGATCAAGTCCTGGACGCGGACGCCCTCCGAGGCGAGCTCCTGCGCCTGGCTCTCGATCAGCGGGATCCGCATCGCCCGCGGAAGGACGCCGTTCTCGAGCGCGCGCATCACCGCTGCGTCGCCGCCCTCGGCGGCGATGAGCGCGACGAGCGCGCTGAACTTCTCGAACTCTTCGGGCCTGAGCTGCGAAAGGTAGCTCGCGAATGTCGGCTCGCGCTCGGCGAGCGCGAGCGTCCGTCGGTGGTTCTCGCGAAAGGCGCGCCAACGCCCGACCATCACGTCGCCGATCGCCTCGGCCCTTCCGTCGAGCGCCTCCGGCCCGACGGTTCTCAATTCGTCGACGATCGTGCTCTGGATCTCCGCCCGCGTCTCCACGCTCAGGAGCTCTTCGCGGATCGCCGGAAAGACGCCGTCGGAGCCGGCGATCACGTCGTAGCTGAGCACGGCGACGCCGATCACGATCGAGCCCCAGGAGGCGACGCGCGCCGCGACCACGCCGACGAGGCGGCGGATCATCGCCTCGATCACGCGCCGGATCACGCGGCGAAAGGCGACGATCAGAACCGCGCCGAGAATGTTCGCGAGATTGGTCGGCGCGCTCGCGGGGCCGACGTCGATGTCGACGCCGCCGGCCGTCTCGGCGAGCTCCTCGGCGAGCGCCGTCCGCACCACGTCGGAATAGCGTGCGCCGAGATAGACTTGGACGCATTGCGCCGCGACGTCGGTCGCCCGCCGATCCGCAACCGCGAACGCGTCCTCGAGGCGCTCGGCGATCTGCCGCATCAGAAGATCTTGCAGGTCCTGGAACTCGGCCGACTCGAAGATCGCCCGCGTCGTGCGCTCGGCGACCTCTTCGGCGAAAGACGGAATGTTGGAGTCGGCGAGGCGCTCGAAGAAGCTGCGATCGGCTCGAACCTCCGCGATCTTCTCGTCGACGATGCGCTCGTAGCGCCGGTCGAAGAAGGACGCGCGCCACGCCTCGGCGACGAGACGATCATAGTCGACCTCGACGACCGCGGTTTCGATCGCCGCGCGCGCTCCTTCCGTCGCCTCGCGACGCAGCGCGTCCTCGTCGACGGCGTTCTCGCACTCCTCGAAGCTCGGCGCGCTCTGGGCCGCCGCGTCCCGCGCGGCCGTCCCGAGGCTGAACGCCGCGGCGAGCGCAATGATGAACGCCGCAGACGCCTTTGGCCGCATCGCCATCCCGCTCCGCCTTTCGTCAGACCGCCTCTCTCGGCCTCATTACAGGACGCGTCCGGTCAAGGCCACCGCGCATCCGCCGACGCGCCGAGACGCCGGCGCGGCGCTACCGATCCGGCCGGCAGACCTCGATCGCGCCGAAAAGCGCCTCGAGCACCGCCTCGCCCTCCTCCTGCGAGAGCGCCGCGAGCGCGGCCTCGCCGGCGGCGGCGTCCGGCCCCCAAATCTCGTAGACGAACCGATATTGGCCGACATTCAGCTCGGCCGGCGCCAACGCCTCGGTGACGCAGCGGCAGGCGGCGTCATGCTCCTCGCGCGAGAAGGGCGGTCGATACGCGGCGTCCCGATCGTAGGACTCCATGCACGCCTGCTCGGCCGAGGCCGCAAGCTCTTCGGTCGTCTGCGCCGTCGCAGCCGTCGCCGCGAACGCAATCGCCGCGAACGCGGCGAGCATCGTCGAAAGTCTCTTCGTCATGTCGTCGTCGCCTTCTTCCGTCACGCGCCAGCCTCGCCGGCTCGGTCGAGCGGCGAGCCCGGACGGCCCAAAAAAGACGTGGGTATGCAACGCGACCAATTTGCGGCGGCCGCGAATCGATTAAGTGATCAATTCGCGGCCGCCGCGCCGAACCTTGCGGCGGAATGAGCGGCGACCGCAAATAGAAACGCTCGCCGGACGGGCCGGCGAGCGTCGGAAAAATCGATGCTGCGCCCTATTCGGCCGGAACGCAGTCCTCGCTCACCTTCGCGAGCGCCGCGTCGAGACCGGCGGTGTCCGAATCGCTCAGATTCCCGGCGAGGCTCTCGGCGCGGCCGACATCCTGCGAGAAGAGCGCGGCGACGACGCCGAGCTGATCGGTCGAGAGGCTGCTCTCGCCGAGAACGCGGGTCATGCAGCCGCAGACCTCGCCGTGCTGCTCGGCGCTGATGCCGGACATTTGGTTGGCGTCATAAACGGAAACGCAGCCCTGCTCGATCGTGCCGAGAAGCTGGTCCGACGATTGCGCGGCGGCGGAGCCGACCGCAAACATCGTTCCGGTGGCGGCCAGGGCGATCGCGCCCAGGGCGGCGCGGAACGGCGTAGATGACTTCATATTTGCGAGCCCCTTGCTCAGGATATGTTCTTCAACGACGCTGAAGCGGTTTTCACCGGCGACGGAAGCCTTACGCGCCGTTGCGCGCAGAGGCAATCGCGCATCCGCGCCCCTCCGACCGCGAACGATTGGCCGGACCGCGCCTCAGCCGCACCGTAAGATCCGAACGGTGCGGCGCCAAGAAGACGAAATTGCGGCGCGCCGCGACAGGCGGGCGCGGCCCGTTTCTCGCCGTTCGCAGCCTCGGGCGGGCGCCGCGGCCTTCGCCCATGGGATAGGCGTCCGGATTTCGTCCGCGGCGCAAAACGTTTCGCCGCCCCTTGCTCGACCCGGAGCCCGCGCGAGTTCACCGTTCCGGGCGCAGCAGTCGCATCTGGAGCGTCGCGATCGCGCGCGCATCGTCGACGCCGAGCTGGTTCCGAGGCCCGGCTCGAGGTCGGGGCGCGGATGAGGCCCATGCGCGATCGCCCACGGGCGGGCGCGGGCTCAGGCGGCGGCGCCGCGCTGCGGCTGGGCGTCG
>CAZPTD010000397.1:891-3816 GCA_964588915.1 uncultured Neomegalonema sp. | reverse complement strand
AAACCGGGCGCGAAGCCGTTGCGCGGCGCGGCGAGCATGTCAGCGGCGCGGCCGCCGGCGGCGCGCGCCGCGGCGAAGGCGAAAGGCGCCGCGGGCGACGTTGCGGCGCCGGCGCGCGGACGGGCGCGCGGTCTCGCTCCGGCCTCCGCCTTCCTTCGCGGCGCCGTCGGCGACGCGGCGGCGAAGCGCGGGATCGCCGAGACCCGACTCCTCACGCAATGGGCGGCGATCGTCGGCCCGGACCTTGCGGCGGCGACGCAGCCGCTCCGGCTCCGGCGCCGCGCCGGGCTCGCGCTCGGCGGCGTCCTCGCCGTCGCCGTCGACGGCGCCAGGGCGACGGAGATCGAGCACAAGCTGCCGCAGCTCATCGAGCGGGTGAACGCGCATTACGGCTATCGGGCCGTCTCCGAGATCGCGCTGACGCAGGCGGTCGACGGCTTGCGCCCGGCCGCCCCGAAGGCGGCGCGCCAAGGGTCGAGGCGCGCGCCGACCGAGGAGGAGCGGCGGCGAATCGCGGCGGTGACCGATCCGATCGGAGACGGCGCGCTGCGGGCGGCCCTGGCGCGACTTGGCGAGAATGTGATGGCCAGGGCGGCGGAAAAACGCGCGAAAGCGGATAAGGGTGGCGGCGCGCCGGCGGACGGTGATCAGGCGCGGCGTCGCGCCTCGAAATCGTCGACAGACCGCCCGAAGGGCGCTTAGAAGAGCGCGCATTCGCGTTTGGGGAAGAACGGGCGGCGCCGAGGGCGGCGGCCGCCGAAGGAGTTTCCGATGAAGCGGAGTCATTTGTTCGCGGCCGCGATCGTCAGCGTCGCGGCGCTCGGCGGAGCGGCGGTTTTCATGATCGACGGCGAGGGCGGCCTCGAGAACGCCGTCGCCCAGGAAGGAATCGACGAGAGCGTCCTCACGCCGGAGACGATCGCGACGCTCGAAGAGCGCGGCTACGCCATCGGCGAGATTCCGCTCGGCGATCCGGAGGCGCCGGTGACCATCGTCGAATATGCGCGGCTCGATTGCCCGGCCTGCCGCACGTTCCACGAGCGCGTTCTGCCCGCGATCAAGGAGCAGTATATCGACACCGGCGTCGCCAAGCTCGTCGTCCGCGAGATCTACGCCAATCCGCTCGGGCTGACCGCGACGGCCGTGGCGCGCTGCGGCGGGCCCGAGCGGTATCACGGCTTTCTCGACGCGCTCTTCCGCCTTCAGGACGATTGGGGCCGCTCGCGCACGATGGACGAGCTCAGGGCGTCGGTGGCGCAGATCGCTCGGCTCGGCGGCCTGCCGGTCGAACGGATCGACCAGTGCCTCTCGGACGAGCTCTATCTCGACTATCTCGTCGCCGTTGCGGCGCGCGGCGTCGAGGCCGACAACGTGTCGCGGACGCCGACGCTGTTCGTGAACGGCGAGCTTTACACCGGCCAATACACCGATGTCGGCGCTCTCGGCGCGATGATCGAAGCGGCGGCCGCGGAAACGACGGACGGCGACGCCACGCAGTAGGCGCCGGCCGAAGCGGCGCGGCGCCGCGGATAAGCGGCGCCGCCCCTGTGACCACAGTGTTTCTCGTCGAAGTTGCAGCAGATATTGTGGCGCCCAGCGCATTGACAACCAGAGTTGCGGCGCGCAGAGACAGTTCGTCCGTCATAATCGGAGCGCCTTCGATCCTTGGTCCAATTCGTCAAGCTTCGGCTTTCCGGCTTTAAATCCTTCGTCGACCATACCGAGCTGCAGATCCTGCCGGGCAAGACCGGCGTGATCGGCCCGAACGGCTGCGGCAAGTCGAACCTGCTCGAGGCGCTGCGCTGGGTGATGGGCGAGACCTCGGCCAAGGCCGTGCGCGGCTCGGGCATGGAGGACGTGATCTTCGCCGGGTCCGACCTTCGCCCGGCGCGCAACTTCGCGGAGGTGGCGCTCCATATCGACAACACCGAGCGACGGGCGCCGGAGGGCTTCAACGAAGTCGACGAGATCGAGATGACGCGGCGCATCGCCCGCGATCTCGGCTCGACCTACAAATTCAACGGCAAGGACATCCGCGCCCGCGACGCGCAGCGGATGTTCGCCGACGCCTCGACGGGCGCCAGCTCGCCGGCGCTGGTGCGCCAGGGCCAGGTCTCCGAACTCATCAACGCCAAGCCGAAGGCGCGCCGCCGCATTCTCGAGGACGCCGCCGGCATCGCCGGGCTGCACGCCCGCCGCCACGACGCGACGCTGAAGCTGAACAGCGCCGAGGGCAACCTCGCCCGCCTGCTCGAAATCCTCGCTCAGCTCGAGGCGCGCGAGGCGACGCTCACCCGCGAGGCCGGCCGCGCGCAGCGCTATCGCGAGCTCTCCACCGAGCTCAGGCGTTTCGAGGCGCTGCTCGTCTATCGGCGCTGGCGCGAGGCCGACCGCGAGCGCTCGAGCGCGTCCGAAGCGATGGAGCGCACCGCGTCTGACGCCGGCCGCGCGGCGCAGGCCGCCTCCGAAGCGGCGCGGCGCCGGCTCGAGATCGAGGAAGAGACGCCGAAGCTGCGCGAGGAGGAGGCGGTCGCGCGCGCGCTCTATCAAAAACGGATCGTCGAGCGCGAGGCGCTGGAGCAGCGCGAGCGCGAGGCGCGGGCGACGACCGAGCGCGTCAAGCGGCAGATCGCGCAGCTCGAGCAGGACAAGACGCGCGAGGAGGCGGCGAAGACCGACGCCGCCGCGATGATCGAGCGGCTCGACGCCGAGGCCGAAGCGCTCGCGGACGCGCCGGACCAGGCGGCCGAGACCGAGGCGGCGGCGGCCGCGGAGGCCGAGGCGTCGGAGAAGATGCGCGCCGCCGAGGCGACGCTGGCGCGGCTGACGACCGACGCCGCCAAGCAGGACGCCGAACGCAACGCCGCGGGGGGCCGCCGCCCCGGGGGGCGGCCGGCGCCCGCGCGCCCGGGCCCGAGAGGGCGG
>CAZPTD010000397.1:0-881 GCA_964588915.1 uncultured Neomegalonema sp. | reverse complement strand
AGGAGCGCGCGCTCGGCGACGAGAACGCCGAGGCGGCGCGGCTCGCGGCCGAGGAGGCGCGGCGGGCGGCGACGGAGGCCGAAGAGGCGGCCGCCGAGGCCGAAGCCGCCCGCCGGAGCGCCGAGGAGGCGGCGCAGGCGCTGCGCTCCGAGCTCGCCGAGTCCGAAGGCGTCGCGCGCGCGGCGCAGGCCGACGTCGCCGGGCTCGAGCGCTTCGCGGCGGAGCTGCGCGTCTCGCAATCGGCGGTGATCGATCAGATGCGCGCGGCGCCGGGCTACGAGGCGGCGCTCGGCGCGGCGCTCGGCGACGATCTCGAAGCGGGCGAGCTCGCCGACGCCGAGCTCCGCGACGGCGACATCGGATGGCTGGAGCTGCCGTCCTACGAGCGCGAGCCGGCTCTGCCGACCGGCTCCGAGCCGCTCTCCGAGCACGTCCAGGCGCCGCCGGCGCTGGCGCGTCGGCTGACGCAGATCGGCGTCGTCGACCGGATCATGGCGCCGCGGCTGCAGTCGCGCCTCGCGCCCGGCCAGCGCCTCGTCAGCCGCGAAGGCGATCTCTGGCGTTGGGACGGCTACGCGGTCGCGGCCGGCGCGGCGATGAGCCAGTCGGCGCTGCGGCTCGAGCGGCTGAACGCGCTCGACGCGGCGCGCGCGCGGCGCGACGCGGCGGAGACGGCGGCGGCTTCGGTCGGAGCGCGGCGCCGGGAGGCGCAGGAAGCGGCCGAGGCGGCGGTTCGCCGCGACGCCGAGGCGAAGGAGGCGCGCCGGGCGGCCGAGCGCCGAGCGACCGAGGCCGAGAGCGCCGCCGGGCGGACGACGGCGGAGGCCGCGCCGCTGTCGGCGTACGGCGACAACAGCGCGACGGCGAGAACAGAGCGCCCG
>CAZPTD010000396.1:0-3837 GCA_964588915.1 uncultured Neomegalonema sp. | reverse complement strand
CGCGCTTCGCGCTTGGCCGGGACGACAAGGGCGAGGTCGGCTCCATCAGAACCGATCAGACGACAAGCGGCGCCAGCGACGCGGGCGGCCGCTACGGTCGGGCGGCGTCCGGGCGCTGTCGACGCTCCGGCAGCTCGCGCCGCTGCAGCTGATCGATGACGAGACGGGCGACGCAGCTGTTGTGCCGGGCCACGGCGTCGTCCTCTTGACGCCGCGCCTCGGCTTCGCTCTGAGCCGTCGCCTGCGCCGGCAGCGCGCCGGACGCCGGGGCGGCGCCTTCGCTCAGGGCGCGCCGACGGCAATCCTCGGAATCGCCGAGCTGGCCGCGGATCTTGTCGAGCGTGTCGGCCGAGAGGATCCAGCCGAGCGCGAAGTCGTACTCGTAGTCGTTGAGCGAGACGCTCCAAACCGGGCTCACGGCGAGATCGCGCAGGCGGCAGATCTGCTCGTAACTCTCGACGCCCTCGCGCGGGATCGTGGCGCCCGGCGGGCGGGCGCCGCCGAAATAGACGTAGCGGCAGGGCGCCCCGAGCTCGCGCCGCGCCCTGAGCTGCGCCCGGCCCGTCTGCGACTCGCGCGCCGCCAGGATCGCCCGGATCGGCGTCAGCCCCTCGCCGAAGCCGCGGGTCGGCTCGGCGACGCGGTCCTGCGTCAAGTCGAAGACGATCAGCCGGATGTCGATCCGCGGGCCTTCGAGGCGATCTTCGACCCTGCGGATGGCGCGGATGATCTCGAGCGCCGTGTCGACGCCGGAGTTCTCGATATAGCCGCCGTCGACGAGCCGCACCCGCCGGATCGCGCCGTCGACCGCCTCGACATCGGCGCCGAGGCGCATCGTCCCGCCCGGCGTGATGTAGGGAAAGCGCGCCGACAGCATCGACGCGGTCGAGAGGCGGACGTCCGGCGCGAGCCCGTCCGGACGACGCTCGACCGCGCTGGCATAGGAGAAGGAGCCCGCGCCGAGCGTCGGGACCGGCGTCATGATCATGCGCCGTCCGGTTTCGGCCTCGGTGGTGTTGAAAAAGACGAGCGGCGCCGCGCCGGCCGGGTCCCAGTAGGTGAGCAGCCCGAGCTCGAGCGGCGTCGTGTCGAGCGGCGGCGCGCCGACGGGACGGCCCGCGTTCCAGGAAAGCTCGAAGGCGCGCTCGAGCGCGCGGGCGCGGTCGAAGCTCTCGATCGGAACCGGCGAGAACCGCGCCGTGAAGTCGCCGAAGAGCGTCGCCGAGACGAGCGGCGAGAGAAAGTCCTGGCGCAGCATCGCGTCCGCCTTCGCCGCGGCCGAGGCGAGGGCGACTTCCGGCCGCTCGCCGCAAGGCGCGTCGACGCTTTCGATCGGCATGTTCTCGGCGTGCTCGGCGGCGATGGCGGTGAAGACGGCGCCGCCGACCGAGCCGCCCGAGACGCCGCTGACCGCGAAGACGTGCTGAGCGAAGGTCGGGCATTCGTCGAGGAGCGCGGCGAGAAACACCGAGCTCTGATAGGCGGCGTAGAGCCCGCCGCCCTGGGCGGCGACGATGTAGACCGGATAGGGCTTGTCGGCCTCGGCGTAGGCGGCGAGGTCGGCGCGGGCGGCGTACCACTCCTCGAAGCTCGAGCCGATCGTCACCGGGCGGACCGGACCGAAGACCTGCTCCGCCGCCGCCTGCTCGGCGCGGTGCGCGGCCATGCGCTCGGGCGACGGCTGGAGCTCGCGGATCGCGTGGTTGTCATTGAGGTCGAACGCCGCGAAGACGAGCGCCGCGCCGACGAGGAGGCCGACGGCGGGAATGGCGAAGCGGTCGTTGAGCGCGGTCAGCTGCGCCCAGCCGAAGACGAGCGCGATCATGAAGAAGCAGATGATCGCGAGCGCGCCGACGATCTGCGTGAACACGATCGGCTGCGTCATCAGATAGACGACGCCCGAGAGCAGCAGGACGGTGAGGACGCCGCGGCCATAGGCGTTGAGCCAGGTCCGGCGCATGTTGGCGTAGGTCTCGGGCACGCGCCGGACCCGCCGCCAACTGGCCCAGATGCGCCAGACGCCGATCAGGAACGCGACGCCGGCGCCGACATAGAGGCCGTCGGTCTCGATGTCGCCGATCCGCGTCGCCTCGGCGCGCGCCATGCCGAACGCCGCCGCGAAGGCCGGCGCGGCGCCGATCACCCGCGGCGCCCAGCGCGCGACGCGGCCCTCGGCGTTGTCGATGTCGAGCGCGGCCCGGGTCGTGTCGTTCAGCAGCGTCAGGACCCGGCCGATATACCAAAGCGCGTAGCAGGCGATGTAGAGAAGCGTGAAGAAGCTGGCCAGGCGGACGGCCGAGATCGTGAAGATCTGCTTGAAGGCGAAATCGCCATCCACGAGGAAGTCCTCGGCGAAGAGCCGATAGATCTCCATGATTTGGTCCGGGACGGCGAAGACGACGACGCCGAGAAGCGAGACGTAGATCGTGGCGCGCACGGTGAAGAGCACGTGCTGGAGCTCGCGGTACTTCTCGCGAGTCTCGCGCGTCACCCCGACGAAGCGCGTCATGATCCGCTCGATCAGCAGCGGCTGCGGCTTCTCGCGCCCTTCTCCGGGCGCGCCGCGCCCGTGCTCACGCTCCGTGGTCTCGCCGCTCTCGCTCATCTCGCCCTTCCCCTCGTCGTTTCCTCGACCCGCCCTCAGGCGCCGCTCCGGTCGCGCCGCGCCCATAGATCATAATCGCCCGCCTCGTCGATCAGGAGCGAAATGCGCTGGCCCGGCGTCACGTCTTCGAAATCCTCGTCGAGGAAGATCGCGCCGTCGATCTCGGGCGCCTCCGCGTAGGAGCGGCAGCTCGCGCCGTCGGCGTCGACCTCGTCGACCACCGCCTCGACCCGCCGGCCGACGCGCGCCGCCAGCCGCTTGGCGCTCAAGGCCTGCGCCTTCGCCATGAAGCGCCGCCAGCGCTCCTCCTTCACGTCGTCCGGAATCTGGTCCGGCAGGTCGTTGGCCGCGGCGCCGGCGACGTTCTCCAATCGCACGCCGCCGACCCGGGCGAGCTCCGCCGCCTCGAGCCAGTCCAGGAGCTCCTCGAAGTCGGCGTCGGTCTCGCCGGGAAAGCCGACGATGAAGGTGGAGCGAAGCGCGAGCTCCGGGGCGTCGCGGCGCCAGGCGCGGATGCGCTCGAGCGTCTTCTCGGCGTCGCCGGGTCGGCGCATCGCGCGGAGGACGTCGCGGTTGGCGTGCTGAAACGGGATGTCGAGATAGGGCAGGACGCGGCCCTCGGCCATCAGCGGGATCAGCCGGTCGACATGCGGATAGGGATAGACGTAGTGGAGCCGCACCCAAACGTCGTGCTCCGCGCCGAGCGAGCCGAGGCCGCGCGCGAGATCCTCGATCCGCGCCGGCCGGTCCTCGCCGCGCCAAGGGCTCGGCGCGTGCTTGAGGTCGACGCCGTAGGCGGCGGTGTCCTGGCTGACGACGAGGAGCTCCTTCACGCCCGACGCGACGAGCTTCTCCGCCTCTCGGAGCACGGCCGCCGCCGGCCGCGAGGCGAGACGCCCGCGCATCGTCGGGATGACGCAGAAGCTGCAGCGCTGATTGCAGCCCTCGGCGATCTTCAAATAGGCGTAGTGCCTCGGCGTCAGCCGCACGCGCTCGAGGTCTTCGGGCTCGGGCGTGAGCGCGACGAAGGGATCATGCGCGATCGGCGCCGCCTGACGCACGGCGGCGGCGACCGCCTCGGTCGCCTGCGGCCCGGTGATCGCCAGCGCCTTCGGATGCGCCCGCCGGATCAGCTCCGCATCCTTGCCGAGGCAGCCGGTGACGATGACGCGCCCGTTCTCGCGGATCGCCTCGCCGATCGCCGCCAGGCTCTCCGCCTTGGCGCTGTCGAG
>CAZPTD010000395.1:0-3852 GCA_964588915.1 uncultured Neomegalonema sp. | reverse complement strand
TTCGCCGCACGCTCAGCCCCTTGGCCCTGGATCCCGGCTCTGCGCGCTGCGCGCTCGGCCGGGATGACGAAAGCGAGGTCGGCGCCGGCCGCGTCTTCGCTCCGGCGTTCGCGCTTCGCAGCGCCCCGAGCCGACGCCTCCGGATCGCGGCTGAACAGACGAACGGATCCGCCGGCGGAGCGCCTCGCCGCTCTCGGGCGCCTACGCCGTGCCGACCGGCTGCTTGACCGGCGCGGCGTCGTCCGGGCGCGCCGCGAGATATCTTTCGAGCAGGCTCCTGATCGGCGCGGCGCCGGCGGCGTCGAAGAGGTTGGTCGTCTCGCCCGGATCGTCGACGAGATCGTAGAGCTCGCCGGCGCCGGACTGCATGTCGACCGTCATCTTGTGCGTCTTCGTCCGCACCGTGCGCAACGACAGGCCGACGCCGACCCGGCCGGGCAGCAGCTCCCATTCGTTGAGCGCATAATCGCGGGTCGCGGTCTCCGTTTCGAGAAGCGGGCGCAGCGAGGCGCCGTGCTGGCGCTGAAGCGCCGCCGCGCCGGCGAGATCGCAGAGCGTCGGCCCGAGATCGAGGGTCGAGACCGGCTCGCCGATCGCGCGACCCGGCGCGACGCCCGGCCCGCGGAGGATGAGCGGCACGCGCAGCAGGCCCTCGAAATGCATCGGGCCCTTCAAGACCAATCCGTGGTCGCCGAGCCAATCGCCATGGTCGGAGAAGTAGACGACGTAAGTCTTGTCGGCGAGCCCGGCCTCGGCGAGCGCGATCAGGATCCGCCCGACATTGTGGTCGATGAGCGCGATCTGCCCGTAGGTGTTGGCGATGATCTCGCGGAGCTGGTCGTCGGTCTGCGGCGGGACGCGCGAATAGGCCTTGCGGGTCTCGACGGTCGACGCCTCGCCGACCGGCTCGCGGGTCACCGCGGCCTCGTGCCACCAGGGCCGGCCTTCGAAATTGCGCGCGCGGTCCGCCGGCAGGTCGACTTCGGCCGGATCATGGAGGCGCGACCACGGCTCCGGCGCGTCGAAGGGATGATGCGGGTCGGGAAAGCTGACCCAGGCGCAGAAGGGCCGCGCGCCGCGCCCGCGCTTCAGCCACTCGATCGCGCGGTCCGCGGTCCAGGTGGTGTTGTGCCAGGCGACGGGCAGCTTCGAGTGCCATGTCTGCGCCGCCTCCTTGGTGTCGCCGGCGTTCTCGCGATAGAGCCGGTTCTTCTCGTCGCCGCGGCCGTCGGCGTAGAACCAGCGCTCGTAATGCTGACCTTCGGGCGGCTTCGGCGGCGGGAACCAGTTGTGCCCGATCAGCATGAGCTCGACATGCCGCCAGCCCATATAGGGGCCGCTCCAATCCTCGGCGTAGCGCGCGGACGACGTCACGCATTCCGGCGTCCCGGTCGGCGCGAAGGTGTGGTAGGTCGAGAAATGCGCCTTGCCGATGAAGGCGGTGTCGTAGCCCGACGCCGCCAGCGCGCCGGCGAAGCCGCGACCGCCGATCGCCGGATCGAGGTCGATGCCGTTGTCGTGCGCGCCATGGGTGCGGCAGAGCTGGCCGGTCAGGATCGACGCCCGCGCCGGCTGGCAGACGACGGACGGCGTGATGCAGGCCGAGAACCGCGTCCCGTCACGCGCCAGCTCGTCGAGATGCGGCGTCTTCACCTTGCGGCCCTCGAAGCCGAAGCAGTCGGCGCGCTGCTGGTCGGCCGAGATCAGAAGGAAGTTCGGTCTGGTCATGTCGGGCGCTCCTCTCGGGTGCTCGGGTGTCACGCGTCGCGGCAACGCCCGCGCCCGAGCCCGTCGGGCTCCGGCGCGTCGCGATAGGCGGGCTCGCCCTCGGGCGCCGGCTTGTCGGCGCATCCGAGATAGGCCCTGACGGCGCATGTCGCGCAGATCTCGGCGCGCGCGCCGGTCCTCTGCGACGCGGCGATCAGGATGGCGGCGGCGGCGGTGAAGCCGATCATCGCCGAATGCGAGACGAAGGTGATCAGCCGGCCGAGGCGCGCGAAGCCGGCGACGAGCTGAAAGACGCCGACCATGATCGTCAAGGTCAGCGCCATCGCGACATAGGGCGGCTCGCCGGGCGGCGTCATCTCGACGAGCGAGGCGAACACGACCGCGGAGATCGCCGTCGTCGGCCCCGAGACCATCACCATCGACGAGCCCCGGAACGCGGCGTTGCTCAGCCCGGCGATCGCGTCCCGCCGCGGCGTCGCGCGCGTGACGCGGCCGCGCCAGCCGTTCGCGGGGCGGAGCCGATCGAAGAGTGCCGTCGCCATCGAATGCATGGGCCGTCGCCGTCGTTTCGGGAGCGTGAAGGACGATCCGAGGCGCAGCTAAGCGTTGACAAGCGTCATGCGCAACGATTTTGTTGCGTGAGCACCATTTTTGTTGACATAGCTCTTAATGTGAGCGAACCGTAGCGCAATTCGGCGCGCGCCGGCGAATCAACGCCCTCATCGCACGCGCCGAGAGGCGCGTCGAAACCCGGGAGGAAACCGTTGGGACCGTATCCGCACAACGCCCCGAAGGCCGTCATCGACAAGGCCAATGTCGCCGGCACGGACGGCTTCGAGTTCGTCGAATTCGCGCATCCGGAGACGGGCGAGCTCGAAGATCTCTTCGAGAAGATGGGATATACCGAAGTCGCGCGCCATAAGACGAAAGACATCTCTTTGTATCGTCAGGGCGGCGTCAACTATATCGTCAACCGCGACAAGAACACGCATGCGGCGCGCTTCGTCGAGGAGCATGGCCCGTGCGCGCCGGCCATGGCTTGGCGCGTGGTCGACGCGCAGCATGCGCTCAAATGCGCGCTCGACTACGGCGCGAAAGAATACGCCGGCGACGACAAGACCTTGGATGTGCCGGCGGTCTACGGCATCGGCGGATCGCTGCTCTATCTGGTCGAGAAATACGGTGATCTCGGCTCGCCTTACCAAGACGAGTACGAGTGGCTCGGCCAGGCCAATCCGAAGCCGAACGGCGCCGGCTTCTATTACATCGACCATCTGACGCACAACGTCAGGCGCGGTAATATGAGCACTTGGTACGACTTCTATTCGAAGGCGTTCAATTTCCGCGAGATCCGCTTCTTCGACATTCAGGGCAAGCTGACCGGCCTGACCTCGCGCGCGTTGACCTCGCCCTGCGGCAAGATCCGCATCCCGATCAACGAAAGCTCGGACGAGAACAGCCAGATCGAGGAATACCTCAAAGAGTACAAGGGCGAGGGCATCCAGCACATCGCCGTGGCGACCGAGGACATCTACGGCTCGATCGACATGATCGGCGAGAACGGCGTCGCGTTCATGCCCGGGCCGCCGGACATCTATTACGACAAGTCCTACGACCGCGTGAAAGGCCATCAGGAGCCGCTCGAGCGGATGAAGAAGCACGGCGTCCTGATCGACGGCGAAGGCGTCGTCGACGGCGGCATGACGCGGATCCTGCTGCAGATCTTCTCGAAGACGGTGATCGGACCGATCTTCTTCGAGTTCATCCAGCGCAAGGGCGACGACGGCTTCGGCGAAGGCAACTTCAAGGCGCTCTTCGAGTCGATCGAGGAAGACCAGATCAGGCGCGGCGTGCTCGGCCGCGACAAGGCGGCGTCGTAATACGCGTCGACGCAAGATGGATCGATCGGCGTGGCGGCGAGCGCGTCCAGGCTGAGCCGCCCCTGGCTCGGCCAGGAACCTCGGAGCCGTCGCGAGGCCCGGGACGCCGGGCGCGACGGCGCCGCTGCGCCCGGAACGACTGCGCCGGCGACCGCGCCGCAAACGCGTCGATCTAGAGTAGGGTCTGTCTAGGCGGATGCGACGCCGATGACGCCGTCATCCCGGGATGACGCCGTCATCCCGG
>CAZPTD010000394.1:0-3855 GCA_964588915.1 uncultured Neomegalonema sp. | reverse complement strand
ACGCCCGCGCCGACCACCAGCACTTTGGCCGGCGGCACCTTGCCGGCCGCCGTCACCTGGCCGGTGAAGAAGCGGCCGAAATTGTTGGAGGCCTCGATCACCGCGCGGTAGCCGGCGATGTTCGCCATCGAGGAGAGCGCGTCCATCTTCTGCGCCCGGCTGATCCGCGGCACCATGTCCATGGCGATGACGGCGTGCGGCTTCTTCTCGGCGAGCCGCTTCAGGAGCTCCTCGTTCTGCGCGGGATAAAGAAAGGAGATCAGCGTCTGCCCTTCGCGCAGGAGATCGGCCTCGTGGCCGCCCTCCGGGCTCTCCGCCGGCGGCCGCACCTTCATGACGATGTCCGCCTCGGACCAGACCGCGTCGGCGTCGGCCGCGACCTCGACGCCGGCGGCGCGATAGGCCTCGTCGGAGATGTCCGCATCGGCGCCGGCGCCGGTCTCGACCATCAGCCGATAGCCGAGTTTCTGAATCCGTCCCGCGGTCTCGGGCGTCAGCGCGACGCGCCGCTCACCCTCCATCTGCTCGCGCGGAACCCCGATCAATCGAGCCATTTCGCCTCCCAACTCGACGCCAGCGGCCTTATCGCCATCGCACAGAAGAAAACCGCCCCGGCCTCGTTTGTCACCCTTGAAGTCCGGAGGCGCGCCTTGAAAAACCGTGCCTGCTCGATTCGTTTTGGCGAGAGCGCCGGCGGCGGCGTCACGATTTCGCCCACTAGAGCGGACAATTCGTTAATATTTTCTGGCGATCCTCCGGGCGCGCGCCGGCGGACCGGCGCCCTCTCGACGGCGCGAAGGAGCAGTCGGCGACATGAAGCGAATTAGATGGCGCGGCGCGACGCCCGAACGGGACGGCGACTGGGCGGTCCCGCGGCCGCAGACGGCCGCGCTCGCCGACGCCTCGGCCGATCCGGCGCAGTGGGCGGCCTTTGACGACGAAGGCCTCAGCGCCGAGGAAGAGCGGCTGCGGCGGCGGCGCTTCGCGCGGCGGATGCGGCCGGCGCGCACGCTTTTCGCCGCCGCGGTCGCGATCGGCTTTGCGGCGGCGGCGCTTTTCGTCTTCAGGTATCTCGGCGCCTACGCCGCCGCCTTCCGATCGCTGAGCGACCGCGGCTCGGTCGAGGACATCGTCGATTTTCTGCAAGCCGAAGAGCTCCGTTTTCTCGCGCAGAACCACCGCGACGTCGCGCTCGTCGCCGCGATCCTGTTGCTCGTCGCCGTCGCGGGCACCGCGAGCGCCGCCGCCGGCCTCTTCACGCGGCTCTACCGCGCGAGCGGGCGCATACTCGCTTCGCTTTACGGACAGACGAGCGCCGTCGGCGCGCTCGTCTTCCTCGCGCTCGTCGCCGCGGTCGCGCTGCCTTACGCGATCGACCTCATGTGGACCGGCGCGCTCGAGCCGCCGCGGGCGCAGGCCTCGCTCGGCTACGGGATCGGCGTCGCCTCCGCGGCGCTGATCGCGATGCGCGCGGCGCAGCTGGCGCGCCGGCCGCTGCCCAAGGAGCCCGAGAGCCTGCCCGATGTCGGAACGCTCAGCCGACCGTCGCGGGTCGCCGTCTGCGCGCGCGATCCTCTCGCCCGCGCCGCCTTCGAGCGGCTGTTGTCCGCCAACGGCTTCGTCATCGTGTTCTCGTCCGAATACGCGGACGAGACGCGCCTCTTCTTCCGCCGGCACGGCCGCGGCGTCGACGCGCTCCTGCTCAGCGACGACGTCGACGATATGCCGCAGCTCAAACTCATCACCCATCTCGTCGACGAGGCCGAGAGCGCGTTCGGCTTGGTGCGCCTCAGCCCGGAGTCGGACGACGACCGGCGCCTCGGGCGCGGCGACGAGCCGCGCGGACGCGTCGTCGCCGTGGCGCATGTGCAGACGCCGACCAAGACGACGCCGCTGATCGAGGCGGCGACGCGCGTGGCCGAAGCGGCGCGGCGGGTCCGCGACGCGGCGGCGCCGCTCTCGGAGTCGCGCGGCGAAAGCGGCGCCGTGGCCTGAGCCGCGCGCTCAGCGCAGAAACTGATCG
Source organism: uncultured Neomegalonema sp. (assembly GCA_964588915.1). Classification (GTDB taxonomy): domain Bacteria; phylum Pseudomonadota; class Alphaproteobacteria; order Rhodobacterales; family Rhodobacteraceae; genus JALEGB01. The sequence continues at coordinate 1,832 of CAZPTD010000394.1, read as the reverse complement.
ACATAGTCGGCGCCGAGGCCGACCGCCGCGTAATGCGCGCGGCACATGTCGATCTTGGTGAAGACGTCCTCGTAGCCGAGCGGCTTGCCCCACGGGTCGACGTAGTACATCACGCCGTTGACCTGGAAGAGCGTGATCATCTCCTCGACGCCCTCGGGCACGACGAGCGTATGCGTCTCGCCGGGCGGCTCGTAGACATACGATCCCGCCTCGGCGATCCAGTCATGCTCGAGATACCGCCAGCGTCCCTTCAGCACATAGCCATGGACGGCCTGCGGATGGCGATGACGCGAGAGCACGCCCGATTTGCGAACCTTGAGCAGATTGACCCAATAGCCCTGCGACCGGTTGAGGCAGAGCGGGCGGAACCAGACATTCTCCGCTTGAGGCACCCAGACGCGGTCGTCCTCCGGCACGGCGCTCGGCACGACGATCTCGTCCTGCGCGTCGGGCGGGAAGGGCAGCTGATAGGGCGTGAGCGCGTGTTCGTCCGGCTTCTCGAGCGGCATCGGCGGGCTCCTCTATGCGGCGCTGTAGCCGCCGTCTACGGGCAGGATCGCGCCGGTGACGAAGCCGGCGTCGGGCGACAGCAGCATCGCGGCGACGCGGCCGACCTCCTCGGGCGCGCCCCAGCGCTTCATCGGCGTTCGGCCGAGGATCGTCGCCTCGCGCGCCGGATCGGCGCGCACGCCGTCGGTCATCCGCGTCTCGCTCCAACCCGGCGCGACCGCGTTGACCCTTATCCCGTCTTCGGCCCAGGCGACCGCGAGCGCCTTCGTCAGCTGCGCGACGCCGCCCTTCGAGGCGGTGTAGGCCGGCGCGTGCGGCCCGCCGAAATAGGCGTACATCGAGGCGGTGTTGACGATGGCGCCGGCGCTCGCGGCGAGGAGCGGCCGGCAAGCGACGCACATCCGCATCGTGCCGGTGAGATTGACGGCGAGAACCTCCGCGAAGACGTCGAGATCGAACTCATCGGTCTTGCGGATCACGCCGGCGCAGTTGACCAGCCCGTCGAGCCGGTCGAGCCCGCCGACAAGCGCCGCCACCGCCGCCGGATCGGTGACGTCGAGCGCCGCGGTCCGGAGCCCGTCCGCCGGCGCGGCGTCCGCGACCTCGGCCTCGCTCGCGCCGGTCGCGACGACCTCCCAGCCGCGCTGGAGCAGCGCCTCCGCCACGCCGCGCCCGATCCCGCGCGCGCCGCCGGTGATCAGCGCTCTGCGGACGGCCTCCGGTTCCTGTCGACTCTCGCTCATGGCGCGAGACAATCACCCTGGGCGCGCCCGTCAAGGCCCCTCGCCCTCCGAGCGCAATCCCCGCTTCCCGAGACGTCGCGAAGAGAGGCGAAAGCCTCGATGAGCAGGCCGTTTGCGAGCGGCCTGCTCCTCAGGACTGTTCGTCCTTCGTCGCTGGCCGCCTACTCCGCCGCCGCCTGGCTCAGCCCGGCGAGATCGCGCAGCACGTAGTGCAGCACGCCGCCATGCTTGACGTAGTCGATCTCCGTCTCGGTATCGATCCGGCAGAGGAGACGGATCTCCTGATCGCGCCCGTCCGGATAGGCGACATGCGCCTCGACCACCTTCCTCGGCGTCATGTCCGAGAGGCCGACGATCGAGATCGCCTCCTCGCCGGTCAGCCCGAGCGACTTGCGTGTGACGCCGTCCATGAACTCGAAGGGCAGCACGCCCATGCCGACCAGGTTCGAGCGGTGGATGCGCTCGAAGCTCTCCGCGATCACCGCCTTCCCGCCGAGGAGCGCCGTGCCCTTCGCCGCCCAGTCCCGCGCCGAGCCGGTGCCGTACTCCTTGCCGGCGATCACGACGAGCGGCGCGCCC
>CAZPTD010000393.1:0-3860 GCA_964588915.1 uncultured Neomegalonema sp. | reverse complement strand
CCTATGAGCACAGACACCAACAGACGCGCATCACGTAACGAGGATCGCCGGGAGGCGCGCCGCGACGACCGCGAGGACCGTCCCGAGGATCGTCAGGAGGACCGGCGCAACGAGCGGCAAGAGGAACGCCGCGGCGAAGGCGTTGCGGGCTATTCGGCGGGCGGCGCGCCGCCGACGAGGTTCGGGTTCGCGGCCGCGAGGGCGGCGCGTCGGCGCCGCCGCGTCTCCTCCCAGGCCGCCACGGCCTCCTGATCGAGATACGGACCCTTGCCGATGTAGCGGATCATCAGCCGGAGCTCGATGACGAGGAGCGCCGTGTAGAGCCCGATGAAGCCGACGATCGTGATCCAGAGATCGGTCGGCGTGAGCTCCGACACCGCGACCGCGGTCGGCAAGAGACCTTCGATCGCCCAGGGCTGTCGCCCGTATTCGGCGACGAGCCAGCCGAGCTCGGAGGCGACCCAGGGCAGCGGAATGGCGAGCACCGCGATCCGAAGCGTCGTCCGGCTGAACCGGCCGCCCTTGAAGGACGAGCGGTAGAACATGAAGGCGGTGAAGAGCAGGAAGAAGACGCCGAGCCCGACCATGACGCGGAAGGACCAGAAGAGCGTCGGGACGTCCGGCACCGTGTCCCACGCCGCCTGGTCGATCATCTCCGGCGTCGCCGTCGTCGGATCGTCGGTGTATTTCAGAAGCAGGAGCGCGTAGCCGATGTTTCGCCCGTGCAGGTCGAAGATCGCGCGGTCCGTGGCGTCGATCTCCTCGCCGGCGGCGCGGGCCGCCCGCATGCGCTCGAGCGCGGCGTAGGCGAGGAGCCCGGTCCGGATCCGTCCGCGGGCGCCCGGCTGGCCGGAGCCGCCTTCGACGAGCTCGCGGATGCCGAGAACCTCCTCGGAGACCGAGCGCGTGGCGATGAGGCCGAGCAGCGCCGGGATCTCGAACACCACTTCCGTCTCGCGCGCCTCTTGATCCGGGAAGCCGATGACGGTGAAGGGCGCGGGCGCCTCTTCGGTCTCCCAAGCGCCTTCGATCGCGGCGAGCTTCATGCGCTGGTTCTCGGACGCCTCGTAGCCGCTCTCGTCGCCGAGGACGATGACCGAGAGGCTCGCGGCGAGGCCGAAGCTGGCCGCGACGGCGATCGACTTCTTGGCGAGCGCCGTATGCCGGTTCTTGAGCAGGAACCAGGCCGAGACGCCGATGACGAAGATCGCCGCGGTGACGTAGCCGGCCGAGACGGTGTGCACGAACTTCGCCTGCGCCACCGGGTTGAGGAGCACCTCGGCGAAATTGTCGATCTCCATCCGCATCGTGTCCGGGTTGAAGACCGCGCCGACCGGCAGCTGCATCCAGCCATTGGCGATCAGGATCCAGAGCGCCGAGAGATTGGTGCCGAGCGCGACCAGCCAGGCGCTGGCGAGATGCCCGCGCTTCGAGAGCCGGTTCCAGCCGAAGAAAAACAGGCCGACGAAGGTCGCCTCGAGGAAGAACGCCATCAGGCCTTCGATCGCCAGCGGCGCGCCGAAGACGTCGCCGACATAGTGGCTGTAATAGCTCCAGTTCATGCCGAACTGGAACTCCATGGTCAGGCCGGTGGCGACGCCGAGCACGAAGTTGATGCCGAAGAGCGTGCCCCAGAACTTGGTCATCTGCCGCCAGATCGGCTTGTCGGTCATCACATAGACCGTCTCCATGATCGCGATGATGATCGAGAGGCCGAGCGTGAGCGGCACGAACAGGAAATGATACATCGCCGTCATCGCGAATTGGAAACGCGACAGCGACTCGACGTCGAAATCCATGCTGAGGCTCCTTCCCCAAAAAGAAGCGTCCCGCGCAGAGGCTTACGGGCGCGCGGGCGCCTTGCTGCGGCCGAGTCTTTACGGCCGCGGAGCCCGGCCAAGCTTGATCCGCGTCAAGAGCCGATGCGACCGAAGCACGCGCCGCGCGACGAGCGCGCGCGCCGCCGTCTCAGGCGACCGCGAGCGGAACGATCCGATCCGCCCGCGCGCGCTCCTCCGGGCTGTGGCTGGCGATCAGGATCGCCGCGCCGTCGAAGCGCTCGAGGGCGCGGTCGAGCACGCGCGCCGCCTGCTCCGCGCCGAGCCCTTCCGTCGGCTCGTCGAGCAGCACGAGCCGCGGCCGGCGCAGAAGCAGCCGCGCGAGCGCCAGGCGGCGGCTCTCGCCGCCCGAGAAGCCGATCCCGCCGGCGCCGAGCCGGGCCGAGAGCCCGCCGACCGCCCGCGCCGCCTCGGCCATCTCGACCTCTTCCAGGACCGACCAAAGAGCGCCGTCGTCGGCCTCCGGCGCGCCGAGGCGCAGCGCGTCGGCGAGCGTCTTCCCGAGAAGCTCGCTCCGCTGCGGCAGATAGGCGACGGCCTCGCGCAGCGCCGGCTCCGGCCAGTCGGCGATCGGCGCGCCGAAAAGCGCGATCTCGCCGGCGGTCGGCCGCGCGACGCCGGCGGCGAGCGCGAGGACCGTGCTCTTGCCCGAGCCGCTCGCGCCTTCCAAGGCGACGGTCTCGCCGGGCGCGACGCCGAGGTCGAGGCCGCCGAGGACCGGCGCGCGGTCCGGCGCGTAGGCGAAGCGCACGTCCGAGAGCCGCAATCCGGAACGATCGGGAGACGGCGCGGCGGCGCTTCCATCCTCTTTCGCGACCGTCGCGGCGAGTCTCGGCGCGATCCGGCGCGCCGCCTGGGCGAGCCCGCCATACTCCAAGGCGCCGCGGCGGAGCGGCGCGACCGTTTCGAGGAGCCCGAAGGCCGCGAGGCCGGCGAGCGCGGCGAATTCGGGCGGCGCCTCGGCGAGGACGAGCGCCGTGAAAAGCGCCGCCGCGATGGCGAGATCGCCCGCGAAGCTCGTCGCGGCGCCGAGAAGCGCGTCGAGCCGCCGGAGCGTCGCCTCGGCCTCGGCGGCGCGGTCGGCGGCGGCCTCGATCTGCGCGCGCTGGTCGTCGAGCCTTCCGGCGGCGGCGTATTCCGGCGTCGCGCTCATCAGATCGATCGTCCTCAGGCGGATCGCGTCGAGCGCCGCGAGCCGGCGCCGCGCCGCCTTGGCGCCGCGCGTCGTCGCGAGCCGGATCGAGAGCGCGCCGACGAGCGCGAGCGGCGCGATCGTCGCGACGGCGACCTCGGGCGCGACGAGGAGCCACAGCGCCAGGAGCCCGAGCGCGAGCGTCAGGATCGCGACGCCGATCGGCAGGAGAAGGCGGAGATAGAAGCCGTCGAGCGCGTCGACATCGGCGGTGAGCCGCGAGAGCGCCTCGCCGCGGCGGAGGCGTCCGAGCGCCGACCACGGGCCGAGGGCGAGGCCGCGATAGAGCCTGCCGCGGAGCCCGGCGAGAAAGCGCAGCGTCGCGTCATGGGTGACGAGGCGCTCGCCGTAGCGCGCGGCGGTGCGGCTGAGCGCGAAGGCGCGCACGCCCGCTCCCGGCTGGAAGACGTCGAAGGCGATCCCGACGCCCGCCGCGCCGGCGATCGCGGTGGCGGTGATGAACCAGCCCGAGAGCCCGAGCAGCGCCGCCGCCGAGGCCGAGGCGACGACGGAGAGCAGCGCGCCGAGCAGGAGCCGCCGTCCATGCGCGGCGCGAAACGCGGCGAAGAGGGCGCGGAGATGGGTCACGCGCGGCCTCCGAGGTCGATCCTCCGCCCGAGCCGCGCGACGAGCTGCGGATCATGGGTCGCGACGATCAGGGTCCGGCCCTCGGCGCTCCGAAGGAGCCCCGCCGTCACCGCCGCCGCCGTCTCCGCGTCCAGATCCGCCGTCGGCTCGTCGGCGAGCACCACGTCGCGCGCCGCGAAGGCGAGCCGGGCGACGCCGAGCCGCCGCGCCTCGCCGCCGGAGACGCCGGCCGAGAGCCCGCC
>CAZPTD010000392.1:0-3904 GCA_964588915.1 uncultured Neomegalonema sp. | reverse complement strand
CGCTCCGCGCAAAGAGGTCGATCTCGCGCGCGTCGAGCTTGACGCAGTGCGCGTGCCAGACGTCCGCGCCCGTCCAGCCGAGATCCTCGGCGTAGTCGCCCGGCGTCATGCCGAACCGCTCGCGGCTGTAGGCGACGTCCTCGTCGTTCTCGGCCAGATGCGTGTGCAGCATCACGCCCTTCTCGCGGGCGAGAACGGCGCTCTCGCGCATCAGCTCGCGGCTCACCGAGAAGGGCGAGCAGGGCGCGAGCGCGACGCGGACCATCGCGCCGTCGGCCGGATCGTGAAAGGCGTCGATCACGCGGGCGCTGTCCTCGAGGATCGCGCTCTCCTTCTCGACCAGCGCGTCGGGCGGCAGACCGCCGTCGCTCTCGCCGATGCTCATCGAGCCGCGCGTCGCGTGGAAGCGGAGCCCGACATCGGCGGCGGCCGCGACGCTGTCGTCGAGCCGCGTTCCGTTCGGAAACATGTAGAGATGGTCCGCGCACGTCGAGCAGCCCGAAAGCGCGAGCTCGGCGAGGCCGATCCGGGTCGCGAGGCCGATGTCGTCGGGCGTCATCCGCGCCCAGATCCGGTAGAGCGCCTTCAGCCAGCCGAAGAGGCGCGCGTCCTGGCCCGCCGGCACGGCGCGGGTCAGACTCTGATAGAGATGATGATGCGTGTTGACGAGCCCGGGCGTCACCACGCAGCCCGACGCGTCGACGATCTCGTCGGCGGCGGCGGCGCAGTCGACGCCCGCCGCCTCGATGACGCCGTCCCGGACGAAGAGCGCGCCGCCCGAAATCTCGCGGCGAGCCGCGTCCATGGTCGCGATGACCTCTGCATTCTTGACGAGCAGCGTCGCCATAGGAACCTCCGTCGAAGCGGCTCAGCGGCCGGGCCACTGCCCCGAATTGCTTAAGCGGCGGGCGCCTGCGCGCGAATTGCGCATCGGATCCGACCGCCAATGCGTTGAACAGCCTGTTCAAATTGCCGAAAAAATCAGCGGCGTCCGCAAAAACCCGCTTGCGTCTTGCGCGCCGCCCCGCGCTCAATGCGCGATGGAGACGGCGCGGCGGAAGCGCGCCGGCGACGGAAGGGACGGCATGGCCGAGTCGCGGCGCGACATACGCTTCTTGCTGAACGAGAGGGAGATCCGCCTCGGCGCCGTCGCGCCGAGCGACACGCTGCTCGATTTCTTGCGGCTCGATCAGCGGCTTCGCGGAACCAAGGAGGGCTGCGCCGAGGGCGACTGCGGCGCCTGCACGGTGCTGGTCGGACGCCTGACCGAGGCGGGCCTTCGCTATGAGACGGTCAACGCCTGCATCCGGCTGCTGCCGTCGCTCGACGCGCGCCATGTCGTGACGATCGAGGCGCTCGCGTCCGGCGGCGCGCTTCACGCCGTCCAGGAGGCGATCGTCGCCGAGCACGGATCGCAATGCGGTTTCTCACGCCCGGGATCGTGATGTCGCTCTACGCGCTCTGGCTGCGCGGAGACGGCTCGGGCCGGGCGCCGAGCCGCGCGGCGATCGAGACCGCGCTCCAGGGCAATCTCTGCCGCTGCACCGGCTACGCGCCGATCTTCCGCGCCGCCGAGCGGGCGGCGACGCTCGGCGATCCGGCCGCCGATCCGCTGATTCGCGAGCGCGCGCCGATCGAGGCGCGGCTGCGCAGGCTCAAGAACGGCGCACGGGTCGAGGTCGAGAAGGCCGGCGCGCGCGCGATCCTGCCTGCGGACGCCGACGATCTGGCGGCGGTCGTCGCGGACGAGCCGGACGCGACCATCGTCGCCGGCGCCACCGATGTCGGGCTCTGGGTGACGAAGGAGATGCGCGCCATCGCGCCGGCGGTCTTCATCGACCATCTGGCCGAGCTTCAGCGGATCGAGGAGACGGACGACGCGCTGATCGTCGGCGCCGGCGTCAGCTATTCGGACCTTCTGCCGATCATCGGCCGCCGTCATCCATGGCTCGAGGAATATTGGCGGCGGATCGGCGGCGAGCAGGTGCGCAATATGGGCACGATCGGCGGCAATCTCGCCAACGGCTCGCCGATCGGCGATGCGCCGCCGCCCTTCATCGCGCTCGGCGCCGAGATCACGCTCCGGAGCCGCTCCGGACGCCGGACGCTGCCGCTGGAGGACTTCTTCATCGCCTATGGAAAGCAAGATCGGCGGGCGGGCGAGTTCGTCGAGCGCGTCCGCCTGCCGGATCCGGCGCCGGGCGCGGGCGTCGCCGCCTACAAGATCTCCAAGCGCCGCGACGAAGACATCTCGACCGTGAGCGCGGGCTTCCAGGTCGTCGTCGCGGGCGGCGCGGTCGCCTCGGCGCGGCTCGCCTATGGCGGCATGGCCGGGACGCCGAAGCGCGCGGCGGCGGCCGAGGCGGCGCTTCAGGGCGCGGCCTGGTCCGAGGCGACGATCGATCGGGCGGCGGACGCGCTCGCGCAGGACTTCACGCCGCTCTCGGATTGGCGCGGATCGGCGGACTACCGGATGCGCGTGGCGCAGAACCTGCTCCGGCGCTTCCATCTCGAGACCGCCGGCGGCGCGCCGGCGCGGCTCGGCGCGGCGTGAGGGCGGCGATGGACGGGTCGGAAACGATCAGCGGCGGCGTCTCGGAGCCCGTGCGCCACGATTCGGCGGTCAAGCACGCGACCGGCGCGGCCGAGTATATCGACGACCTGCCGGAGCCCGAGGGCCTTCTCCACGCCTGTCTCGGGCTTTCCGAGCGCGCGCACGCCGAGATCGCGTCGCTCGATCTGGGCGCTGTCCGGGCGGCGCCGGGCGTCGCGCTCGTGCTGACGGCCGAGGATCTCGCCCACAACGACGTCGGCCCGACCGGCAAGAAGGACGATCCGGTGTTCGCGCCCGGCCTGGTCCAGTTCCACGGCCAGCCGGTCTTCGCCGTCGTCGCCGAGACCCGCGACGCCGCCCGGCGCGCGGCGCGCTTGGCGCGGATCGCCTATCGCGACCTGCCGGCGGCGCTCGACATCGCCGCCGCCGAAGCCGCCGGCGGCGCCGTCGTCACCGAGCCCTTGACCTTGGCCCGCGGCGACGTCGAGGCCGCGCTCGCCGCCGCGCCGCGCCGGATCGACGGACGCATGGCGATCGGCGGTCAGGATCATTTCTACCTCGAGGGCCATATCGCGCTCGCGATCCCGGGCGAAGACAAGGAGATGACGGTCTGGAGCTCGACCCAGCATCCCTCCGAGGTCCAGCACATGGTCGCCCACGCGCTCGGCGCGGCGTCGGCGGACGTGACCGTCGTCGTCCGGCGCATGGGCGGCGCCTTCGGCGGCAAGGAGACGCAGTCGAACCTCTTCGCCGTCGTCGCTTCGGTCGCGGCGCGGCGGCTCGGGCGCGCGGTCAAGCTCCGACCCGACCGCGACGACGACATGCGCGCCACCGGCAAGCGCCACGATTTCGAGGTCGCCTATTCCGTCGGCTTCGACGAGGCCGGCCGGATCCACGCCGTCGACGCCGTCTACGCAGCGCGCTGCGGCTTCTCGGCCGACCTCTCCGGCCCGGTCACCGACCGCGCGCTCTTCCACGCCGACAACTGCTATTACTATCCGTCGGTTCGGCTCCGCTCGCGGCCGCTCAAGACCAACACCGTCTCCAACACCGCCTTTCGCGGTTTCGGCGGCCCGCAGGGCATGCTCGGCGGCGAGCGCATGATCGAGGAGATCGCCTATGCGCTCGGCAAGGATCCGCTCGAGATCCGCAAGGCGAATTTCTACCGGCCGGGCGGCGATCAGACGCCCTATTGGCAAAGAGTGACCGACAACATCGCGCCGCGGCTGGTCGAGGAGCTCGAGGCGAGCTCGGACTACCAGGCGCGGCGGGCCGAGATCGTCGACTTCAACCGGCGGAGCAAGGTGATCCGCCGAGGCGTCGCGCTGACGCCGGTGAAGTTCGGGATCT
>CAZPTD010000391.1:0-3958 GCA_964588915.1 uncultured Neomegalonema sp. | reverse complement strand
CCAGGGGCGCAGCCGCGTCACGCGCGATTGCGCGGCGGCCTCCGCGGGCGCCGCCCACGCGATCCCGACGCCGAGGGCGCGGTCGGCCGCCTTCAAGATCGGCGATCCGGCGATGGAGGATCCCGTGAAGATGTATCTCAACGACGTCTTCACCGTGCCGGTGAACCTCGCCGGGCTGCCGGGCGTCAGCGTGCCGGCGGGCCGCGACGCGAGCGGGCTGCCGCTCGGGCTCCAGCTCATCGGCCAGCCTTGGCGCGAGGGCGCGCTCCTCGCCGCGGCGGAGACGCTCGAGGCGGCCTCGGGCGGACGGCCGACGCCCGAGCGTTGGTGGTGAGGCGGCGGCCGGGCGTTCTCTCCTATCCGCCCGGCGCGGTCGGCGCGGTTCTCGGCGAGCTCGGCGTCGCTCGCCGCGCGTTTCGCGGCCGGATCGCGGCGCTTCTCGAGCGGGCGGACAGTGGCGCGCCGCTCCTGCGCAGGGAGGCGGCGGCGCTCGAGAAGGCGATGCTCTCGGCGGCGCTCGGCCCGGAGCGGATCGACCATCGCTCGGGCGCCTATGACGCGACGAAGGCGCGGATCCGGGCCGGCCTCGGCGCGCGCCGATTCGAGGGCGCGGTCGCGAAGAGAGGCGAACAGCCTCGATGAGCCGGGCCGCTCCTCAGGGCTCGTCGCCCTTCGTCGCGGCGCGCCGCAAAATCGCCGGATCGCGGCGGCACAGAGCGCGAGACGTGAGCTGAGGAGGCTGGAATGCCGAGTTGGTTGAAGGCGCTGATCGCGCCGGCCCTGATCGTCATCGCCGTCGTCGGCGTGGTTCTGCTCGATTATTTCAACGTCGTCAGCCTCTCGGCGGTGAGCCTGCCGCAATCGCCGGAGTTCCAGAAATTCACCGCCGATCTGCCGGCGATCGGCCTGGCCTTTCTCTTCGGCATGCTCGGCGCCTTCGTGCGCGGCGGCGCGGGCGGCGCGAAATGGTTCGAGCGGCTGCGCCGTCTCTCGATCGGCGGCGCCGTCGGCGTCATCGTCTTCTTCGTGCTGAAGAGCGAAGTGATCCCGCAGATCATCTACGATAATCTGCCGTCGCAGGATCTCGAGGTGAGCTATTACGGCATGGCGCTCTTGGCCGTGTTCGGCGGCATGTATTCAGGCGAATTGACGCGCTGGGCCGCCGGCCGCAGCTGAGCCGGCGCGCGCGGCGCGTCCGCACGGGACCGACCCGACCAATCGGAGGAGAGACGATGGCGAACTGGACGATCCAATGGCTCGGCCATAGCGGTTTCCGCATCGAGACGGGCGGCGCGACGCTGCTGATCGACCCGTGGCTGCGCGGCAATCCGAGCTTCGACGCGGCGCGCTTCGACGAGGCGGTCGCCGGCGCGACGCATGTGCTGATCACCCACGGCCATGGCGACCATTCCTCGAGCGCCAAGGAGATCGTCGAGAAGACCGGCGCGACGCTCGTCGGCATCTACGATCTGACGCAGCTCCTCGGCGTCGACGGGGCCGTCGGCATGAACAAGGGCGGCGCGGTCCGGCTCAACGACGCCGTCGCCGCGACGATGGTCAACGCGGTGCACAGCTCGTCGATCGAGGTCGACGGCGCGCTGCGCTACGCCGGGCACGAGGCCGGCTTCATGATTCGCTCCGGCGAGGAGACCCTCTATTTCGCCGGCGACACCGACGTGTTCGCGGATATGGCGCTCTTCGAGGAGCTGCATCGGCCGAAGATCGGGATCCTGCCGATCGGCGGCCATTTCACCATGGACGCCGAGCGCGCCGCCTTCGCCGTGAAGAAGTTCTTCAACTTCGAGGCGGTCGTCCCCTGCCACTACCAGACGTTTCCGCTGCTCGCGCAGTCGGCCGAGCCGTTCGCGGCGGCGGTCGCGCCGACCCGCGTCGTCGCGCCGAGCGTGATGGAGAAGGTCGCGCTCTGAGCGGCGTCGACGTTGCGGCGCGGCGCGGCGCTCGCCGCCAGTCTGATCATCTGCGAAGACGCTCCGCCGCGCCCCGAGGGCGACGCCGCGGCGGGTCCGAAATCCGCCGTTACCGGCCCGCGCCGCGGCTCGACGCGACGTCGTCGGCCGCGCGTCTCAGCGCGTCGATGTCGGCGCCCGTGATCGCGGCGAGATTCGCCTCGATCGTCTCGATCGGCCAGTCCCACCAGGCGATCTCGAGGAGCGCCGCCACGATCTCCGGCGCGAAGCGGGCGCGGATCGGCTCGGCCGGGTTGCCGCCGATGATTGTATAGGGCGCAACGTCGCGCGTCACGACGGCGCGGGCGGCGATGATCGCGCCGTCGCCGATCCGCACGCGCGGCATGATCACCGCGTCCATGCCGATCCAGACGTCGTTGCCGATCACCGTGTCGCCGGCGTTCGGCGCGCTCGCGAGGATCGCTGTGAGCTCTTCCCGCGTCGTCTCCGGCGTCATCATGAAGTTGGCGAAAGGATAGGTCGAGAAGCCGCCCATCGCGTGGTTGGCGGAGCTGGTGACGATCCGAACGCCGTGCGCGATCTGGCAGAACTTGCCGATCACGAGCCGCTCGGGGCTGAGCGCAAAGAGATAGGGCGCGAGCGCGCTCGCCGGGTCGGCGCTTTCGGAGGCGTCGTCGAAATAGCTGAACGCGCCGACCTCGATGCGCGGATGGTCGATCGCCGCCTTGAGATGGACGACGCGGCGGACGACATTGCCGTCCGGCAAGACCATCGGATGGCGTCTGTCGGGATCGAGAAGGGGCATGGCGCGCGCTCGCTCCTGGCGTCGGGTGCGGACCGAGCGGTCACCGCCAGACGCGGATCGCCTTCAGGGGATCGCCCGCGCGCGGCACGTTGGGCGCGGAGTCGAAGAGATATTGCAGCTTCGCGTCATCGACGGAGGCGCAGGCGACATAGGGCGAGCCGTCGGCCATCAGGACGCAGAGACGCGCGGTGACGGCCGGCAGATCGGCCAAAGGCTCGCCGACCCGCGCGCCGTAGACGTCGGTGATCATCGGCGAATAGGCGGTGATGTCGCGGAAGCGGCCCTCGTCGAGCTCGACGGTGAAGACGATGGCGCGGCCGTCGCGCGCGACGATCCGCTCGTAGCGCTCGCCTTCGGCGTAGAAGGGCTCGGCCACGACGCTGAGCTCGGGATAGGCGGCGCGCACGTCGTCGAGCGTGACGACGGCGTCTCGGGTCACCGGGCCGAGCCCGTCGACGCCGATCACGAATCGGTCGTCCGACTGCGCCGAGGCCGGCGGCGTGGCGACGCTGAAGACGACGGCGAGCAGAGCGGCGCCGAGCGCTGGCGCCGAAACGGCCGCGAGTGCTGTTCGGATGCGGCGCATTCGGGTCTCCGTCGTCTCCGCGCCTCCAGCGGGCGCATCGCATCACTGATCCGCGCAATAGGGCGATTTTGGGAGCCGAGCCGCGACAATCCCCAAATTCGCGCCGAAGCGGGACAGGCGCCCGCTCCGGCTCATCGCCGGACGGCGAAGAAATCCCTGAGCAGCGCCGCGGCGGCGTCGGCGTCGACGCCGGAATAGACCTCCGGCCGATGATGGCAGGTCGGCTGCGAAAAGACGCGCGGGCCGTGGTCGACGCCGCCGCCCTTCGGGTCCGGCGCGCCGTAATAGAGCCGGGCGATCCGCGCATGGGCGATCGCGCCGGCGCACATCGGGCAGGGCTCGAGCGTGACCCAGAGATCGAGCCCGGAGAGCCGCTCCCGGCCGAGACGCTTCGCCGCCGCGCGGAGCGCCAGTATCTCGGCGTGCGCCGGCGTATCGGGCCGGGCGCGGGTCTCGTTCCGCGCCGCGGCGACGACCGCGCCCGTCTCGGGGTCGACGACGACGGCGCCGACGGGCGTCTCGCCGGCGGCGGCGGCGGCGCGCGCTTCGTTGAGAGCTACGCTCATATAGGAGCGGAAAGGCGCTGCGCGCGGCGGCTCGCCGGTCATCGCGGCGGCCTCTGGCCGCGCCGGCGCGCGC
>CAZPTD010000390.1:0-3968 GCA_964588915.1 uncultured Neomegalonema sp. | reverse complement strand
TCATTCTGTTAATTGCTCCGCCGACTCTTGGGAGGGGTGACAAAAACTGATCTCCGCCGACGGAGGTGTCGAGATGGATGACGTTGAGCGCGGCGGAGCCGCGGACGCGGAGACCTTGAATATCGGAGCGGTCGCGGCTCCGGGTCGGGAGCTGAAGGGCGGGTGATGGTCGCCGTGGCGATGACGCGAGGTACTATTCTCGGCCCCATCTACGCATCGATGGAAGAGGTCAACCTGCCGTTCGCCAAAATGGCACCAAGGCGAGGATTGCCGGTTTTCGATGTCACGGATCCCGGTCAATGGGTGCCTACACATGCCGTATGCGCGCTGTGTGAAGACGTCCGGGCACAGATCCCGCCACTCGATGCGGCGGCATGGCTTTCGACTATCAGCGATCCGAGCGCGCTCGGTCCGATCTACGAGCAACTGCGCCACGCGTCTACGATCGGTATGCTCCTCAAGGAATACCGGCATTTTTATCATCGGTTTCGCAACTATGCCAAGCTGACCCTGACGCGACGCAGCAACGACATCGTCATAGATCGCTGGGTGGATGAAGCTTGCACGCCACACAGTGAAATGCTGGAACTCTATGCTCTTCTCGAGTTCGTGCACGTCATACGGCAGCTATCGGGCGTTTGCTGGACGCCGACAGAAATCCAGTTGCGACGGGGCAGCAGTGAGCTCGTGCGAAGGTTGCCCGAGTTCGCGAGCGCCGATGTGCGTTTCAATAGTCCTTCCACCGGGATCGCCGTGCCCATCCATCTTCTCGTACTTCCGCTCCAGAAACCCGACGGGCTATCGGCGACCGTCTCGCCGAATGGGCGACAAGCGGTCGGCGGCGTGCCGCTGGACTTGAGCGATTGCGCCCTCGCCGTCGTGTCCTCCCACTTCGTCGACGGATATCCGAAGATCGAGTCGATTGCCGAGGTTATCGGTACGAGCAAGCGGACATTGCAGCGCCGGCTGGCGGAGGAGGGGATAACCTATAGCGAGCTCGTCGATCACTATCGCTTCGAAGCAGCCAAACGGCTGATCGCGGAGAGTCCGTGCAGCTTGATCGATATAGCATGCCAGCTCGGCTACAAAGAAGCTGCCAGCTTTACTCGCGCCTTTAGGCGCTGGACCGGCCTCTCGCCGCAGGAATACCGATCGGCATGCTAGCTTCATGCGAACGCGGTCCCCCGACCTGCGTCTTAAAGTGACCAGAGCGCACACCCCATAGACCCCATGATCGGGCCGTAGCTTGGTAGGCGGCCTCTCCCGCGACATTCTCCGTTCGAGGGTTGCGCCAGACGGGCTGGTGCCGAGCCTCAAGGATGGGGGAGAGGCCAAGTGCAAAATAGCATCTATGTGGGTCTTGATGTCCATAAGTCTTCGATCACCGTCGCCGTGGCGGAGAGTGGTCGACGGGGAGACGTTCGGCATTGGGGTGCCATCTCCAATCGGCCCCGTGACCGCGAAGCTGTGCGTTTTGGCCAGATAGCTTCGCTGTTCTTCCGACCGGCGCTAGCCTTCTGGTGTGCGGATTTGGGGGAGGACATTCATGAAGCGGCTGTGGTCGACGGGCGAGCTTGCGTCACGGTGGGCGTTGTCGGCGCATGATCTGAAGCTGACTGTCGACCACACTGACCAAAGCAAGCTCGGACTGATGTGTCAGCTCGCGTTCTGGCGCGAGCATGCGCGCTTTCCTGAAGTCGAAGCCGACATCGCTCCTGCGGTCGTCAAGCATCTGGCGCGCCAAGTCGGTGTTTCGTCGGATGCCCTCGATGATTACGATTTCGTTGGGCGCTCCGGTCGGCGACATCGGCGCGTAGTGCTCGACCATCTCGCTGTGCGCGATTTCGACGATCATGCCGAAGCGGCGTTTCGTACCTGGCTGCTCACCGACTGCCTGCCGGACGAACCCGCACCACTTGCGCTCGAGGAGGCGGTATCCGCGTGGTTCGCGCGCGAGCACTGTCTTCGGCCTGGCGGCTACCGGCTCGACCGGATCGTCCGTTCGGCACGAGCTGCACATGATGACGCCGTGCTGGCCAGCATCGCCGGACGACTGAACGACGACATGCGTGGGCGGCTGGACGCGCTGCTCGCCGATGAAGGTGCCGGCGCGCCCTACACCCGCCTTTCGGCTGATCCTGGCAAGGTGGGCCTGAGAAGCCTGCTCGCCGAGATCGACAAGCTGGAGACGGTGCGTGCGGTTGGTCTGCCGCGAGATCTGCTTGGCGGCATCCACGCCGATGCCGCCAAGCGGCTGCGCCGCCGTGTCGCCGTCGAGAGTGCCTGGGAGCTCAGACGCCATCCTGCCCGCATTCGCCTGCCGCTCATCGCCGCGTGGGCAGGTCCGCGCGAAGCCGAGATTGTCGATGGCCTGGTCGAGCTTCTTATCCAGGTGACGCATCGTATCACGGTCAAGGCCGAACGGCGTGTGGTGGCCGAGCTTATCGAGGAAGCGCGCACGGTTCGCGGCAAGGCCGGCATCCTGTTCAAGGTGGCTTCAGCGGTCACCGATCAGCCTGACGGCGTGGTGCGCGAGGTCGTTTTCCCGGTCGTCGAGGAGAAGACCTTTCAGGCGCTGGTGAAAGAGGCGCTGACTGTCGGAACCACGCCGGCGCGGCGCGTGCACAGCGCGGTGCGCACCTCTTACGGCTCCCATTACCGGCGCATGATGCCGAAACTCCTGGCCGCGCTCGACTTCCGTTCAAACAACGGCTCGCACAAGCCGCTCATCGAGGCGCTCGAGCGCGTACGCGTGGCCGAGGGGGAAGGCCGGCAGTATTTCGGTTGCGAGGAGGTACCGATCGAGGGCGTCGTTCGCCCCAAATGGCGCGACATCGTCATCGAAGAGGCGCCTGACGGCAGCACGCGCATCAATCGCATCAACTACGAGATTTGCATCCTCCAGACGCTGCGCGACAAGCTCAGGTGCAAGGAAGTTTGGGTGTCCGGCGCACAGCGCTTCCGCAATCCCGATGACGACCTGCCGGGTGACTACGCCGAACGTCGGCAAGGTTGCTACGAGCGGCTCGAGCTGCCGATGGAGGCGACGACCTTCATCGCATCGATCAGTGGCGAGATGAAGGAGGCACTTGCCGAGCTGAACCGCAGCATGCTGCGCAACCCGAAGGTCCGCCTCAAACCGCGCCGGCGGCACCCGATCAGCGTGACGCCGCTCAATGCACAGCCCGAGCCGCCGAGCCTGGAGGCGCTCGGCAACGAGCTGCGCCGCCGCTGGCCGATGACAGGTCTCCTCGACATCCTGAAGGAAGCCGATCTGCGCGTACGCTTCACGGACGCTTTCACGACATCAGCCACGCGCGAGGCGACTGATCGCGGAGAGGTCAGGCGACGGCTCCTCCTCTGCCTCTACGGCCTCGGCACGAATGCCGGGCTGAAGCGCCTGGCGGTGGGGGATCACGGCTTCACCCACAAGGAGCTGCTGCACACCCGGCGCCGCTATGTCGACGTCGAGTCTTTGCGCGATGCCACCCGCCGCGTGGTGAACGCCACCTTGGCCGTACGCGAACCGGCACTCTGGGGCGATGGCACGACGGCGTGCGCTGCCGATTCCACTCACTTCGGCGCCTTCGACCAGAATCTCATGACCGAATGGCACATCCGCTACGGCGGCCGCGGCGTCATGATCTACTGGCACGTCGAACGTGGCTCGGTGTGCATCTACTCCTCATTGAAGCGCTGCTCATCGTCCGAGGTTGCTTCGATGATCGAGGGCGTGCTGCGGCATGACACCGATACCGAGATCGATCGGGCGTATGTCGACAGCCACGGGCAGAGCGAGGTGGCGTTCGCCTTCTGCCGCTTGCTCGGCTTTCAGCTCTTGCCGAGGCTCAAGGCCGTCGCCGCGCAGCGGCTCTACCTGGCCGAGCGGGGCACCACCGGCGACTATGCGAACCTCGACTGTATCCTGTCGCGAGCCATCGACTGGGAGCTGATCGAGCAGCAGTACG
>CAZPTD010000389.1:0-3978 GCA_964588915.1 uncultured Neomegalonema sp. | reverse complement strand
GGCCCTTGAGCGAGCCCGGCTCGTAATAGAGCCCGGCGTGGATCACCTCGGAGTTGCGGCTCGAGGTCTCCTCGCCGATCGCGTCGTTCTTCTCGAGGATCAGCACCTCGCGCCCGCGGCGCGCCAACGCCGCCGCGACCGCCAGACCGACGACGCCCGCGCCGATCACCACCGCGTCCGCCTCGAACCGCTCCAGCGCGCCTGCGCTCATCCTACCCCTCCGAATTCTTCTCTACGGCGCTTGTTCGGCGCGTTGCGCCGCCGCTCTGGGCAAACTAGCAAGACCGAGGCGCTCGGCGACAGCGGTTCGCCGCCAGCGCGCGAGAAGCGGAGGATCAGATGTCTGAAGAAGCGCCGAAATACGGCTTCGAAACCCTGCAAATTCACGCCGGCGCGCGGCCGGATCCGACCACCGGCGCGCGGCAGACGCCGATCTATCAGACGACCGCCTACGTCTTCCGCGACGCCGACCACGCCGCGGCGCTCTTCAATCTGCAGGAGACCGGCTTCATCTACTCCCGGCTCACCAACCCGACGGTCTCGGCGCTCCAAGAGCGCGTCGCGACGCTCGAGGGCGGCGTCGGCGGCGTCGCCTGCGCCTCGGGCCACGCGGCGCAGCAGCTCGCGTTCTTTCCGCTGATGAATCCGGGCGACAACTTCGTCTCCTCGACCAAGCTCTATGGCGGCTCGGTGACGCAGTTCAGCCAGGCCTTCCGCCGCTTCGGCTGGGAGGTCCGCTTCGTCGATTTCGACGATTTCGACGCGGTCAAGGGCGCGATCGACGGGCGGACGAAGGCGCTCTGGGCGGAGAGCATCGCCAATCCGGGCGGCGTGATCACCGATCTCGAGGCGATCGCCGAGATCGCCGACAAGGCGCAGATTCCGTTCCTCGTCGACAACACCATGGCGACGCCGGCGCTCTGCCGGCCCTTCGAGTTCGGCGCGCATCTCAGCGTGCACTCGACGACCAAGTTCCTGACCGGCACCGGCACGGTCATGGGCGGCGTCGTCGTCGACAGCGGCCGCTTCGATTGGTCGGCGACCGACAAGTTCCCGTCGCTCTCGCAGCCCGAGCCGGCCTATCACGGGCTCGTCTTCCACGAGACGTTCGGCCAGCTCGCCTACACGCTTCACGGCCACGCGGTCGGCCTGCGCGATCTCGGCGCGACCCAGGCGCCGATGAACGCGTTCATCACGCTGCTCGGAATCGAGACGCTGTCTCTCAGGATGAAACGGCACTCGGAAAACGCGCTCGCGGTCGCCGAGTTCCTGGAGCGGCACGAGAAGGTCTCCTACGTCTCCTACGCCGGCCTGCCGAGCTCGCCCTACCACGCGCGGTCGAAGAAGTATCTCTCGGGCGGCGCCGGCTCGGTCTTCACCTTCGGCGTCAAGGGCGGCTACGAGGCGGGCGTCAAGCTGGTCGACGGCGTCGAGCTGTTCTCGCATCTCGCCAATCTCGGCGACGCGCGCTCGCTGATCATCCATTCCGCCTCGACCACCCATCGCCAGCTCACCGACGCCCAACGCGCGGCCGCCGGCGCCGGGCCCGAGGTCGTGCGGCTCTCGATCGGCATCGAGACCGCGGACGACCTCATTCGCGATCTCGAGCAGGCGCTCGCCCGCCTCTGATCCGCCGCATCTTGGCGAGAAAGGCGCCGACCCCGGCGCCTTAATTGCATCCTTCGCGCATGACGTGGAGCGCGCGGCGCGCCCTTCGCCGATGGGCGCCGCGCGTCCGAGGAGATGTGGCGAATGCACTTCACCGAAGAAAAAAAGCGGCGAGGGCGATCCCTGGTCGAATTTTCCGCCGACGCCTGTTGCCGCTTGAGCTCTGACGTCGATGGCGCCAGAAAGAGGGCGAAGGGAAGCGGTCGGTCAGCGATTCTGGCGCGAATAGCGGCGCAATCGCCGGCTCGGCGGCTTGGGGTGCGAGACCGGATCGACGAAGCGGAATGGAAGGCGACGTATGTCGGCGCCGGCGCGCGGCGCGTTGGCAGCGCGCGGCGGGCGCATCTCGCGCTTTTCGGCTTAGGGGAGATGGGCATGACGGAGTCACGCAGATCTGACGCGGCGCGCGACGACGAGAGCGTCGGCGATCCGTTGAGCGACGTGGACGGCCTCTTCGTGGATCCCTTCGCCGCAGCGGGCGGCCTCGATGAAGATCCGATGGCGCTCGCCGAGCGCGTCGCTTTCCGTCTCTGGTCCGAGGGCGACGTCTCGGGCCGGGCCATTGAACAGGCCCGCCGCGACTCCGGCGGCGTCGGTCGGCTCGATCAGATTCTCGTCCGTCAGGGCCTCGTCGACGCGGAGGCGGCCGCCCGCGCGCTCGCCGAGGAGCTCGGCGCGCCCTTCGCGCCGCTCGACGTCGTGCCGGCCGCGCCGGTGACGGCCGAGAGCCTGCCGCTCAAATTCGTCGTCGAAGCCTCGGCGCTGCCGCTGTCCGACGACGGCGAGGTGCTGCGTCTCGCGCTCTCCGATCCGCTCGACGACTTCACGCTGCGCGCGATCGCGATGAAGACGCGGCGCAGGCTGGAGATTTTCGTCGCGTCGGCCGAGGCGATCCGGGAGGCGATCGCGCAGATCTATCGCGGCGCGCCCGCTTCGGCGCCGTCCGAGCCGGCGACCCGCGGCATCTTCGGCGCGCCGCGCGGGGCCGACGCGCCGCGCGCGCCTTCGGCGCCGCCGGCCGACAGGACGGAGAGCGTCGCGCGCAAGGAGCCGCGCCCTGTTCGCGAGGAGCCGCGTCGGACCCGCGAGGAGCCGCGCGCGGTCCGCGAGGAGCCGCGTCCGCACCGCGAGGAGCGGCGCCCGCTCCGCGAGGAGCCGCGCCCGCTCCGCGAGGAGCCGCGTTCGCTCCGCGAGGAGCCGCGTCCGCTCCGCGAGGAGCCGCGTCCGCACCGCGAGGAGCCGCGTTCGCTCCGCGAGGAGCCGCGCGCGGTCCGCGAGGAGCCGCGCTCGGTCCGCGAGGAGCCGCGTTCGGCCCGCGCCGAAGCGCGCCCGGAGCGCGAGGAGCCGCGCAAGGTCCGCGACGAGCCGCGCTCGGTGCGCGACGAGCCGCAACCGACGTCCCAAGAGCCGCTGCCGACCCGCGAGGAGCTGCGCCAGGCGCGCGAAGAGCTGCGCATGGCCCGAGAAGAGCCGCGCCCGGCCGCCGAGGACGCGCTGCCGACCCGCGAGGAGCTGCGCTTGGCGCGCGAGGAGCTGCGCAAGGCCCGAGATGAGCAGCGCCTGGACGACGAGCCGAGTCCGGCGCGCGACGCGCCGCGTGTTCGCCGCGACGACGCCGCTTCCAGCAGCGCTCGCCCCGGACGCGCGGAGCAGAGCGCCGGCCGCGAGGAGAGGGGACGGCTCGTCGACGCGGCGCGGCGCGCCGTCGCGACGCCCTCGGCCGAACCGCGTTCGCCGCGCGACGACGGGGCGAGCCGGATCGAGGAGCGGACGCAGCGCGCGTCGGCGGGCGGCGGTCGGCGCGCGCCGGAGGATCCCGTCGCGGCGCCGCCTCGGATGCGCGGCGTCGTCGCGCCGGCGGCCAATCGCGGACGCGTCGGCGTGCAGATCGGCGACGTCTCGGCGCGGCTCGGCGGCTCGGCGCCGAAGAAGCCGCACGGCGAAGCGATGCTGCTGACGACCGCGAGCCTTGCGAAGCCGGCTGCGGAGCCGGCCGAGTCGGTGCGTCCCAGATTCGTGCGCCCCAAGCGCGTCACGCTGAAGGACCGCACCGACATCGCGACCCGCGCCGGCGCGCCGGCCGGTCGGCTCGGCCGCGAGCGGAAGGAGGAGGTCGATCCGCTGGCGATCCCGCCGATGGAGGAAGACGAGGCGAAAGCGCTCGGGGCCGGCGAGGTCGCCGGGTCGGGCGCGCCGATCAGACGCCGCTTCCTCCGCGGCTTCGTCGGCGGCTTCATGGGCGCGCCGAGCGCCGGCGGCGAAGACCGCCCGCTCAGCCGCGGCGCGGCCCGGCGGCGGGCGCGGAACGCC
>CAZPTD010000388.1:0-3980 GCA_964588915.1 uncultured Neomegalonema sp. | reverse complement strand
CGCCGTCCTCGAGCGCGACCTTCGAGGCGAAGGTCGCCTGCGCCCAGCCGGTGAGCGCGGCGAGCATCTGGCCGGTGGCGTTGACGTCGTTGTCGATCGCCTGTTTGCCCATGATCACGAGGCCGGGCTGCTCTTCCTCGACGATCTTGGCCAGGATCTTGGCCACCGCGAGCGGCTCGACATCCGTCTCGACATGCTCGACCGCCTCGACGAGGATCCCGCGATCGGCGCCGAGCGCGAGACCGTTGCGCAGCGTCTCCTCGACCTTGCGCACGCCGATCGAGACGACGACGATCTCGCTCGCCTTGCCCGCCTCCTTCATCCGGATCGCCTCTTCGAGGGCGATCTCGTCGAACGGATTCATCGACATCTTCACGTTGGCCAGATCGACGCTGGTCTGATCCGGCTTGACGCGCACTTTGACGTTGTAGTCGATGACGCGCTTGACCGGCACGAGGATCTTCATGGGCGGCTCCTAGGGACCTTAGGTCTGGAATTCATGGGCGCGCCCGGCGCATGCGCGGCCGGGCCTCGGCGTAGAAGCAACGGATGGTTCGATCCGGAGTCTACGTCAAGGGCGTCGCCGCGGCAGCCGAATGCGCCATTTCCGCCCGCCTCCGAGCCGCGAAGCTCAGCGCTCCAGCCGGTCGAGCGTCTCCTCGACCCAACCCGGCGGCGTTCCGTGTCCGCCCGGATGGAGCCGCAAGCCGACATCGCGGCCGGAAGCGCAGCTTGTCCATTCGCGCAGCCAGAAGCGGCCCTCGGCGGCGAGCCGGTCGGGCCGCGACGCGCAGCCGTTCACCGCGCGCGCGAGCGCGAGCGACGCGAACACGTCGCCCTGCTCCCAGTCGCGGATCGCGCGGCCCTCGATCGGCGCCTGTTCGTCGGTGAAGCCGTGGAAATGGAGGAGGCGCGCCGGCGCGCCCGGGCAGCCGTTCTCGGCGGCGGCGGTCGGGACGCGCAGGGCGCCGGCCACCGGCGCGTAGAACGGCGCGAAGCGGCCGCCTTCGAGGCAGAAGAGGCGCCAGGCCATCGAGCCGCCGGCCGAGAAGCCGGAGACGAGGAGACGCTCGCGGTCGATCGGGAAGCGCTCGGCCGCGTCGTCGAGGACGGCGCGGGCGAAGGCGACGTCGTCGCGCGAGTCCGGTCCTGCGTCCCGCGCCGGCCAGAACAATCCCGAGCGCCCGGCGCGGCTCTGGCCGTTCGGCGCGATCACCAGCCAGCCCGCGTCGAGGAACGTCGCGCGCGACGGCCCGCGCATGACGGCGCGGCCGGACGAGAACGCGCCGTGGAAGAAGATCACCGTCGGCAGCGGCGTCACGCCGTCCCAGCCTTCGGGCGCCGCGACATAATAGGAGCCGCCCTCGACGGCGCATTCCGTCTCCGATCCGCAAGCGGCCGCCGGCGGCGACATCAGGGCGGCGCAGACGGCGACAGCGCGAATGAACGTTCGACGCATCGCTTCTCCTCGGCGTCAATCTTCGGCGCAGGCGGACGCCTTTGCACGTCGCGCGGTTGCGGCGGCGCGCTCGAGCGCATAGGAGGCGGGCGTTCCCGCCGCAACTCACGTCTTTTCGAGGAAGCCGCCATGCAAACCGCGCAGCTCGGTCGATCCGACCTGACCGTCACCCGACTGTGCCTCGGCACGATGACTTGGGGCACGCAGAACACGGCGGCGGAGGCGTTCCAGCAGATCGACCTGGCGCTCGAGCGCGGCGTCAACTTCATGGACACGGCCGAGCTCTATCCGACCAATCCGGTGAAGGCCGAGACGCTCGGCGGCGCCGAGGAGATCATCGGCGAATGGATCGCGCGCAATCCGAGCCGGCGCGCCGAGCTTCTGATCGCCACCAAGATCTGCGGCGACGGCAGCAAGGCGCGCGGCGGCGCGGCGCCCGACGGCAAGACGATGCGCGATTGCGTCGAGGCCAGCCTCCGGCGCCTTCGGACCGACGTGATCGACCTCTATCAGCTCCATTGGCCCAATCGCGGCTCGTTCCACTTCCGCAAGATCTGGGCCTACGACCCGACCAAGCAGGAGCGCGGAACGGTCGAGCCGCATATCGTCGACATGCTGGAGACGGCGGACGCGCTCATCAAGGAGGGCAAGATCCGCGCCTTCGGCCTGTCGAACGAGACGACTTGGGGCCTCTCGCAGTGGCTGAAGCTCTCGGAGAGGCGCGGGCTGCCCCGGATCGTCTCGACGCAGAACGAGTACAGCCTCCTCTACCGGCATTTCGACCTCGACCTGGCCGAGCTCTCGCACCACGAGGATGTCGGGCTCCTCGCCTACTCGCCGCTGGCGGCGGGCGTTCTCACCGGCAAGTATCTCGGCGGCGCGAGGCCGAGGCCGAGCCGGGCGATCGCCACGCCCAATCTCGGCGGGCGGCTCGTCGAGGAGCAGGAGCCGGCGACGGCGGCCTATGTCGACATCGCGCGGCGGCACGGGCTCGATCCGGCGGCGATGGCGCTCGCCTTCTGCCTGACGCGGCCGTTCATGACCTCGGTGATCATCGGCGCGACGACCTTGGACCAGCTCGAGACCAACCTGTCGGCGGCGGAGCTCGATCTCTCGCGCGAGGTGATGGCCGAAATCCAGGCGGTCTATCGGCGCTATCCGGCGCCGATCTGAGCGCCGCGCCCTTGCCGCGTTACTCCGACGCGCAGGCGGCGCAGAGCCCTTCGATCTCGAGCGTCACCTGCTTCGAGACGAAGCCGATGCGCTTCGCCGCCGCCGCGAGCGCCGCGTCGAGGCTCGGATCGGAGAGCTCCGCCGCCTGGCCGCAGCTCTTGCAGATGACGAAATGCGCCGAGCAGGCGTCGGGCTTCGCCGGCTCGGCCATCGCGCAGCCGATATAGGCGCTCGCCGAGGCGATCCGATGCGCGAGGCCCTGGGCGATCAGGAAGTCGAGCGCGCGGTAGACCGCCGGCGGCTGCGCCGCGAGGCCGACCGCCTTCAGCCGATCCAGGATCTCGTAGGCGCCGATCGGCCGATGCGTCTCCCAGAGAAGCTCGAGCACGCGCCGGCGGATCGGCGTCAGCCGCGCCGAGCGCGCGGCGCAGATCTTCTCCGCCCGGTCGAGCGCCTGCGCCGCGCACGCCGAATGATCGTGGTCTCGGAACGCGCCGGCGATGGGCTCCGCGGCGCGCTTCATGTCTGCTGAACGCGTCATATGCGTCCCTCTACCGCAGCAGCGCGCCGCGATGAAGCCCTCGAAACCTCGCGGCGCCGCGTCATAGGCCTCGCCGCGCGGCGATTCCTTTGTATATGCTGCCAGGATGAACGGCCGGCGTCCGCTGGGATGGCGGCGACAGGCGGAGCGCTTGAGCATGAGCATGACAGCCGAGAGCAACGGATCCGCGTCCCGGGCCGAGGGCGTGCGCAAGGTGGGCGTCGTCGGCGCGGGTCAGATGGGCAACGGCATCGCGCATGTGTTCGCGCTCGCCGGCTATCAGGTCGGGATCAACGATCTCAGCCGCGAGCGGATCGACGCCGCGATCGAGCTCATCGACGGCAACATGGACCGTCAGCTGCGCAAGGGCATGATCACCGAAGACGAGAAGATGGCGGCGCTCGAGCGGATCACCGCGGCCGAGACGTTCGAGGCCTTCGGCGACGCCGATCTCGTCATCGAGAGCGCGACCGAGAACGAGGCGATCAAGAAGGAGATCTTCTCGAAGATCTGCGCGCATCTCAAAGCCGACGCGATGCTGGCGACCAACACCTCCTCGATCTCGATCACGCGGCTGGCGGCGGTGACGGATCGGCCGGGCCGCTTCATCGGGCTGCACTTCATGAATCCGGTGCCGCTGATGCAGCTCGTCGAGCTGATCCGCGGCATCGCCACCGAGGAGCGCACCTTCGAGGCGATGCGCCAGGTGGTCGCGAGCCTCGGCAAGACGTCCGCGAGCGCCGAGGACTTTCCGGCCTTCATCGTCAACCGCATCCTTTTGCCGATGCTCAACGAGGCGGTCTACAC
>CAZPTD010000387.1:0-4001 GCA_964588915.1 uncultured Neomegalonema sp. | reverse complement strand
CAACCTCGCCCTTGTCGTCCCGGCCGAGCGCGAAGCGCGCAGAGCCGGGATCCAGAGCCAACCGGCCAAGCGCGAAGCGCGCAGAGCCGGGATCCAGGTTCAAGGGGCTGAGCCTGCGGCGAACCGGCCCTGGATCCCGGATAAGCCTGCGGCTTTCCGGGATGACGGCGTCATCCCGGGATGACGGCGCCATCGGCGTTGCAGATCCTGCTCTAGGCGCCCACCGACAGCCGACCGCCGACAGCTCTTTCCAGCCGCTCCTCGAGCCGCCGGCGATGATAGTCGAGAATCGGCCAGCGCAGCTCCGGCGACGCGGCGGCGGCGCGACGAACCGCCTCGACGCCGAGCAGCGCGAGGTCCGCCGCCATCGCCGCGGCGCGGCGCGGCGCGAAGGTCTTGTTGAGGCCGGCGGCGCGCGCGAAGTCGCACCAGGCCGACGGCGCCAGCCCGCGCCGGCAAAGCCGCGCGCCGCCGACGCCGCCCGTCCAGTCGGCGCCGACCGGCGCGAGCCGCGGCCGACCGTCGAGCCGGAGCGCCGCGCTCGGCGCGTCGACGCCGACGAGCGCCGAAAAGACGATCCGATCGAAGAGCTGGAGCCGGTCCGCCGCGTCGAGCGCGCCGTCGAGGCGGCGAAAGAGCGTCGTCGATCGCAGCGGCGCGCGCCCGAAAGCGACGAGGTCGAGCGGCGGTCGCCGGACCCTGCCGTCCTTCTCGATCCGGTCGGCGCGGCGCAGCCGGATCTCGGGCCCGTCGCCGGTCTCGACGCGCCGCCACGCGGTGATCGCGACGCCGGCGAGCGCCGCGAGCGACCGAAGGAAGGCGATTCGCTCGAACTCGCCCTCGCCGACCTCGCCTGCGCGAATCCGCCGCTCGACGGCGTCCGGCGCGTCCGGCTCCGATCCGAAGGCCGCGCTCCGCTGGAGCGTCAACGCGCCGAAAAGCGCCACCGTCGGTCCGCGATCGAGCCGCTCCTCGAACGGCGCGCCGCCGTCGAGCGTGAGGCGCCGCCCCCACTCCGCCGCCGCCGGACCGAAGACCTCCGTCGCGACGAGCGGCAGGCTGAGCGAGACCGGAAACGCGCCCGGCGTCGCGAGCCAGCGCGGATCGTAGCGGAGCCCGGCGAGCCGGCCCTCCGCGTCCGTCCGGATCTCGGCGACCGCGCGGCCCTCGAAATAGAGCGTCACCCCTCGAGCCCGTCGAAGCTCACCGGCGCGTAGGCCGCGCGCGCCGACGCCAAGACGGGCGCCTCCGCGGTCGGCGAGAGGCTGAGATCGAGACGCAGGACCCGCGCGACGCGCAGCGCCGTCTGCAGCTGCACCTTGTGCGGCTCGTTCTCGAGACGCAGCACCGCGATCCGTCCGAGCCCGGCGGCGAGCGCGAGCTCGCGCTGCGTCAGGCCGAGGGCGCGCCGACGCGCGCGGACCGCGTTCGAGAAGGCCTCAGGCGTGAAGATGTCGGCCATAGCGCCCATCCGTTGCGACAATCGCAACGACGCTACGGCGCGAAGGCTGCCAATTTCCTAACGCGCCGCCCGCGCGGGCGCCGGTCGTTAGCACTCCGGCGGCTCGTAATCGTCCGGGACGACGCTGTCCTCGACGCCCGAGATCAGGTGGTCCATCGTCCGGCTCGGCGACGCGCAGCCGGCGTCGCCGCGCTCGGTCGCCGGCACGCCGGCGACGGTCTTGTTGGGCGGCACCGGCCTGAGAACGACCGAACCCGCGCCGATGCGCGAGCAGCGGCCGATCACGATGTTGCCGAGGATCGAGGCGTTGGCGCCGATGAGCACGCCTTCGCCGACCTTGGGATGCCGATCGCCCGTCTCCTTGCCGGTGCCGCCCAAGGTGACGCCGTGCAGCATCGAAACGTTGTCGCCGACAACCGCCGTCTCGCCGATGACGACGCCGGTCGCATGGTCGAGCATGACGCCGCGGCCGATTCTCGCGCCCGGATGGATGTCGACCGCGAGCGCCTCGCTGATGCGCATCTGGAGAAGCCGCGCGATGTCGAAGCGCCGCTGACGCCAGTACCAAGCCGAGACGCGCCAGGCCGAAAGGGCGTGGAAGCCTTTGAGATAGAGCAGAGGCTGCAGGAAGTTCGTGCAGGCCGGATCGCGCTCGTAGACCGCGACGAGATCCGCCCGCGCGGCCGCGCCGATCTCGGGATCCGCCGTCAGCGCGCTGAGCGCGAGGTCGCGAACCGCGAGCTGCGAGAGGTCCTCGTTGGCGAGCTTCTGCGCCAGACGGTAGGCGAGCGCCTCCTCGAAGCTCTCATGGCTGAGGACCACCGCGTGAACGAGGCTCGCCAGCGCCGGCTCGGAGAGCGCCAGCCGCCGCGCCGAGGCGACGAGCTCGCGCCAGATCGGATCGCGGTCGACGAGCTCGGTGTGAAGCGCGCGACCGGCGACGCCCCGCTCCGCCCCGACATCGCCGACCGCGGCCTCGACTTGCTCGGCGCGCTCGGCCGCGTCCTTTTCTATCCGCGCAATGCCCATGGTCGCAGCCTTTCCTGGCTTTGCGGCGCCTGACCGCAGCCGCCGCCCGACGCTTCTCTCGCGCCGCTCGCCGTCATATAGGAACGCGGGCCGCGTCCTTCGACGGGCGCGCGCCGCTCATGGCCTTGCCTCGCCCTAAACGGGGCGAAAGGCAAGGGCGAAGCGGTTCTCGAATTGGGCCGAGAGGGTCTTCCGCGCATCTCGATTCGACGCCGGCGGCGACGGCCCCGAAAACCCGGTGGCGTTCGAACCGGGCCGCACGCAAAACGGGACCAGCCGCCCGGCGACGAAACGATCGGAGACCGCAATGAGCGCAGCTGAGGAACAGGCGCGAAGACCAGACGAAGACGGCGACGCTCCGACCGAGCGGCCGGCGCGCCCGACCGGCGCCGGCGCCGAGAACGACATGCGCTACCGCGACGAGCTCAGGCGCGGCTTCTGCTGGCGCTGTCTCTTCTACGCGCTCGTCCCGCTCCTCGCCCTGCTCTATTTCGGTTGGACGACGTATTCGGACTGGTCCGAGCGCCAGGAGGACGCCGCGCTGCAGATCGGCGCGCTTCAGGAGCAGTCGACCGACCTCTCCAACGCGATGGAGCAGATGGAGTCCGAGCTCGAGACGCGCGAAGCCGCGCTCGCCGCCGCGCGCGTCGCGCTTCTGCGAGAGTCGGACGACGACGCCGCGACGATCGGCGCCAAACTCGCGGCGCTGCCCGAAAGCGAGCGCGCGGCCATTCTCGCGGCGTACGGCCGGACGGGCGGATCTTCCGAGCCGACCGTCGAGACGCTCGCCGCCGGCATCGGCGCCCTCGACGCGGCCGGCCGAGCGGAGCTCTTCGCCGGCCTGACGGAGACGCCGGAGTTCGACGCCTGGTTCGGCGGCCTTTCGCTGGAGGAGCGCCGCGCCTGGCTCGCATCCGCTCCGGGGGCGCGCGAGACGCTGGCGCGCGAAGACGCCCGGCTCGGCGGGACATGGGAGGCGGGCGCGGTCGAGCCCGACGAGATGGTGCGGCTGCTCGCGACGCTCGAAGGTTCGGCTCGGGCCGAGGTGTTCGGCGCGCTGCCTGAGCTGCCGAATTTCGGCGACTGGCTCCGCGCCGCGCCGCAGACCGAGCGCGCGGCGTTCTTCCAGGGGCTGCCCGAGGTCGAGCGCGCGCCGATCCGCGCCGAGCGCGCCGACAACGCGCCGCGAAGCCTCGCCGACGCCGACCGGCGGATCTCGGAGCTTCAGCGTCGCCTCGGCGCGGCGAACGCGGCGCTCGACGACGCCGAGACGCGTCTCGACGCCGCCGCCGAGACGATCAAGGCGCGTGAAGAGGCGCTCATCGCCCTGCGCCTCGAGCGCGACGTCGCCTCGGAGGCGTCGCAGGAGGCGCTGCGCGCCGTCGATCAAGAGCGCGAGGCGCTCGCCGCGGCGCGGGCGGCGCAGGCCGACGCGGAGGCCGAACGCGACGCCCTCGCGGCCGCGTTGCGCCAGTCGCGCTCGGGCGCCGGAGCGAACGCGGCGAACGCC
>CAZPTD010000386.1:0-4042 GCA_964588915.1 uncultured Neomegalonema sp. | reverse complement strand
AACCGGATCGTCGCCGCGGTGCAGGCGAAGTCGAAAAACTACTCGGTGCGGCTCGCCGGCTGCGTCGCCAACCGCTCGCGCGAGACCAACGAGGTCGACCGCTATTGCGACACGGTCGGCTTCAAGCGGATCGCGCATCTGCCGGACCTCGACGAGATCCGCCGCTCGCGCCTCAAGAAATGCACGCTCTTCGAGATGGAGAGCTCGCCGGCGATCGACGCGGTCCAGGCCGAGTATCTGCGGCTCGCCCAGACGCTCTGGGACGGGACCGAGGCGCTGGCGCCCGATCCGATGAAGGACCGCGACATCTTCGAGCTTTTGGGATTCGACTGATGCCGACGGCGAGCTATGAGCGCATGAAGCTCCGTTTGGAGAGCTACTTCGACCGCAAGGCGCTGGACGACTGGGCCCGCCTGACGTCGGACGCGCCGGTCAGCCGGATCCGCGCGACGGTCCGCGCCGGCCGCGACGCGATGCGCGCGACGCTCGTCGGCTGGCTTTCGGACGATCTTTCGGGACGGCGCGTGCTCGACGCCGGCTGCGGCGCCGGGCAACTCGCCGTCGAGGCGGCGCTCCGCGGCGCCGAGGTGGTCGGCGTCGACGTCGCGCCGCAGCTCGTGGCCCTCGCGGAGCGGCGCGCCGCGTCGAGCGCGGCCGAAATCGCCAGGGCCGGCGGCGCGCTCAGCTTCGTCGCGGGCGACATGCTCGCGCACGATCTCGGCCGCTTCGACCATGTCGTCGCGATGGACTCGCTCATCCACTACGGCGCGAAGGACATGACCGCCGCGCTCGGCCGCCTCGCCGACCGCGCCGAGCGCCGGATCCTCTTCACCTTCGCGCCGCGCACGCCGCTTCTGACGGCGATGCATGTCGTCGGCCGGATCAAGCCGGGCCGCGACGGCGCGCCCTTCGTCGCGCCGGTGTCGCGCAGCGCGCTGATCGGCCGGATCGCGCGCGCGCCCGAACTCGCGGGCTGGCGGCCGGGCCGCAGCGAGCGCGTCGCGAGCGGCTTCTATTTCTCGGAAGCGCTCGAGCTGGAGGCGCGGTCATGATGCGGCGCCGCGGGCGGCCATTGATCGACTGGACGCGGGTCGGGCCGCGGTTCCTGCCCTTCGCCGACGCGGCGACGAAGGAGCTGCCGCTCGGGCGTCTGATGCGCCTCTCGCTCTTTCAGGTCTCCGTCGGCATGGCGATCGTGCTTCTGAACGGCACGCTCAACCGCGTCATGATCGTCGAGCTCGGCGTGCCGACGATCCTCGTCTCGACGATGGTGGCGCTGCCGCTCGTCTTCGCGCCGTTCCGCGCGCTGATCGGCTTCCGCTCCGACACGCATCGCTCCTTCCTCGGCTGGCGGCGCGTGCCCTATATCTGGATCGGGACGCTGCTGCAGTTCGGCGGCCTCGCGATCATGCCGTTCTCGCTGATCCTGCTCTCGGGCGACACGACCGGCCCCTATTGGATCGGCCAGGTCGGCGCGGCGCTCGCCTTCCTGCTCGTCGGCGCCGGGCTCCATACGACGCAGACGGCCGGGCTGGCGCTGGCGACCGATCTCGCGCCCGAGAGCGCGCGGCCGCGCGTCGTCGCGTTCCTCTATGTCGCGCTTCTCATCGGCATGATCGCCTCGGCCGCGATCTTCGGCGCGCTCCTGGAAAACTTCAGTCAGATCAAGTTGATCCAGATCATCCAGGGCGCCGCCGTCGTGACCATGCTGCTCAATCTCGCCGCGCTCTGGCGCCAGGAGGCGCGCAACCCGTCGCTGACGCGGCCCGACCGGCCGCGGCCGCGCTTCCGCGACGCCTGGCGCGAGTTCATGGCGGGCGGCCGCGCCGGAAGGATGCTCTTCGCGGTCGCGCTCGGCACCGCCGCCTTCAGCATGCAGGACATCCTGCTCGAGCCCTATGGCGGCGAGATCCTCGCGCTCGGCGTCGGCGCGACCACGACGCTGACGGCGGTGATGGCCGGCGGCACGCTGATCGGCTTCGCCGTCGCCGCCTGGGCGCTCGGACGCGGCGTCGGCGCCTGCCGCCTGGCCGCTCTCGGCGCGATGGCCGGCGTGCCGGCCTTCTCGGCGGTGATCTTCGCCGCGCCGCTCGAATCGGCGACGCTCTTCCGCGTCGGCGCCGGCGCGATCGGCTTCGGCGCCGGGCTTTTCGCCGTCGGCGCGCTGACCGCGGCGATGGAGCTCGCCAAGGCCGGCGGCGGCGGGCGCGCTCTCGGCGCCTGGGGCGCCGTGCAGGCCACGGCGGCCGGCGTCGGCATCGCGCTCGGCGGCGCGATCCGAGACGGCGTCGGCGCGCTCAGCGAAGCGGGCGCGCTCGGCGAGGCGCTCGCCGATCCGTCGATCGGCTACAGCGCCGGCTACCACCTCGAGATGCTGCTGCTCTTCGCGACGCTCGTCGTGATCGGCCCGCTCGCGCGCTACGTCGACCGCGCCCGCGAGACCGACGCGCGCGGCTCGGGACGGTTCGGACTGGCGGAGTTCCCGACCTGACCGAACGACAGAAACGCGCGCCGGACGCGGCGCGCCGGGAGGACTAGAGATGACAATCACGCCTCACATCGACTTCGCGCTGATCCTGCTCTACGCGTTCTGGATCTTCTTCTTCGCCCTCGTGGTCTATCTCAACCGGGAAGGCATGCGGGAAGGCTTTCCGGCGCAATCGGAGATCACCGGCCGGCCGCTCGGCGGCGGCCTTGTCGGACTGCCGAAGCCGAAGACCTTCAAGCTCGAGGGCGGCGTCGAGGTTCAGGCCCCGCGGCCGGAAACCTACGAGGAGCCGGCCAACGCCAAGCCGGTCGCGCCCTGGTCCGGCGCGCCGCTGGATCCGGTCGGCGATCCGATGCTGTCCGAGTTCGGACCGGCGGCCTACGCCCAACGGATGGACACGCCGGCGCTCACCCATTCGGGCGCGCTCAAGATCGCGCCGATGCGCGACCTCGCCGACTTCTCGATCGTCAAGCCCGATCAGGATCCGCGCGGCTTGCCGGTGATCGCCGCCGACGGCGCCGTCGCCGGAACCGTCGCCGACATCTGGGTCGACCGCGAGGAGTCGCTCATCCGCTATCTCGAGGTCGAGCTGCCGGGCGCCGAAACCGCGCCGCCGCCGCCGTCGCCCGAAGCGCAGCGGCCTTTGACCGAGTTCGGCGCCGATCAGGGCGACGCGTCGGCTCAGCCGGCCGAGCCCGCGCCGCCGCCTCCGCCGCCGCCGGCCGCCCGGCGCGTGCTCTTGCCGATGACGATGGCGCTCGTCGGCGGCCGCTTGGCGTCGATCCGCATTTGGCGGCCCGAGGTGCGCGTGCGCAGCATCACCGCGGCGCAGTTCGCCAACGTGCCGACGACGCGGGCGCCCAACCAAGTGACCTTGCTCGAAGAGGATCGGATCACGGCCTATTACGGCGGCGGAACGCTCTATGCGCGTCCCGAGCGCCGCGAGCCGTTGGTCTGAGCGCGTGACCGCCATGCGCGAATATGACGGCGAACCGATCCGCGGCCTGCCCGAGCGCCTGCCGGAGGGCGAGCGGATCCTGTGGCAGGGCGCGCCCGACTGGCGGCTCCTGGCGTGGCGGGCGTTCTTCTGCCGGCTGGTCGCGCTCTATTTCAGCGCGCTCGCGCTGGTGCAGGTCGTGATCGAGATTTCCGACGGCGGCGGCGTGACGACGATCCTCGGCGCGGTTCTCGGACTCCTGCCGGCGACGCTCGCCGCGTTCGGCGTCCTCGGCTTCATGGCCTGGGCGATGGCGCGCGGCACCGTCTACACGATCACCAATCGGCGCGTCGTGATGCGCTACGGCCTCGCGCTGCAGATGTGCGTGAACGTGCCCTTCGCGAAGGTGCGCAGGGCGGCGCTGCGCGCGGAGTCGTCGGGCGCCGGCGGCATCGCGCTCGAGCTCGGCGGCGACGACCGCTTCGCGTATCTCGCGCTCTGGCCGAACGCGCGGCCGGGCCGGTTCAGGAACGCCCAGCCGATGCTTCGCGCGCTGCGGGACGCGAGCGGCGTCGCGCGCGTCCTCGCCGACGCGCTGAAGGCCTACGAGGCCGAGA
>CAZPTD010000385.1:0-4043 GCA_964588915.1 uncultured Neomegalonema sp. | reverse complement strand
CGGAACGTCGATATCGGCCGCGCCTGCGGGTTCAGCGGCCGCGCGCAGATCTGCAAGGGCATGTGGGCGGCGCCAGACCGAATGGCGGCGATGCTGGAGGAGAAGATCGGCCATCCGATGGCCGGCGCGAACTGCGCCTGGGTGCCCTCGCCGCCGGCGGCGACGCTGCATGCGACGCATTATTTCGACGCTTCGGTCGCGGAACGACAGGACGAGATCGCCGCCGGCGGCCGCCGGGCGACGCTTTCCGATCTTCTGCGCATTCCGCTCGCCGCGGGCCGGGGCTGGAGCCCTGAGGAGATCCGCGACGAGATCGAGAACAACTGCCAGGGCCTGCTCGGCTATGTCGTGCGCTGGGTCGATCAGGGCGTCGGCTGCTCGAAGGTGCCGGACATCGACGATGTCGGCCTGATGGAGGATCGCGCCACCTTGCGGATCTCGAGCCAGCATCTCGCGAACTGGCTCCGCCACGGCGTCGTCACGGCCGAGGAGATAAGCGGCGCGCTGGAGCGCATGGCCGAGAAGGTCGACGCCCAGAACGCGGGCGATCCGAACTACCGACCGATGGCGCCCGATTTCGACCGCTCGATCGCCTTTCAGGCCGCCTGCGATCTGGTCTTCGACGCCGCGCGGCAGCCCTCGGGCTACACCGAGCCGGTCCTGCATCGGCGGCGGCTCGAGCGGAAGGCGGCGGAGCGGGCGGGCTAGCGGCGGCGGGACGAAGCCGCGCTCTTGCCATCGATCGGAAGAGGGGCGATCTTGAGCGGATGGGCCGCGCAGAGATCAAGGACACGCCGCCATGCCCGCTCTCGACCGTTCGCCCGAGCGCATGACCGCCGACGAATTCACCGCTTGGCGAGAGAAGCAGCCGAAGCGGCCGAAGATCGAGCTGATCGACGGCAGAGTCGTCCGGCGGATGATGAATGAAAGCTTCGGGCGCGCTCGGGCGAAGAGCGCGGTGGCGCGTCTGCTGTTCGAGCAGTTGCCCGAAGGCGCGCCATGCGTCGTGGTTCTCGACGGCATGGCGGTGCGGCTCCAAGACGAAACCCAGGTCGAGCCCGATCTCTTCGTGCATTGCCGGCCCGACGAGCGGACGGACGACGCCAAGTATCTCAGCTGCGCCGCGCTGGTCGTCGAAGTCTTGTCGCCCTCGGCGCGGGCGCGGGACCTGCTCCACAAGGTCCCGAGCTATCTCAAGCTCGACGGGCTCGTCGCCGTCCTCATCATCGACCTCGAAGAGCCTTGCGCCCTGGTCTATCGGCCGGAGACCGGTTTCGAGCGCCAGGAGACGCCGGCGCTCGACGCGAAGCTCCGGTTCGCGCTCGCCAAGGGCGCGGAGATCGAGATCGACCTCGCCGCCGTCTTCCCGAAGAACGAGACCGCCTGACGCGGCCGCGCCGCCGCCGAATACGCCTCAGCGCGGGCGCCGCCGCTTTCGAGCCCGTCTCCGAGATTGCCGCTCGCGGCGCCGTTCCTCTATTCAGCGGCGGGCGCGCAATCGTGCAATCCGAAACCAGCGAGGCGAGATGCTCCAGGAGCTCTTCATCGGCGCCGTCTTGATTTTCGTCTCGATCGTCGTGCAGGCCGCGTTCGTCGGCGTCGCGATCTCGATTCTGGAGCGTCGGCGCGAATGGGCGACGCGCCGGCCGCGGATGCTGAAGATCGCCGTCGTCGTCGGCGCGATCGCGCTCTGGCTCATGATCGCGCACAGCGTCGGCGTCTGGCTCTGGGGCCTCACCTTCTGGGCGCTCGACGTGTTCCCGGACATCGAGACCTCGATCTATTTCTCCGGCGTGGCGTTCACGACGCTCGGCTTCGGCGACATCATCCCGCCGCTCGAATGGCGGCAACTCGCCGGCGTCTGCGCCGCGAACGGCCTCCTCGTCTTCGGCGTGAGCGCCGCGGTCCTGGTGGAGGCGCTGAGGCAGCTCGGATCGGAAAGGGCGCGCGAGCGCTGACGTTGCGGGCGCGAAGCGGCTGCCGGCTGACGAGCAGCCGAAGGCGAGCGCGCTGCCGAAGACCAGCTCGATCGCCAGATGATCGGCGGCCGCGATCGCGCTGTCGGCGGCGCTCATCTCCTTCGCAAAGACGACGATCAGCGCCGCGGCGGCGAAGAGCACCGAGTTCGGTCAGAGGAGCATGGCGCGGGCGCCGCGCCGGCGCGTCATCCGCGCGTCACCTCCAAGCGTCGACGAGCGGCCCGGCGGCGCCGTAGATCGGGTCGCTCTCGGGCGTCGGCGTCGCCGCGATGCGCTCGAGCGCGTCCCGCCGGGTCCCAGGCGCGGCGCGGACGGTCTCGTAGTTCTCCTGCCCGGCCGGATAGCCGCCGCAGACCGAGAAGCCCGGCTCCGACGCGGTCCGGCAATGCCCGACGCCGGCCGGCAGGACCAGAACGTCGCCGGCCGCAATGCGGAAAACCGCGCCCGACGGGCCGCCGAGCCGAACCTCCGCCGCGCCGCCGTCGCAGGCGAGCGCCTCATGCGCGTTCGGGTGATAGTGGTGATAGTCGAAGATCGTCCAGCGCCAAAGGCCGCGCCAGCCGTTCGCCGCGTAGAGCGCCGCGATCTCGGCGGGCGCGACGGGCGTCCGGAGCGCGCCGCGCAGCAGGAGAACGGGCAGGCGCGGATTGTTCGGGACGACGCCGTCATCGGCGAAGAGCGCCGTCTCGATCTCGATCTCCTCGACGGGCCGGACGGCGGCGCTCACAACGCCTTCCTCGCCAGCGCCGCGCCGGCCCCGAGCGCGCGCAGCTTCGCCGCCGAGACGTCGCGCGGCAGCGGCGCGAGCCCGCAATTGGTGCAGGGAAAGAGCCGCTCCGGATCGACGAACGCCAGCGCCGCCTGGATGGTCGCGGCCACCTCTTCGGGCGTCTCGACCGCTCGCGTCGCGACGTCGATCGCGCCGACCAGAACCTCCTTGTCCTCGAGGAGCCCGAGCAGCGACAGCGGAACCTTCGCGTTCGCGCATTCGAGCGACACCTGCTCGATCTTGCTCGTGTTGAGCGACGGAAAGATCTCCTCGTATTGCCGCCACTCCGCGCCGAGCGAGTTCTTCCAGTCGATATTGGCCTGGATGCCGTAGCCGTAGCAGATATGGACGGCGGTCTTGCAGCGAAGCCCGTCCGCCGCCGCCTCCAAAGCGGCGACGCCCCAATCGACCGTGTCCTGCATGAAGGCGTTGAAGGCCGGCTCGTCGAACTGGATGACGTCGACGCCGAGCGCCTCCAGCTCCTTCGCCTCTTGGTTGAGCAGCTCCGCGAAGGCCATCGCCATCTCCGGCCGCGAGCGGTAATGCGCGTTCGCGATGGTGTCGCAGATCGTCATCGGCCCGGGCAGCGTGAATTTCAGCTTCCGATCGGTCTCGGCGCGGGCGAAGCGGACCTCGTCGCTATGGACCGGCCCCTTGCGGCCGACCTTCGCGGTCACCGTCGGCACGTCGACGATGTAGCGGTCGGCGCGGACGCCCATCTTGGTCTTGTTGTCCCAGTCGACGCCGTCGACATGCTCGAGGAAGCCGTGCACGAAATGGACGCGGAACTGCTCGCCGGTCGCGACGATGTCGACGCCGGCGCGCTCCTGCTCTCTGAGCCAGAGGACGGTCGCGTCGCGCTTGCCCTCCTCGAGCGCGTCGCCCTCGAGGCGCCAGGCGGCCCAGAGTTTTTCGGGCTCGGCGAGCCAGGACGGTTTCGGCAGCGAGCCGGCGATGGTCGTCTCGAGCACGGCGGATCCTCCGGTGTCGGCCGCCTCTTGGCCGGGCGGCCGTCGATTTCGGTTCGATCCTTACGCCGAAGCCGAGCGCGCGGCCAGCGCCGCGCCCGGCGCCCGGCGGGCCGCCCGGATCGCGGCCATACGGCGCCTATTGCGAGCACCCCTTGCAAGCCGCCGCCACATATGGTTTCACCGCCGGCGGAGTGGTGGCCGAGTGGTCGAAGGCGCTCCCCTGCTAAGGGAGTATACCAGCAATGGTATCGAGGGTTCGAATCCCTTCCACTCCGCCTCATCAGCGCAATTGCGAAGCGATTGCGCGACGATTTCTCTGATCTG
>CAZPTD010000384.1:0-4063 GCA_964588915.1 uncultured Neomegalonema sp. | reverse complement strand
CCGGATAAGCCTGCGGCTTTCCGGGATGACGGCGTCATCCCGGGATGACGGCGTGGTCGGCGTTGCACTAGTCGTCGAGCGGCACGGCGGCGTCGTTGAAGATCTCGTTTCCGTCGGCGAGAATGCGCACCACCTTGTCGTGTTCGATCGTTAGAACGTCGAATCGGCCGCCATGGGCGTCGAAGCGCGCCGCGTTGCGTCCTTGCGTCAGCGGCGTCTCGTCCAAGTCCCGGCCGTCCGCGCTGAGCGTGACCCTCCGGTTAGCGTGAACAAGCGACGAGAGGCCGACGAGCGGCAGATAGAGGGCGATGACGACGCCTATCCCGACGCCGATCGCGCGGCCGACCGCCTCGGCCTCGCTCGCCGGCGGCTGAGCGTCGGATTTTATGGCGTCGGCGGTCGCCTGCGGCGACGCATTGTCAACATCGAAGAGCGCCTGCGGCAGCGCGCTGTGCGCCGCGAAGGCGACGATGGCGGTGATCAACAGCGACTTCTTCCAAAAGTCGCGATTGATCAGGGCGTAAAGCACGGGATCGCGCGTCGAGATCTCGAATTCCGCGCCGTTCTCGCTCTTGACCGAGAAGCGCCGCCGCGCGCGCGAGAAGAACGACCTCTTGGTCGTTTCCGCGCAGCGCCATACGGATGTCGGTTGGCGTCGCCGCGCGTCGTCGCTGAGGCGCTCCTTCAGCGTCTCCACGAAGCGCGCCGCTTCGAGCGTCGCCTGCGCTTCGCCGAGATTGAACGCCTGACGCCGCACCAGCTCGCTGAGGGTCGGCGGCAGCGCTTGCGGGGCGGGCATGCGCGCGCCGCCCGCGAGCAGCGGCACGATCTTGACGTCCGAGTTCAGCGCGTGCTCGACCTCGAGCCGGCAGAAATCCGTCGGGCTCTCGAGCCGCGGCCGGCCGGCGTCGTCGGTCGCGGAAAGCCATCCCGGGCCGATCAGGACGACCATGAGCTCCGTGTCCGCCAGCCGCCGATCGATCGCGGCGACGTAGTCCTCGCCGATCTCGAGCCGGTCGACGTCGAAGAATATCCGCTCCTTGCCGAACGCGGCGACGAGCTTGTCGTAGAGGAGATGCGCGAAGCCCGAATCCGCCCCGCGGCGATAGCTGATGAAGATCCCGTTCCGCGCCATCCCGCCGCCCCCGCGTCGCCGAAAATTCCGGGTTTCGCAGTACCCCGGGCGGCGCGTTCGCTCAAGCGCTCGAAGATCGCGCGGCCGCTGTTCGGCGCGACGGGTCTTTGCATTGACGCGCGGCGCGGCGCAGCCTGGCGAGGCGTCGGCGTTCCGATCGAATCATCGCCTTGGCCGCCGCCGCTTCTCCTCCGGGCCGCGCCGACGCGAAGGAGCCGATATGCGCAGACTGGTTCTTCTCTTGGCCGCAACGGCGCTGCTCGCGAGCTGCGGCCGAGTCGACGTCCGGGACGCGGCCGCCGTGAGCGCATCCGTCCGCGAGGAGGTCGACGCCTCGGGCCTCAGGACCGTCTCCGGGCCGCTCGTCATCGACTACGCGATCGGCGGCGACTGGATCATCAAAGCCGTCTTCGAGCGCGGCCGAGAGCGTCCGATCTTCGTCCTGACCGCCGTGATTTGCTGCGATACCGACGTCACCGCCGCGCAGTCGAATCTCGGCCCGCACGACGTCGTCGCCGGGCAATCCGTCGCCCGCTATGTCGAGGACTGCTTGCCGACCGGCGCTTGCCGGCGGACCCGCGTCGAGCTTTATCGGTTCTCGGTGCTGCTCACGCCGGAAGAGATGGCGATCGCGACCCGGGAGGGGCTTCGCTTTCTGGTCGAGCGCGACCGCTACCAGGCGTCGGTTCTCGTCGTGCCGCCGGAATACGTCCGCGGTCTCCTCTCGCGGCTATAGAGCGCGTTGAAGTCGGACGGATCCGCCGCCTCAGCCGGCCGCGTCGGTCGGCGCCTCCGCCGAGGCGTCGCGGCTTTCGGCGGCCGTCCGCTCACTGGTCGATCGGCCTTTCTTCGGCGCGCGGTCGTCGCGGACGCGGAGCGGCGGATCGCTCTTCTGATGGTCGCGCAGGAGCTGCTCGATCACCGACTGCGCCATCAGCCTGTCATGCGAGACGTAAATCCGCTTGACGCGCTCGCGCCGGGTCGACTGGACGTCGAGATAGCGCTCGAGAAACGCGGCGAAGGTGGCGAGGTTGTTGGCGAGAAGCGCGATCCGCGCCAGCGCCAGCCGGGCGCCGTCGCGCTCGGCGGCGAGGAACGGCGCGCCCATCACGTCCATCCAGCGCTTGAAGTCGACATCCGTTTCGTAGCGGTGGGCGAAGGCGTGGAAGGACAGGATTCTCGGCTCGTCCTCGGCGAAGGCGCGCTCGCGGACGATCATCAACTCGCCGACCGCCTGCAGCGCGCGGCGCGGCACCGCCGCCTTGATCGCCGCCTCGCGGCTGTCTTCGTCGAGATAGCGGAAATAGGAGAGGCTGGTCAGCGCCTTGAAGATGCGGCCGAGCGCGAAATGGAAGGCGCCGGCGCGCTCTTCGGGCGGCGCGATGTCGAGGAACGCCTCCTCCTCGACGCGCCGGGCCCAGGCGAAGACCTCGGCCAGCGCGTAGAGCACGCTGATCTTGAAGAGTCCGTCCGGATCGCTCTCGTACCAATGCCGGCGACGCTCGCGCAGGAAGAGGTCGACATAGGAGGCGGCGGATTTGGTCGCCCGGAGCATCGGCATGCCGACCTTGGCCAGCGTGTCGCGCCGCGCGCGGCGGCGTTGCCGACCCGGCCGGATGTATTCGAGATAGATGAAGTTGACGAACAGCGACACCGCCGCGCTGGCGACGGTCGCGATCGCGACGAGGATTTCCACCCGATCGAACATCGCGCCCTCCCCTTTGACGCGACGGCGGTAGAGCGCGATTACGGCGATACTGCGTCGGAAGAGGCCGGGGCGCGCGATGTCGGCGCGGCGGCGTCGCGGAAGGCGGCGAGGACGGCGTCGGCGACGCGATGGTCGGCGCTCGTCGTCCGTCTGAGAAGCGCGAGGTCGCGATACATCGGCGTCGGGCCGAAGCGCGCGACGCGGACGCCTCGCGGCGGCCCGGCGACCGACGAGACCGGGCCGATCGAGACGCCGAGACCGTGGCGCACGAGCGCCGAGATCGCCTCCAGCGAGCCGATCTCGATCTTGCCGTCGACCGGATAGCCGAGCTCGACCAGCCGCCGCTCGATGGCGCGGCCGATCCAAGCGCTGCGGTCGAACCAGATGAAGGGATAGGACGTCAGGAGCGCGCGGTCGTCGGCCTCCGGCGCCTCGGGCGGCGCGAACACCATCAGGGGCTCGCGGCAGATGAGCTCGCTCGTCAGACCGTCGAGCGCGACCTCCGGCGCGGTGGTGACCGCGAGGTCGAGATCGCCGTGCCGGACCATCTGCGCCAGCGGTCCGGAGACGGCGGCGCGGACCGAGAGGCGGATGTCCGGATGCCGCTCGCGCAAGGCGCGGAGCGCCGCCGGACCGAGGGTCGAGAGCGCGGTCGGCACGAAGCCGATGGCGAGATCGCCGGCGAGCCGGCCCTCGCCGCCGATCTCGGCGATCTCGTCGACGAGGCGCATCACCTCGCGGGCGCGCTCGACGAGCAGCGCGCCATGGGCGGTGAGCGCCGGCGGCCGGCGCGAGCGGTCGACAAGCGCGAAGCCGAGCTCCTCCTCGAGGCTCTTCACCTGCAGGCTGACCGCGGAATGACTGACGCCCATCGCCTCGCCCGCCGCCGCGAAGGACGGGATCTCGGAGAGCAGGATCATCGTGCGCAGCTGGCGGAGGTTCATGGCGCGGCTCGGCTTGGTCGAATCGTGAGATATTTTCACGTCGCCAAGGTTCCGGCCAGGAGAAAATGAGAAAATCTGAGCTTAGAGCGCGTCAGGGCCAAGTCGATGCGCCCAACGCCTCGACATCTCGGCCAAGCGCGAAGCGCCCGGATCCCGGAGAAGCCTCAGGCTTTCCGGGAGGACGTCGTCGAGGATGACCGCTTCCGCCCGATCATGGCGCGCTCCGGCCCGCCTGCGCGGCGACACACGGATCTGGGCCCGGCTCGATGACGGCAC
>CAZPTD010000383.1:0-4070 GCA_964588915.1 uncultured Neomegalonema sp. | reverse complement strand
AGCACTGTCTTCGGGAGGCAGGGGCCGCAAGTTCGAATCTTGCTACTCCGACCATTTTTCCGCGATCAAGAGCGATGTATCGGATCCGTTCGGCCTCGGCCGCGGTCGGATCCGTTCGTCTCGCACGCGCGCGCGCGTCGAGAATCGCCGTCGACGAGCGGATCTCGTAGCGCGCGGCGGCGATCGGATCCGAGGCTCTCGGCGGTTCCCGACCCGTCCGCCTCATTCCCCGGGCGCTTCGCCGCCGCCGAGGTTCTGCGCCACCGGAATCGGTATCGCGTTCGGCCATCCCGCCGACTGCTCCGTCTTGCAGATCTCTCCCGCCGCGGCGGCGTGCGGCCTCTCCGCCACCCAGACGGCGCAGCCGAGCTGCATGATCGGCGCGGTCGGATAGCGCTCGAGCAGCAACGCCATCGTCGACGGCTCGCGCTCCGGAGGCGTGATGCGGTAGGCTTGGAACGCGATCAGCGCGAGCAGCACGATGCAGCCGCCGGCGCCCCAGACGATGAACGCCCAGGCCCAGATGTGCGAGACGCGGCGCGCCCTCGTGAATTCAGGTATGGTGCGCTTCATAGAGCGGCCTCCTCTAGCGGAGCGATCGACAGATTTGGCTCAACGCCGACCGCTCCGCCGAAACGGCGCGGACCGCGCTCGTCGCCGGATCGAGATCGACGAGCTCGTCGCGGGCCCGTGCGCCCAGCCGTCGAGCTCCGGCTCGAGGCGCCCGATCAAAGCGCGGCCCTTTTCCGAAGCCTCGTCGTCCTCCGCGTCCGGGTGGCGACGATCGTAGCCCGTAATTACGCAACCGAGATAGGGTGGATCCGCACGGGCGATCGCATCGCGTCACGGAGCGTCGCCCGCTCTGGCCCGATGCGGCCTGCGCGTCTTCGGCCGCAAAGCCGGCGATCGTCGTCGGAAGGCGGTCCTTGCCGCGTCGCGGTTCCCGATTAGCTCACGCTCATGCCCGAGGCCGTCCGCCAAATCGTCTGGTTCAAGCGCGATCTGCGCGTCGTCGACCACGCCTGCCTCGCCGAGGCGGCGGCGCGCGGGCCGGCGATCCCGCTCTATGTCGTCGAGCCCGAGCTCTGGGCGCAGCCCGACGCCGCCGCGCGGCAATGGGCGTTCGTCTCCGAATGTCTGACCGAGCTCCAGGCGGATCTCGCCGCGCTCGGCCAGCCGCTCGTCATCCGGGTCGGCGACGCGGTCGAGATCCTGGAGGCGTTCCGGGCGCGCTTCGCCGTCTCGACGCTCTGGTCGCATCAGGAGACCGGCAACCTCTGGAGCTATGAGCGCGACAAGCGCGTCGCCGACTGGGCGCGGGCGCACGGGATCGAGTGGCGCGAACCGCGCCAGAGCGGCGTGATCCGGCGGCTGAAGAGCCGCGACGGTTGGGCCAAGGCCTGGGACGCGGAAATGGCGAAGCCGCAAGCGCCGACGCCGCGCCTCGCGCCGATCGACGGGCTCGACCCCGGCCATCCGCCCTCGGCGCGCGAGATCGGCCTCGCGCCCGACCCTTGCCCTGACCGCCAAAGCGGCGGAAGGCGGCTCGCTCGGGCGACCTTGGAGAGCTTCCTCGCCGCCCGCGGCGCGCCTTATCGCCGCGCGATGTCGGCGCCCGAGCCGGGCGCGCGCCACTGCTCGCGGATCTCGGCCCATCTCGCCTTCGGAACGCTCTCGATGCGCGAGACGGCGCAAGCCGCCTGGACGCGCCAACGCGAACTGCGCGCGGCCGGAACGAAAGGCGGCTGGGCGGGCTCGATGCGCTCCTTCGTCGGGCGCCTCCATTGGCGCGACCACTTCACCCAGAAGCTCGAGGACGCGCCCTCTATGGAGCGGCGCTGCCTGCACGCCGCCTATGAGGGCGTGCGCCCCGAAGCGCCGGATCCGGCGCGTCTCGCGGCCTGGCGGGCGGGCGAGACCGGCTGGCCGTTCGTCGACGCCTGCATGAGGAGCCTCAGAGCGACGGGCTGGCTCAATTTCCGCATGCGCGCCATGGTCATGTCGGTCGCGAGCTATCAGCTCTGGCTGCCCTGGCGCGCGAGCGGCGAGGCGCTGGCGCGGCTCTTCACCGACTACGAGCCCGGCATCCATTGGCCGCAGACGCAGATGCAGTCGGGCGTCACCGGCGTCAACACGGTGCGGATCT
This sequence comes from uncultured Neomegalonema sp., assembly GCA_964588915.1. Lineage (GTDB taxonomy): Bacteria > Pseudomonadota > Alphaproteobacteria > Rhodobacterales > Rhodobacteraceae > JALEGB01. The sequence goes on along the minus strand of CAZPTD010000383.1, from coordinate 1,924 downwards.
ACAACCCGATCAAGCAGGGCCGCGACCATGATCCGGAGGGCCGCTTCATCCGCCGCTGGATCCCGGAGCTCGCGCCGGTTCCGGACGCGCATCTGCACGAGCCTTGGACGTGGGACGGCGCAGACGGGCTGCTCGGCCGCGCCTATCCCGCGCCGCTCGTCGACTTGGCCGCGGCGACCAAGGCGGCCAAGGACGCGATCTACGCCGTGCGCCGCGGCGCGGCCTATCGCGACGCGGCGGACGCGATCCAGGAGAAGCATGGCAGCCGCAAGAGCCGTCTGCCGATGACCGGCCGGCGAAAGACGAAGGCGTCGGACACGCGCCAGCAATCGCTCGATCTCGGAGACTGAGCCGATGGCGAAGATGCGCAGGAAGGCGGATCTGCCGCATAAGATCTGCGCCGCCTGCGGGCGTCCTTTCGCGTGGCGGAAGAAATGGGCCGCGGTTTGGGACGAGGTCCGGTATTGCTCGAAGCGCTGCCGCGGGGCTGACGCGAAAAAACCCGCGGAGGCGGCGCGTCAGGGCCGCCGCCACGCGTCGTAGGCGGCGCGAAAGGCGTAGCGCGCGGCGTTGAAATAGGCTTGTGGCCGGCTGTCGACCGGATGGAGCGCGAAACGGGCCATCGCGATGTCGAACTCGGCGAGATCGACGCCCGCCTCGGCGGCGGCGGTCTCGATCCCTCGGCGCGCTTCCGCCGCGTAGGGCGCGACGTCCGCGTCGACGCCGGGATCGAGCCAGGCGTCCGCCGCCACGTCGATCACGCCGGCGTCGCCGGCGCGCCGCCTGAGGCGCAGCTCGAGCCCGCCGACCTTCTCGGCGCCGGGCGATTGACGATAGATGTAGCTCGCGCCGACGGTCCGCATGGCCGCTCCTCAGCTCGCGCGCGCCGCCGCCCGCCCGATCAGCTTCGGCAGTAGCGCGCCTTGGCGTCTTCGAACGTCGCGACGCCGCCCGCCGCGTATTCCTCGAGAAACGCCCGCCAGAAATCCCGCGCGCCGTCGAGCGCCGCGCGCTCTTCCGGCGACAAGCCGTCGAGCGCCTCCTCCAGGCGGTCGGCCGGGATCTCGGCGCCTGTCAGCAGATCCATAGCGATAAAGCCGTTCTCGACGCCCGATCCGTCGGCGTTGATCGTCCCCTGCACGTATTCGAACGTCGCGACGGCTCGGATCATATCGGCTGGCGGCTCGTCGTTCTCGGACCAGAGCGGCGTCGGCTCGTCCGCGAGGATGCGTTGCTGCGCGCGAAACTTGGCGCCGGCGTTGAAAGCCTCCATCAGGGCGAAGCCGTTGATCGCGGAGAGCCGCGCGCGGTCTTCGTCGCTGAGCGTCTCTGCGGCGCGCAACGCGTCGTATTGCAGACCGAGCGCGTCGCGCAGGAAGCACCATTCCCAATCCGCGCCGAAATCCGGCATGGCGAAGCCGAAGGTCTCGGCGAAGAAGATTTCGTAGAGGAACGCCTTCTCGAGCGGCGCCAGATCGACGAGCGCAGGATCGGAGAGCAGGCGCCGCGCCGCGAGATTGCCGTAGTAGTAGACCTCCGTCCCGTCGCCGTCGGGATCGAAAAACAGGAGCGGCGCGACGCCGGCGAAGCCGCGCTCGGCCGCCACGCCTTCGAAATACGCGATCGCGGCCTCGACGTCCGCCGGCGCCGCGCCGTCGAAGACCGCCCCGCCCAAAACCGGCAAATGAGGGTCGACGCCGTCCGGAACTTGCGCTGCGGCCGTCGACGCCGCGCCGAGCCACAGCAGCCCGGCCCAAAGCCATTTCATCTTCTGTTCCTTCCTCGCCGCCGCGGGTCCGCGCGCTCGAGAACCAAGCACGGTCGAACCGCCGAGAAAAGCGTCAAAAGGAGAGGCGCGCCGCGGCGGCCGGGACGGCCGCGGCCACCAGCGCGGGGGGGCGGGGGGGGAGGCGCGGGGGCCGGC
>CAZPTD010000382.1:0-4076 GCA_964588915.1 uncultured Neomegalonema sp. | reverse complement strand
CGCGGCGCAAGACGCCGTCGGCGTCGCCGACGAGCGCGCGCACGCCGGCGCCGGCGGCGGCGCGCGACGCCGCAAGCGGCGGCCCGATCGCGCGCTCCGCCCGCCAAAGCCCCGCGCCGTCGAAGGCGCCGCGCAAGAGGATCGGCGCGAAGGCGGGCGCGTCGGCGTCGGCCGGCTGATCGGCGAGCGCGACCCCGAAGACGCTCGGCGCCGCGTCCGTCGCCGCCGCCATCAACGCGTCGCCGTCGGGCAGCGTCTCGGCCAGCGCCGCGAGGCTTTGGTCGCCCGTGCGCGCGGCGAGCGCCCGCGCCGTCGCGGCCGGCGAGCGCGCGTCCGGCGCGTCGAAGAGAATGTCGATGCCGATCGCGCGCGGCCCGTGCGCCGCGATCTCGGCGAGCGCGTCGGCGATCTGGTCTCGGCTCCACGGCCACGGGCCGCGCTCCGCCAGCGCGCGCCGGTCGATGGCGACGACGATCGGCGCCGCCTCGGCGATCTCGTCCGCGCGCCAGCCGACGACACCGTCGAACCATTGCTCGCGCAGCGCGGCGCCGGGCGGCGCGTGCGCGGCGAGAAAGACCGCGGCGCCGGCGACGACGGCGAGAGAGGCGATGCGCAGGCGCAGCCGAACGCCGCGCGACAGCGATGCTCTGATCGTGGACGCCATCTTCTCTCACATGTCCTCTCGCCCGCGGCGGCGATGTCGGGCTTGCCCGCGAACCGATCGCGGTCCCTTATGCGTCGATCGCATCACGCGGTCGACGCCGAAGCGCGTCGGCCGAAGCGCAGGACCGAAGATGGCGGGCGAGGCGAGCAAGGCGGACATCCGGCGCTTCCTGATCGAGCGCACGTTCTGCGGCGGGCTTTCCGACGCCGTGTTGGCGCGGCTGCTCTCGGTCGGCCGCCGCCGCGCCTTCGCGCGCGGCGAGGCGCTCTTCGGGCGCGGCGATCCGGGCGACAGCATGATGATCGTCCTCGACGGCGCCGTGAAGATCAGCGCGACGACGAGCGCCGGGCGGGAAGTCGTCCTCAACTTCCTGCGCGCCGGCGACATCATCGGCGAGATCTCGGTGCTCGACGGCGGCGCGCGCAGCGCCGACGCCGCGATGATCGAGCCCGGCGCGCTCTTCGTCGTCGCCGGCGCGGACATGCGCGCCGCGCTCGAGAAGGAGCCGCAGGCGCTGATGGCGGTCGCCGAGGCGCTCTGCGCCAAGCTCCGCGCCGCGTCGGAGACGGCGGAGGCCTACCAGATGGACGTGCGCGGGCGCTGCGCGGCCGGCCTGTTGCGGCTCGCGGCGCTTCACGGCCGCGAGACCGAGCGCGGCGTCGAGATGGATCTTTTCGCGAGCCAGCAGGAGCTCGGCGCCTTCGTCGGCGCCTCGCGCGAGAACACCAGCCGGCAGCTCTCGCACTTCGCCAGGATCGGCTGCATCCTGATCGATCGCCGGCGGCTCGTCATCGTCGACCGCGAAGCGCTCGAAGCCTTCGCGGACGGCTAGCGCCGTCGGCGCATCTTGATCGAAATCAACGCGCTGACGCCGCTCCTATCGGACATTCCGGCCCAGCGCAGATTCGAGCGGCGTTTTCAACATGGATCGACTTCGGACGAACACAGCGGACGCGCCGTCCCGGACGGATGCGCCGCGCAGCCCGGAGCGCGCGCCCGAGCGCCAGGTCGACTTGCGCCCGCCGCGCCGCGACGCTCGTTCCGCTGCGGCGGACGACGGCGACGACGCGGCCTCCCCGGCCCATAGCTTCGCCCAGATGATCGATCGCGCGACGCGCGCGGCAATGGCGAAAACGACGTTCGGCGTTTCGCCCGCAGCGCTCGCGAACGCGTATTTCGACTGGCTCGCCCATCTCGCGCTCTCGCCCGGCAAGCAGGCCGAACTCGTCGAGAAGGCGGCGCGCAAAGCGTTTCGGATCTCGACCCACATCGCGGCGACGCCGCCGCTCGTCGAGGACGACGCGCCCTGCATCGAGCCGTTGCCGCAGGATCGGCGCTTCGAGGCCCCGGAGTGGCGGCGTTGGCCGTTCAATCTCTACTACCAGTCCTTCCTGCTGACGCAGCAGTGGTGGCACAACGCCACGACGAGCGTACGCGGCGTCACCAAGCAGCACGAAGACGTCGTCGCCTTCACGGCGCGGCAGCTCCTCGACGTCGTCTCGCCCTCGAACTTCATCGCCACCAATCCCGTCGTCCTCGGCAAGACGCTGGCCGAAGGCGGCCACAATCTCGCGCGCGGCTTTCGGAATTGGCTCGAAGACGTCTACCGCGAGGCGGGCGGTCATCCACCGATCGGCGCCGAGGCGTTCCGGCCCGGCCGCGACGTCGCGGCGACGCCGGGAAAGGTCGTCTTCCGCAACGCGCTCATCGAGCTCATCCAATACGCGCCGACGACCGATCAGGTCCGACCGGAGCCGATCCTGATCACGCCGGCCTGGATCATGAAATACTACATTCTCGATCTCTCGGCCCATAACTCGCTCGTCGCTTATCTCCGCGACGCCGGCTTCACCGTCTTCATCATCTCCTGGCGCAATCCGCGGGCCGAGGACAGGAGCCTCGGCCTGGACGACTACCGCACGCTCGGCGTCGAGGCGGCGCTCGACGCGGTGCGCCGGATCGTCCCGGGCGCCGAACCGCATGGCGTCGGCTATTGCATCGGCGGCACGCTGCTCGCGATCACGGCCGCGGCTCAGGCGCGCGACGGCGCGGACGGTTTCGGCACGCTCACGCTGCTCGCCGCGCAGGTCGACTTCTCCGAAGCGGGCGAGCTGCAGCTCTTCATCAACGAGGGCCAGCTCACCTTCCTCGAGGACCTGATGTGGGAGACGGGCTTCCTCGAATCCCATCAGATGTCCGGCGCCTTTCAGCTCCTGCGTTCGACCGATCTCGTCTGGTCGCGGATCGTCAACGCGTATTTGATGGGCGAGCGCCGTCCGGCGACGGATCTGACCGCCTGGAACGCCGACGCGACGCGGATGCCGGCGCGGATGCACTCGGAGTATCTGCGCCGCCTCTATCTCGACAACGACCTGACCGAAGGCCGCTTCAAAGCCGGCGGCCGCCCGATCTCGGTCACCGACATCAAGGCGCCGGTGTTCGCGCTCGGCACGATGACGGACCATGTCGCGCCCTGGCGCTCGGTCTACAAGCTGCGGCTCTACATGGACGCGGAGGTGACCTTTGCGCTAACGAAGGGCGGGCACAACGCTGGCGTCCTTTCCGAGCCCGGCCATCCGCGCCGGATCTATCGGATCTCGACCATGCGAGAGGGCGAGCGTTATCGCGACCCCGACGCGTGGTTCGAGGAGACGGCGCCCAATGACGGCTCCTGGTGGACGGCCTGGGCCGACTGGCTCGCCGCGCGGTCGGGCGCGCCGACGGATCCGCCGGCGATGGGCGCGCCCGAGGCCGGCTTGGCGCCGATCGAGGACGCGCCCGGCTCTTACGTTTTCGAGCGCTGAGCGCTTCGCGGCGCGCGGGGCGAGCGCCCGCCCTGAAGGAGGGCGATGATGTCCGACTGGATGGCGTCGGAATTTTCCTGGATGCGTCCGCCCTGGATGCCCGAGGGCGAGATCGCGAATCCTTACGCGCATCCGCGGCGGCGGCTGATGCGGATCGGCGCGGTCGAGATCGACGGCAGGCCGGTCGCGGTGCGCGAGGAGCTGACGCTCAACACGCCCTTCGTTCAACTCACGGCGCTCCTGCCGGACCGCGTCCGTCCGGCGCCGCGGGCGCTTCTCGTGATGCCGATGTCCGGCCACTACAGCCTGGTCTTTCGGGATCTCGCGATCAGCCTTTTGCCCGCTTGCGACGTCTACACGCTCGACTGGGCGAGCGCGCGCTACGCCGCGCGCGCCGACGGCCGCTTCGGCTTCGACGAGAACATCGACGCGGTGATCGACGCCGCGCGGCGCCGCGGGCCGGGCGCGCATCTCGTCGGCGTCTGCCAAGCCGCGGTTCCGACGGCGGCGGCGGCGGCGCTGATGCATCAAGAGGCGGATCCCGCTCGGCCGGCGTCGATCGCCTTGATGGGCGGGCCGATCGACCACGAGGCGGCGCCGACCCGCGT
>CAZPTD010000381.1:0-4082 GCA_964588915.1 uncultured Neomegalonema sp. | reverse complement strand
CGGCTTTCCGGGATGACGGCGTCATCCCGGGATGACGCCGTCATCGGCGTTGCAGATCCTGATCTAGGGTGTGAATTCATGGATCCGGCGGCGTCACGGGAACCCATCGGATTTCGCGCGCGAAACCCGTGAGAGCCGGTCAGCGCCGCTCGACGGCGGATCGGCGCCGCCGTCACGCCGCTTCCTGCTCGGCGAACCCCAGAACCGAGCCGACAACACTGGATTCATGAATTCACACTCTAGCTCCGCCGCCGCGGTCGCGCTACGTGCGTCGCCAAGCGCGACTGAGATCGCGCCCTTCCGGAGGACTTCCATGCCGCGCAGCGCGATCGGGCTTCTCGCCCTCGGTCTCGCCTATTTCATGAGCCAGTTCTACCGCTCGTTTCTGGCCGTGCTCTACCCGTCGCTCTCGGCGGAGATCCTGCCCGGCGGCGACGGCGCGGCGCAGGAGGCGTTCGCGGTCGCCAACGGGGCCTGGTGGCTGGTCTTCGCGTTGGCGCAGTTCCCGATCGGCTGGGCGCTCGACAAGATCGGCCCGCGGCGCACCGCGAGCGTCCTGCTCGGCGCCGCCGGCGCCGGCGGCTGCCTCCTCTTCAGCGTCGCCGAGGACGCGTCCGCGCTGACCGTCGCGATGGGCCTGATCGGCCTCGGCTGCGCGCCCGTCCTCATGTCGAGCTACTACATCTTCGCCCGCCGCTTCGATCCGACGCGGTTCGCGACCTACGCCGCCGTGCTCATCGGCCTCGGCACGCTCGGCAACGTCGCGGCGTCCGCGCCGATGGCGGCGCTCGACGCGGCGATCGGCTGGCGCAACGCCGCCCTCGTGCTCGCCGGCGTCGCCCTGGCGATCGCGATCGCCATCCTCGTCTTCGTCGAGGATCCGCCGCGCGCCGAGACGGACGACGATTCCGGCTTCTTCGAAGGGCTGACCGCGATCCTGCGCATCCGCGCCCTCTGGCTCATCGCGCCGATCATTCTCGTCAACTACGCGGCTCCGGCGAATCTGCGCTCGCCCTGGGCCGGCAGCTATTTCCCCGACCTCTTCGAGTTCGGCCGCGACGAGATCGGCCGGGCGACGCTCTATATGGCGCTCGCCATGGCGGTCGGGACCTTGGTCTACGGGCCGCTCGACCGGCTCTTCGGCACGCGCAAGGGCGTCGCCATCGGCGGCAACGTCGTCGTCGTCGGGCTGCTCCTGACGCTCGCCTTCACGCCCGCCCTCTCCCCGGCCGCGGCGATGCTGCTCTTCGCGCTGATCGGCGCCTTCGGCCACTCCTATCCGGTGGTGATGGCGCATGGTCAGGGCTTCCTGCCGCCGCATCTCGTCGGCCGCGGCGTGACCTTCCTCAACTTCTTCTCGATCGGCGGCGCGGCGGCGATGAACTTCCTCTCCGCGCGCGTCTTCGAGGCGGCGACGCCGGAAGGCGATCCGGCCGCCGCCTATCCGACGCTTTTCCTGTTCTACGCCGGCGCGCTGACGCTCGGGCTCGCCTTCTACGCCTTCAGCAAGGAGAAGGGCGCGCCGCAATCCTATTGGAGCCGTCGGCGCGCGCGGGCCGGCGTCTAGACGTTGTCCGGCGCGTGGCCGAGATGCTTGGCGGCGGTCGCCGCGATCTCGGGATCGAGCGGCGCGGGCGCAAGATCGACGCCGGCGCTCAGTCGCCCGCAGATCGTCTCGATCACGGCGATCCGCGCGTAGCGCTTGCTGTCGGCCGCGACGACCGTCCAAGGCGTCTCCGCCGTGTGCGTGCGTTCGAGCATCTCGTCGATCGCCGTCGCATAGGCGTCGCGTCTCTCGAGATTGCGAAAGTCGTCGAGCGACAGCTTCCATCGCTTGGCCGGATCCTGCATCCGCGCCGCGAAGCGCGCCGACTGCGTCTCCGGCGACACGTGCAGGAAGAACTTCACCAGGCGGGCGCCGTCGTCGACCAAGAATTTCTCGAAGCAGTTGATCTCGTCATAGGCGCGCCGCCACTGCGCCTCCGAGGCGAAGGCCTCGACGCGCTCGACCAGGACGCGGCCGTACCACGACCGGTCGAAAACCGCGATCGCGCCGTCGGGCGGCAGCTTCTCCCAGAAGCGCGCGAGATAATGGCGCTCCTTGAAATAGTCCCGCGGCGCGGCGATCGGCCAGACCTTGAAGCTGCGCGGATCGAGCGCGTGGCCGAGCCGACGGATCGCGCCGCCCTTGCCCGCCGCGTCCCAGCCCTCGAAGACGATGATCGCCTGGTCCTTCGTCCGCAGATACGCTTGCTGTACGAGCTGCAGCCGCCTCTGCCCGGCCAGGAGCCGCGCCTCATACGTCTCGCGGTCGAGCGATAGTGAGAGATCGACGTCCGCGAGCCGAGGCGGCTTCGCCGCCGCCGAAGTTCCGCCGCTGCTCGTCATACGTATCTCCTAGTCTCGAACGATCGGAGCGGATCGATGCCCCTGCCGCCTGGCGCCACCTATGTCGACGACTATGTCCGCTCCGCCGAAGCCGCGACGCTCATCGCCCGAGCGGACGCCGCGTGCTGGCGCGACGACCTGCGGCGCCGCGTCCAGCATTACGGCTGGCGCTACGACTATCGCGCGCGACGGGTCGCTCCGGAAGATTTTCTTGGCGAGCCGCCCGACTGGCTCTCCGAGATCCGCGCGCGCCTCGTCGCGGACGGCCTGTTCGAACGGCGCCCCGATCAGATCATCGTCAACGGATACGAGCCCGGCCAAGGGATCGCGCCGCATGTCGATTGCGCGCCCTGCTTCGGCGCGACGATCGCGACGCTGACGACCGGCTCGGGCGCGGAGATGGCGTTTCGCAGGAGCCGAGGCGGCGCTGAAGCGTCGGTCTACCTCGCGCCGAGATCGCTTCTCGTGATGACGGGCGAGGCGCGCTACGCTTGGACCCACGGGATCGCGCCGCGAAAGAGCGACATGGTGGACGGCCGCCGCGTCGCGCGCGGACGGCGACTCTCCTTCACCTTTCGGACGGTTCGGATCGCGGCGTGACGACAGGTCTCACGCCGCCGCCTCGCCGCGCTCGGCCACCAGGTCGACAATATCGCCCATGATCCGCGTCAGGTCGAAGTCCTTCGGCGTGTAGACCCGCGCCACGCCGGCCTCGATGAGCTTTTCCGCATCCTCGGGCGGGATGATGCCGCCGACCACCACCGGCACGTCGCCGAGGCCGGCCTTCTTCATGCGCGCCATCACGTCGGCGATGAGCGGCATGTGCCCGCCGGAGAGGATCGACAGCCCGACGACGTGCACGTCCTCTTCGAGCGCGGCGTTGACGATCTGCGCCGGCGTCAAGCGAATGCCGTCATAGACGACCTCGAACCCGCAATCCCGCGCGCGGACGGCGATCTGCTCGGCGCCGTTCGAATGACCGTCGAGCCCGGGCTTGCCGACCAGCATCTTGAGCCGCCGCCGGAGCTTGGTCGACACCGCCTCGACGGTGGCGCGCACCGAGGAGAGATCGGCGCCGCCCGCCGCCCGCGCGGCGCCGACGCCGGTCGGCGCGCGATACTCGCCGAAGACCTCCCTGAGAACGCCGCCCCATTCGCCCGTCGTCGCGCCGGCCTTCGCCGCTTCGACGCTCGGGCCCATGACGTTCCGGCCCTCGGCGGCGGCGGATTTGAGCTCGGCGAGCGCCTTCTCGACCGCCTCGGCGTCGCGGGCCGCGCGCCAGGCGCCGAGCGCGGCGATCTGCTCGGCCTCGACCGCCGGATCGACGGTCAGGATCGCGCCGGCGCCGGCCGAGAGCGGGCTTTCTTCGGTCTCCTGATACGCGTTGACGCCGATCACCATCTGCGCGCCCGATTCGATCGCGGCGACGCGCGCCGCATGGCTCTCGACGAGCCGCGCCTTCATATGGTCGATCGCCGCGACCGCGCCGCCCATCGCGTCGATCGCCGAGAGCTCCGCCTTCGCCTTGGCGATCAGCTCCTCGACCTTGGCCGCGACCACGCTCGAGCCGTCGAAAAGGTCGCCGTATTCGAGAAGATCGGTCTCGTAGGCGAGCACCTGCTGCATCCGGAGCGACCATTGCTGGTCCCACGGGCGCGGCAGGCCGAGCGCCTCGTTCCACGCCGGAAGCTGGA
>CAZPTD010000380.1:0-4089 GCA_964588915.1 uncultured Neomegalonema sp. | reverse complement strand
CGCGGCGCGAGCCGGTCCGAGCGGCGCAAGCGGCGCCCGAGAACGCCGTCGAGGACGCGCCGACGAGCGCGCTCGCCGCCGCCGAACGGCGCGAAGCCGAGGCCGGGCGCCTCGCCGCCTCGGGCGCGGTCACCGATCGCGACCCCGGGCCCGACGGCCTTCTCGTCGAGGCGCCCGAGGGCGGTCCGGACGATCTGAAGCTGATCCAGACGATCGGGCCGAAACTCGAGGCGCGGCTCAATGATCTCGGCGTCTACGGCTTCGATCAGATCGCCGGTTTCGCCGCGGCGGATCTCGCCTGGGTCGACGTGTCGCTCGGGCTCGGCGGGCGGATCGCGCGCGAGGGCTGGGCGCGCCAGGCGGTCGAGCTCGCCGAGAGGAAGGCCGCCGGCGACATGTCGATCGGCGGCGAAGGCAGCTGGACCTTGCAGAACCGCGGCGGCGCGCTCGACGAGGCGCTCCACGCGGCGCGGACCTCGCCCTATCTCGAGGTCGAGGTCGAGGCGATGCGGCTCGTCACGGGCGGCGCCGACGCCTCGGAGCTCGCGCCGCCCGAGAGCCTGCTCGACGCGCCGAAGGGCGCCTCGCCGGATGATTTGAAGCTCATCAACGGCGTCGGCCCTCAGCTCGAACGGACGCTGAACGAGCTCGGCGTCTACTATTTTTCGCAGATCGCGCAATTCTCGGCCGCGGACCTCGCCTGGGTCGACGCGCGGATCAAGTTCAAGGGTCGAAGCGTCCGCGACCGCTGGATCCCGCAGGCGACGGCGCTCCAGCGCCGCCGCCGCCGCGGCTGAAGGGCTGCGCCCCTGGCGGACCCGCGCCGCCCTATCCCAGCACCTTCTCGAAATCCCGAATGAGATCGTCCGGATCCTCGAGGCCGACCGAGACCCGGAAGACGCCGTCGCCGGCGTAGGCGCGGTAGGAGGCCGCCTGTTCCGGCGTCAGTCGGAACGACGTCTCCAGAAGGCTCGCCGTCGGCATCCAGCAGACGAGCGTGCGCGAATGGCCGAGCGACACCGCGTAATGGACGATGTCGAGGCCGCCCTCGCCGGCCATGCGGTCGGCCAGCGCCGCGCCGGCCGCCTCGCCGCCTTTGACGCGGAAGGTCAGCATGCCGGAGAAGCAGCTCATCTGCTCCGACGCGAGCGCGTGCTGCGGATGGCTCGCCAGGCCCGGATAGACCACCGCCTCGACCGCCTTGTGCGCCTCGAGCGCCTGCGCCAGCGCCGTCGCCGACGCTTCGTGCGCGCGCATGCGCAAGGGCAGCGTCTCGATCCCGCGCGCGATCAGCCAGGCCGACATCGGCGCCATGACGCCGCCGTAATGGACGATCGCCTCGGTCCGGAGCGCGCTCGCGAGCTCGGCGGACGCGCAGACCGCGCCGCCGATCACGTCGCCATGGCCGTTGAGATACTTCGTCGCCGAGTGCAGCGCATAGTCCGCGCCGAGCGCGAGCGGCCGCGCGCCGACCGGCGTCGCGAAGGTGTTGTCGACCGCGAGCAGCGCGCCGCCCGCATGCGCGATCTCGGCCGCGCGCGCGACGTCCGTCAGCCGCATGATCGGGTTGCACGGCGTGTCGATGAAGACGAGCCGCGTGTTCGGCCGCATCGCCGCGCTGATGTTCTCGGGATCGGAGCCGTCGACCCTCGAGACCTCGACGCCCATCCGCGGCAGCGTGTCGAGCCCGAGCTCGGCGATGCCGGCGTAGGCGACGTCCGAGAGCACGAGATGATCGCCGGAGGAGAGCCGGCTGAAGAGGATCGCCGCCGCCGCCGCCATGCCCGAGGCGAAGCAGACCGCCGCCTCGGCCTCTTCGAGCGCCGCGAGCTTCCGCTCGAGGGCGCGCACGGTCGGGTTGGCCCATCGCCCGTAGACGAAGGGCGAGTCCGGCCCGAGCTCATGCGCCGAGAAGCCCTCGGGCTTTTCGGTGACGAAGGTCGAGGACATGACGATGCTCGGGCTCGACGCGCCGGTCATCGGATCGGGTCCCTCGCCCGCATGGATCGCCAGGGTGCGCGGACCGGCGGATTTCGGATCGAGACGACGCGCCATTGCGGCTTCCTTTCAGCTGATGCGCGCCGATGCTCGCCGCGACGACGCCTTCGACGCAAGGGCGGATTGAGGCGCCTGTTCAGCCGGCGGCGAGACCGGCGGCGAGCCGGTCGAAAACGCGGCGCAGTCTCGGGTCGTCGCGGAGATCCTCGCGCCTGACGAAAGCTTGATGCGGCCCGCGAGCGCGCTGGCGCGAATCGCGCGCGGTCCTAGCTCGAGTTTCGGAGGAGCCGGACCACCGACGGCCGGTTCGATCCGCAGCGGCGAGGAGACGAGACCATGATTTCGAGACGCGCGGTTCTGGCCGGAGCAGTCGCTTTCGGCGCGGCTTCGATCGGCGGGCGGGCGGCGGCCGCGCCCGCGAGCGAGCTGCTCGAAGAGCATTGGCGCGGCTCCGGCGACGATCCTGGCCCGGATCATTCGGAATGGACGTTCTTCATCGGCGCATGGCGCCGCATGGGCGCCGACGGCGTCGCGCGTTTCGACTACGCCAACGCCGTTCACGCCTTCAACGAGGTCGGCGACTACGTGGCGATGCTGCAGCGTCAGACGCCGACGCGGATGACGCGGGACGCCGCCTTCGCTTATTGGGCGAATCTCTACAACGCGACGACCGTGATGCTGGTGCTCGCCGACTATCCGGTCGACAGCATCAAAGAGGTCCGCGGCGGCCTCTTCAACACCGGTCCCTGGGCCGAGAAAGTCGTGAGGGTCGAAGGGCGCGAGCTGTCGCTCGACGACGTCGAGCACGGGATCATGCGGCCGGTCCTGCGCGATCCGCGCGTGCACTACGCGGTCAACTGCGCCTCGATCGGCTGCCCGAACCTGCCGGCGCTCGCCTGGCGCGCCGAGACCTTGGGCGCGGATCTCGACGCGGCGGCGCGCGAATTCGTCAATCATCCGCGCGGCGCTCGGGTCGATCGACGCGGTCGGCTGACGGTCTCATCGATCTATTCCTGGTTCGAGGAGGATTTCGGCGACACCGAGGAGGGCGTGATCCGGCATCTGCGCCAATACGCCGATCCGGAGCTGCTCGCGGCGCTCGACGGCGTCGACGAGATCTACGACGACGAATACGACTGGTCGCTCAACGACGTCTGACGCGCCGCCGCCGCGCTTCCGGCCCGCTTCGGTCAATTTCAGGGCCGAGGCTCCGAGCGGAAAGGCAGACGCGGAGCGACGATCATGACGAAGCGATGGGCGATCGGACTGGTTGCGGCGGCGATGGCGACGACGGCGGCGCGCGCGGAGGAGCTGCTCCATGTCGAGACGCCGCGCGGCGCCGAGCTGGCGGTTCTCTTCGACGCGCCGGCCGAAGCTGAAGGCCTCGTCATCCTCTTCGCCGGCGGCGACGGCGTCTTGGCGCTCGATCCGGAGACGGGCGCGCCGACGGCGCTCAGAAACAATTTTCTCGTCCGCAGCCGCGGGCGCTTCGTCGAGGCCGGCTACGCGGTCGCGCTCATCGACGCGCCGTCGGATCGCGATCGGGTGAGCGCGCGGTTCCGGATGAGCGTGGCGCACGCCGAGGATGTCGGCGCGGTGATCGAGGCGCTCGGCCGGCGCGTCGACGGGCCGGTCTGGCTGGTCGGGACGAGCATGGGCGGCTTCTCCGCCGCCAGCGTCGCCATCGAGCTCGGCGACGCCGTGGACGGCGTCGCGCTCGCCTCGCCGGTGACGCGCAGCCGGGCGGACTGGGCGATCGCCGACGCGTATCCGAACGGCGTCCTCGATCTCGCGCTCGACGAGATCCGCGCGCCGGTGATCGTCGTCGCGCACGCTCATGACCAGTGCGAGGTCACGTCGCCGCTCGGCGCCGAGCTTCTCTCGGGCGCCTTCGAGAACGCCTCCGCGACGGCCTATCGTTTGGTGGAGGATTTCGCGCCGACGCGCGCGCCGGTCTGCCACGGACGGTCGGCGCACGGCTTCAACGGCGCCGAGGCGCAGGCGGTGGGCGCGATTGTCGACTTCATGGACGCCCATTAGAGCAGGATCTGCAACGCCGATGACGCCGTCATCCCGGGATGACGCCGTCAT
>CAZPTD010000379.1:0-4096 GCA_964588915.1 uncultured Neomegalonema sp. | reverse complement strand
GCGGGAAGAAGCTCGTGCTCGAGGGCGAGGCGCGCATTCTCGCGCCCGAGACCGCGCCGGCGGTCGTCGCGCCGCCGCCGCCGCCGCGGCGCGGATCGCGGCCGCGTCGCCTGCTGCGCCGCCTCGTCCGCGCCTGAGCCGCGCTCGGGTTGCGCCGCCGCCCGCGACGCCTTAAGTCGGCGCGGGCGCTCAGACGCGCCGTGATCTGGATCGAGGCGCCGGGCGATGCACATCCACCATGGCGCGCCGGCGGAGTGGCGCGCGACGCGACTGTCCTCTGGGCGGGCGGCATGCGTCGTGGCGATCGGCAATTTCGACGGCGTGCATCGCGGCCATCGGGCGCTGATCGGCGCGGCGCTGCGTCGCGCGCGCGATTTCGGCGTGGAGACCGCCGTCCTCACCTTCGAGCCGCATCCGCGCAGCGTCTTTCAGGCGGACGCGCCGCCCTTTCGGCTCACCCTCGAGCCCTTGAAGGCCCGCCGCATCGCCGAGCTCGGCGTCGACCGGCTCTTCGTCGCCCGCTTCGAGCCGGCGCTCTTCAAGCTCTCCGCCGAGGCCTTCGCGCGCGACGTTCTCGCCGAGGCGCTCGGCGCGGTCGGCGTCGTCACCGGCGCGGATTTCCGTTTCGGCGCCGGGCGCGAGGGCGACGCCGCCGCGCTCGCCGAGCTCGGCCGGCGCTTCGGCTTCGAGGCGTCGGCGATCGAGCCCGTCGGCGGACCCTCCGGCGTCTTCTCCTCGACCGCGGCGCGCCAGGCGCTGCGCGAGGGCCGGCCGGAGGACGCGGCGCGGGTTCTGGGCGCGTGGCACGCGGTCGAGGGCGTTGTCGAAAAAGGGCATCAGCGCGGGCGGCGTCTCGGGTTTCCGACGGCGAATCTCGGTTTTGGCGAAGCTCTTCGGCCCGCCTTCGGCGTATACGCGACCAGAGCGACGGCGCTCGACGGTCCGCACGCCGGCGTCTATGACGGCGTGGCGTCGATCGGACAGCGTCCAACTTTCGGCGCTTTCGTGGAGAATTTCGAAGTCTATCTGTGCGATTTCGAAGGCGATCTCTATGGCGCGGGCCTATCCGTCGAGCTTCGTCGCTTCCTGCGGCCGGAGCTCAAATTCGACACCGTCGACGCGCTGGTCGCGCAGATGCGCCGCGACGTCGCGGAGGCTCGGGCGGCGCTGGCGGAGGGCGCAAGCGAGGCGCCGCCCTGGGCGGAATGACCCGCCGCGGGGCGAAGGACGACGCGCCGAGCGGCCGTCGGACCGTCCGGGTCCGGACGCCGGTCGGCGACAGAGGAAGCGAGAAGGACGATGAACGCGCTGCGCGTGACGCTATTCAACATCATCCTTTACGGATCGACGATTTTCGTCGCGACGCTCGGCCTCGCCGCCTCATACGGACCGGGCGGCGCGCGCCGCATCCGATGGGTCCTGAAGCAGCATTCGGGCTTCCTCAACGGTCTGACGAGGGCGATGCTCGGCGCGAAGATCGAGCTGCGCGGTCACGAGCAGTTCGAGAACGGTCGGCGCCCGGCGCTCATCGTCAGCAAGCATCAGAGCGAGCTCGACGTCTTCACGCCGCTGCATCTCTACCCTGATCTCGCCGCGATCTCGATGATAGAGATCTCGCGTTATCCGCTCATCGGACCGGTCGTGCGCAAACTCGACTACATCATGGTCAGCGTCGAAGGACGCAAGGCCAACCAGCTCCGCCAGGTGATCTCCGGCGCCAAGCACGCGCATGCGCAAGGACGACCGATCCTGATCTATCCGGAGGGCGAGCTGATGCGGATCGGCGCGCGCGAGCGCTATCGGACCGGCGTCTGGCACATCTACAACGCGCTCGGCGTCGAGGCGACGCCGGTGGCGCTCAGCTGCGGTCTCGTCTGGCCGCAGCGCAAATGGCGCAAGCGCGTCAATCGGACCTGCGTCATCGAATTCATGAAGCCGATCCCGCCGGGGCTCAGCAAGAACGAATTCATGCAGCGTATCGAGGCGGAGATCGAAGGGCGGACGATGGAGCTCATCCGCGAGCACGGGACGCCGGAGGACGTCGCGATCGCCGAGGAGCGGCATCGCTTGGGGCTGAACAACGACGATCCGCCGCAAGCGACCGAAGGCTCGGCGAAAATTGCGTGACGCGGATGCGGGCGCGGGCGGGAGCGGCGACGCCGCGGCGAGGGAGACGATGACCAGCGAACACGCCATGGCGGATCGAGGCCCGGTGAAGCCCGGACGCGCGCAGGCCGAAGGCACGTCGCCCGGCGCGTTGCTCGTCCACCGCAAATTTATGCCGCTCTTCGTCGTTCAGGCGCTCGGCGCCTTTAACGACAACGTCTTCAAGATGGCCTTCGTCTCGCTCATGACCTACGTGCTCGCCGGTCAGATGGAGATGGGCATCGAGATCCTCGCGCCGATCGCGAGCGGCGTGTTCATCATCCCGTTCGCCTTTCTCGCGCCCTTCGCCGGCCAGATCGCCGACCGCGTCGACAAGGCGAAGATGATGCGCTGGACGAAGTTCTCCGAACTCGTCCTGATGGTCGCCGCCGCCGCGGCGTTCCTGACGCAGCATGTCGGCTTTCTGTTTCTGCTTCTGTTCTTGATGGGCGCGCAGTCGGCCTTCTTCGCGCCGATCAAATACGGGCTGCTGCCGCAATATCTCACGCGGCGCCAGCTCGTGCCGGGCAACGGCCTCATCCAGGCGGCGACCTTCGTCGCGATCTTGAGCGGCTCGATCGCGGGCGCGAATCTCGTGCTGACGCCGAGCGGCGCCGCTGTGGTCTCCAGCGTCGTCATCGCGGTCGCGCTCGTCGGCTGGATCGCCAGCCTCTATGCGGCGAAGGCGCCGCCGGCGGCCGGCATGACGCCGATCGTGGGCCGGAGCTTCCTCGACGGCGGCCTGCATCTCAGACGGGTCCTCGGCGGCTTCATCGACGCGAAGCGCATCGTCCTGCGCTTCGCCGTCTTCCTCGGCGTCTTCCTGGCGCTCTGGGCGGTGATCGAGCTCGCGGTGACGAGCGGTCCGCTCCGCTCGCTCGAGAACGATAAACAATGGCTCGTCTTCGGCGCGGCGATCTTCGTCTACACGCTCTACCTGCTTTGGCCGTCGCTGCTCGATTCGCTCGGCAGCACGCGGCGGTCGCGGCCGGCCTATAACGCGATCCGCGCCATCGCCTGGTTCTGGTTCGTCGGCGCGACCTATCTCGCGATCCTGCCGGTGCTCGCCTCGGTCGAGCTCAAGGGCGACGAAACCGTCTACACGCTCCTGCTCTCGGCCTTCACCATCGGCATCGGCCTCGGCTCGCTCATCACCGCCATCTTCTTCGGCGGCGGCGGCGTGCGCATCGGCTCCTCGCCCTGGGGCGCCGTCGGCATCGCGGTCTTCTCGATCGATCTCCTGTTCGCGGTTCAGACGACGCCGGACGCCGGACCCGAATATCTGCGGATCCTCGGCGAAGGCCTTTCCGGCTCGCTGGCGCAGCTCGATCCGCTCTCGGCCGCCGGCGCCTTCCTGGCGGATCGCGGCGACGAGCTGCGCCGCATGATCGTCGCCGCGGCGCCCTGCGAGCGCGTCTTCGTCGACGGCGTGCTGACGGCGCGGGTCGAGGGCGCCTGCCAGAACGCGTTCGAGTTCATGCAGACGACGCAGGGCTGGCGCGTCCTCATCGACTTCACGCTGGCGTCGATCTGCGCCGGCATCTACCTCACGCCGCTCAACGCGCTCTATCAGGCCGAGTCGCCGGCCGCCGCGCGCGGACGGATCGTCGCCTGCTCCAACATGGTCGATTCGACCTTCATGGCGGTCTCGAGCGTCGCCATCGTCGTTCTCGGCGCGCTCAGCCTGCCGTCTCACCACATCTTGGCGATTATCGGCGCCACCGGTTTCGTCGCGGCGTTCGTCGTCGCTCGCTGGGCGCCGGACACGCCGCTTGGTAGAGTGGCGCTGCGGGCCTACCCGGCGACGCGACAACAGTAGAGCGACTCCAGGTCGGCCGCGTCGGTTCGACCCGAGGAGATCGCGCAAAACGAAGGGCCGCCGCGTCATACGCTACGGCGCGATAGGAAGATCGCTCCGGCGCGATCGGAAGATAGCTCCGGCGGAGACGGA
>CAZPTD010000378.1:0-4123 GCA_964588915.1 uncultured Neomegalonema sp. | reverse complement strand
GGCGTCGGCCGCGAGTTCCTCGGCGCCTATGACCTTCTCAACGACCGGCTCCAGCTCCTCGCCCGCGCCGCCCGCAACGTCGCCACGGTCGGCGAGCGCATGCAGGGCCTCGACGACCCGCGCCTCGCCGAGCGGCTGCCCGCCGACAAGCTCGCGCAGCTGCGCGAGGAGGTGGAGATGGCGAAGGGCCTCCTGCCCGCCTTCGACCGGGTCTCGTTTCTCGACGGCGCGATGACGCCGATCTGGTTCGGCTCGGCGCTCAACTCCTTCGGCGTGCGCGAGCTCTTGGAGGGGCTCGCCGCCTTCGCGCCGCCGCCGCGCGCCCGCGCGACCGCCGGGCGCACCGTCGATCCGGGCGAGGACAAGGTCTCCGGCTTCGTCTTCAAGGTGCAGGCGAACATGGACCCGAAGCACCGCGACCGGGTCGCCTTCGTCCGCCTCTGCTCCGGTCATTTCAAGCGCGGCATGAAGCTGAAGCATGTCCGCTCGGGCAAGCCGATGGCGATCTCCAATCCGGTGCTGTTCCTCGCCTCCGAGCGCGAGATCGCCGAGGACGCTTGGGGCGGCGACATCATGGGCGTGCCCAACCACGGTCAGCTGCGCATCGGCGACGCGCTCACCGAGGGCGAGGATCTCCGCTTCACCGGCATCCCGAGCTTCGCGCCCGAGCTTCTGCAGAACGTCCGCGCCGGCGATCCGATGAAGGCGAAGCACCTCGACAAGGCGCTGCTGCAATTCGCCGAGGAGGGCGCGGCGAAGCTCTTCAAGCCGACCATCGGCGCGGGCTGGATCGTCGGCGTGGTCGGCTCGCTGCAATTCGACGTGCTGGCGAGCCGGATCGAGGTCGAATACGGCGTTCCCGTGCGCTTCGAGCCGACGCAGTACACCTCGGCGCGCTGGGTGCTCGGCGAGCGCGAGGCGGTCGAGCGCTTCGCGGCGGCGAAGAAAGGCCAGATGGCGACCGACCATGACGGCGATCCGGTGTATCTGACGCGGATCCAATGGGATATCGACCAGGCGCTGCGCGACTACGAGGGCATCAGCTTGAGCGCGACGAAGGAGGCGGTGGTCTAGCCGCCGAGCTCGGATCGATGGAGCGTCTGACCGCCAAGATCGCCGAGACGCTCGGGCTCGCGGACTTTTTCGCGCTCGCCTTTTTCCTCGCGGCGGTCCACGGCCTGACCTTGCTCATCGAGCGGAAGAAGGCGGCGCGGCCGAGCCTGTCTCGCCTCATGGCGGATCGACGCGCGCGCTGGATGAGCGAGATGGCCAAGCGCGAGATGCGGATGACGGACGCTCAGTTCCTCGGGATTCAGCATCGCGGCGCCGGCTTTTTCGCTTCGGCCAGCATGATCGCCGTCGGCGGCTGCGTGGCGCTCCTCGGCGCGACCGACCAGATCCTCGCCGTCGCTCAGGATTTTTCGCGCGACCTTACCGAAGCCGCCGCCCAGGAGCGCCGCGCCGCTTGGGAGCTGAAGATCATCTTCACGCTCTGCGTTCTGGTGCTGGCGATGCTGAAATTCGTCTGGGCGCACCGGCTCTTCGGCTACTGCGCGGTTCTGATGGGCGCGACGCCGCCCGCCTCCGAGCCCGGCTGCGAAACCGCCGCCGCCGAGGCCGCGGCGATCAACACCAACGCCGGCCGGAGCTTCAATCGCGGGCTGCGGCTGGGCTATTTCGCCTTCGCCGCGCGCGCCTGGGTCTTCGGCGCGTTGGCGCTGGCGCTGGCGACGCTGCTCGTGGTGGCGATGTTGATGCGGCGGGAATACGCCTCGCACACGCGGCGCGTGCTTGGAGGAAGCGACGACGCTATGCCCGGCGGCTGATCACGTCGCGTACGGCGTCGACGATGGCGCTGCGGTCGAGATGCGGATGGATGTTGGCGTGCGCCGAATAGGGCGGCGGAATGTCGTGGATCGACATCGCGTCGAGCCGCACATGCACCGCCTTGTCGCCGGCGCGCGACGCTTCCCATTTCACCCAGGCGCTGTCGGCCGCTTCCGGGCTCCAGAACACCAGCGCCGATTTCGCTCGATCGACCTCGTCGCGCAGGCGCTGCGGATAGTTGGTCTCGCCGGCGAGGTTGCGGTCGTACCAGACGACGAGGCCCGCCTTCTTCAGCGCCGCCGCCAGCACGCGCGCCTCCTTGTCCTGGGCGTGGCTGTAGCTGATGAAGACATCCACTTCGGTCGGGCTGTCCGGCTTCGGCATGCCGGCGAGGATCTTCTCGACCGAATACATCCCGAACTTGCCGGGCAGCGTCGGCGCGCGGTGCTGGGCGCACATGCGGATCTGCGCATAGTCGAGCCAGTCGTCCTTCGGGTCCAGCAGCGCCTGATCCGGATCGACCAGCATCTCCGGCGTCGCCCGGATCTGCTCTTCCACCGCATAGGCCGGCCGATCGCCAAGCGGAATCAAGCTCCTCAAGTGGCTGACATAGGCGCGCGCGTCCGGGCCGGTGGCGTGGATCTCCAGAAAGCGCTCGGCGCCGTCGACATAGGCGAGCGCATCGGCGACGAACTCGACCTTCGGCTTCAGCCGGACGCCGAAACGCCAAACAACCGGCGCGCCGTTCTCCTCGGCGATGTCGTCATGCGCCTTCACGACAAGCGCATGAAAGAGATGGAGCGGGAGGAAACTGCTGAACTGGAGCCGCAGCGCGACGCCGCCGCGGGTGTCGACCGCGCCGTCCGGCTCCTCCTGCGGCAACAGCGCCGGCACGATGTAGGTCGGCTCGCCGGTC
Organism: uncultured Neomegalonema sp.; assembly: GCA_964588915.1. Taxonomy (GTDB): domain Bacteria; phylum Pseudomonadota; class Alphaproteobacteria; order Rhodobacterales; family Rhodobacteraceae; genus JALEGB01. The sequence goes on along the minus strand of CAZPTD010000378.1, from coordinate 1,380 downwards.
GTCTCCTTGCGATAGGCGAGGCCGAAGGCGGTCATCGCTTCGGCGAGAAACCCGATCCGTGTCTCGTCATAGACATGCTCAGACTCCTCTGAAGGGTTTTCGAGGATCTCGGCGATGGTGGAGAGCTTCAGCTCGCCTCTGGCGTTCTTGGCGCGCTCGTCATTGAGCAGCGAGAAGACGCCGAAGGTCAGCCATTGCGGGTTGAGGAGGTACGAACGCATCAGCGGCAGCATCGGGAAGTCGATCAGCGCGCCGAGCACATCGAGCCGCCGCGCCAAACGCTCGCGGGCCGCCTCGTCGAGGCCGTTCTTGTCGCAGAGCGCTCGAAACTCCGCGTAGGCGAGGAAGTCGACGCCGGGCTTCCGCGCCTCGGTCTCGACGGCGCGGAGCACGGCGAACTCGCTGGCGTCGAAGCGTTCGCCGCTTCCGGCCATGCGTTTGAGTTCGTCCTGGAGATCCTCCGAAAAGCGCGCGAGTCTTCTGCCGAAATAGTCCGTCAATTCGGAACCGTCCGCCATCACCGCCGCGACGGCGTGTGCGGCGCGGATCTCGCCGTGTTCGCTATGCTTGCGCTTCAGCTTGGCGAGATCGAAGGCGATCTCTTCGGCGTCGGCCTTCGAACCGACGAGAATGACCGAAGCGCCGCGGCCGTGGCTGGCGACGGCGTCGAGCCAGCGCTCGGCCTCGATATTCGGGTCGCGGCCCGATCTACCGTCGATGACGATGAGATAGAGACAGCCGGCGCGCAGAAAGAACTTGTGGGTCGAGTGGATCAGCGCCTGGCCGCCGAAATCCCAGAAATGCGCGGCGATGACGCCGTCCTCCTCCGGCACGTCGAGCACGGATTGCAGGACTCCGGCCTCGTCATCGAGCACCGAGACCGTCTGTTTCACGCCGCGCGTCGTGCTCTCCGAGCCGATGGCGACCGGCTCGGCGTTGAGCGCCTTGACCAGGGTCGTCTTGCCGGCGCCGCCATCGCCGAGGACGATGACGCGAAGCCGGTTTCGTTCCATCCGCCGCGGCTTGACGCCGAGCCGCTCGTCCCGGATCCGCTTGAGCTCGGCGTTGACGTCGGCGACCGGCAGATCCTGGTCCCAGACCGGCGCCAACGCCCAGGCCGTCATCAGCTCCCAATCCCAGGGCTTGGCGTCGAGCCGGTCCTGATACCAATCGATCCAAATCTCGAAGCCGGCGTTCTCGGCGCGGAGGCGCTCTTCTAGTCGCCGCCAGCGCTCGGTCGCCACTTCGGGCGGCGCATCCCGCCAGAGCGGCGCGCTCAGAAGTTCCTCTGGAGATGCGCCTGCCGACGCACCGCGCGAGAAGGCGCGGCCGAGAATCGAGCCGCCGCCGCGCAGCGCGGCGAGGTCGGCGTCGGCGGCG
>CAZPTD010000377.1:0-4128 GCA_964588915.1 uncultured Neomegalonema sp. | reverse complement strand
AAGCGCCGGCCCCGGCCGCGCCGAACCCCGCGCGCCCGACGCCCGCCGACCTCGAGGCGCGCGCCGCCGCAAGCGCGCCCGCCGCGGCGACGCTTGACGCGCCGGAAGCGACCGAGCGCTCGCCCATGCATCACGTCGCCCCGGCCGGCTCGCAGCGTCCGGCGCCCGCCGCCAGCCAGCCGGCGCCGTCCCCGTCCCCGTCTTTCGGCCAGCCGCGTCCGAGCGTCCGGCGGCCGCTGAGCGCGCTCGGTTTCGGCAAGACCGCCCGCGGCGCCGGCCTCGCCGAGGGCGCCGAGACCGGCGCGGCGCTCGGCAGCTCGCTCGCAGGCGAGACGCCGGCGCGCGCCGCCCCTCGGGACGGGGCGCCGCGCGACAAGGCCCGCGTCGACCCGATGGACGTCGACATTCCGGATTTTCTGCGCCGCCACGCGACGCAGTAATCCGCCGCGGCGGCGCTCGGCGCCGCCGTCTTCCTTCCTCCGACCACGCCGCCGCGGCCCTGCGACCGGCGCGCGCCTCCTCGCCGGACGCCCGAATGAGGCGCCGGCGCCACGCGTCAAAAACCGTAACACAGCGTGAATTGGCCGCCAAAATTGGCCTTGCTATTGCAAATTTGCGGGTTGGGACCGGGCGAGAGGATACGCTGATGCAGGCCACATTGGCGCGCAGAGCACGCTTCGAAGGGGTCGGGGTCCATGGCGGGCAGCGCGCTGTCGCGATCGTGGAGCCGGCGCCGGTCGGCGCGGGCGTGCGCTTCATCCGAACGGACGTCTCGGATCGGGACAACGTCGTCTCGGCGCGGTACGACGCCGTCGTCGACACGCGACTTTGCACAATTCTCGCGAACGGGGCCGGGGTCGCCGTCGCGACGGTCGAGCACCTGATGGCCGCGCTCGCCGGCGTCGGGGTCACGAACGCGACCGTCTTGGTCGACGGACCGGAAATCCCGATCATGGACGGCAGCTCGGAGCCCTTCGTGCGCGAGATCGTCAAGGCCGGCGTGGCGATCCAGGACGCGCCGTTGCGCGCGCTCCGGATCCTGAGGCGGGTCGCGGTGCGCCATGGCGACCGCGTCGCCGCCCTCGCGCCGGCGCGCTGGTTCGAGATGAGCTTCGAGATCGATTTCGAGGACGAGGCGATCGGGCGTCAACGCCGCGAGATGGCGATGGTGAACGGCGTCTTCATCGACGAGCTCAGCCGGGCGCGGACCTTCGGCCGTCTCGCCGACGCGGAGCGCCTGCGCGCGGCCGGTCTCGGCCGCGGCGCTTCGCTCGAGAACGCGATCGTCGTCGACGGCGCGCGGGTGCTCAATCGCGGCGGCCTGCGCTTCGCGGACGAGTTCGTGCGTCACAAGATGCTCGACGCGGTCGGCGACCTCGCGCTCGCCGGCGCGCCGATCATCGGGCGCTACGAGGGCTACAAGGCCGGGCACGAGATGACCAACCGGCTCTTGCGCGCGCTCTTCCGTCGCGCGTCGGCCTATCGGTGGGTCGACTACGATCGTCAGGCGCCGAAGTCGCTCGGCCTCTGCGCCGAGGCGGCCGCCTGATCCGGGCGGTCTCGCCGCTCCTCCGGCATCGAACTTGCGCGCGCGTCGCCGTCGCCCGGCGCGCGCATGTGCGCTCTGGAAAACTCCGATCGGCTGGGGTAGGACGCAGCCGATCGCGCATCGGCTCGGCGCTCGCTCCGGGCGCATCGCGCGTCTCGAGCGCTTTCGACGCATCGTGAAAGAACGAGGCTCAGCATGCTTCAATCGCTTCTTGGTCCGGCCGGGACGTCCGCGGCGGCGCTCCGGCGCGTCTTGGCGGCGTTCGCCGTGATCGTCGGCCTCGCGGCGTGCGCCTCCGAAGGCGGACCGGAAGGCGCGCAGGACACGCGCACGGCGGAGGAGCTCTACGCCGCCGCCGAGGCGCTGGCCGCCGAACGGCAGTACCGCGCCGCCGCCCGCGCCTTCGACGAGGTCGAGCGGCTGCATCCGACGAGCCAATACGCCAAGCGCGCCATCCTCGCCTCGGCGACCATGTCCTACCGCAACGGCGACTACGACCAGGCCATCGGCTCGGCGCAGCGCTATCTCGACTTTTATCCGTCGGACACGCGCGCCGACGAGGCGCAATATCTCGTCGCGCTGAGCCATTACGACCAGATCACCGATGTCGGGCGCGACCAGGCGCGGACGCGCGCGGCGCTGCAGGCGCTCCGTCTGCTGATCGCGCGCTATCCGAACAGCGACTACCGCCGCGAGGCGGAGTTCAAGGTCGACCTGACGCTCGACCACTTGGCCGGCAAGGAGATGGAGGTCGGCCGGTTCTATCTCAACCGCGGCCAATACATCGCCGCCATCAACCGCTTCCGGACCGTGGTCGAGCAGTATCAGCAGACGGCGCACACCGCCGAGGCGCTGCACCGGCTGGTCGAGGCCTATCTCGCGCTCGGCGTGGTCAGCGAAGCGCAGACCGCGGCCGCCGTGCTCGGTCACAACTTCCCGGGCTCGCCATGGTACGTCGACAGCTACGCGCTGCTGACGGGCGTCGATCTGCGTCCGGAGGAGGACGAGGGCAGCTGGATCTCGCAGGCCTGGGAGGGCATCGTCGGCGAGTGAGGCCAAGCCGGCCGCTCCGTCACGGCGCGGAATGCTCGTGACAGAGCTGGTCCCTCTCGAAGGGCTGGAGCGCTTCGTCGAGCAGCGCGCAATGCGCGGCGGCGCCGCGCTCCTGGTGATGGCGGCAGGCGCGGCAGAGCCCGAAAGGGCGGCGTCCGCGTCGCGCAAGGGCGGCGCGCGCCACGCGCTCCAGGCCGACGCGCAAAGCGCCGGCCTCCGCATCGGACAGCGCCGCGATCGCCGCGTCGACGGCGTCCTCGCTTTCGAGCGCCGCGCGTCCGCTCTCGGTCACGTCGTATCGGATGCTGCGCTTGTCGTTCGCGGACGCCACGGCGACGATGAGCGCCTTGCGCTCCAGAGCCTTCAGGGTCTGTGACGCCGTGCCGCGCGTCGTGCAAAGAAAATCCGCGACCTGAGACGGCGCGCGCGAGAACCGGTTCGCGCGCGCCAGATAGCCGAGCGCGGCCCGCTGCGCAGGGTTCAACGTCTCCGACCATTCTTCCGCCGCCGAAATCCTTCCGAGCCGGTCGATCAGCTCCCGGATCAGCGCGCGATCGTCCGATGCCATGCGCGCCATGATAGCGAGTCAAAATTTCTTTGCAATTGTAGCGACTCGCTATTAAGTGGCCGCGCCAACACTCGATCGCAAGGAGAATCGCATGAAACCGTTGAAGCTCGCCGCCATCCTCGCGCTGACCGCCTCCTCGGCCGGCGCCGGAGACGATCACGCCGTCGACCGCGCCGACGCGGTCCGCTCCGAGGTTGCGCCCGGAGCCGTCGCCGCGTTCGACATTCTGGCGGCGCACGCGCACCGGGACGGCAGGACGCTGACCTTTCACATGACGACGGGCGGCGTCGCCGGCGCGGACAAGCCGGCGCCGAGCGGCGCCCTCGGCGGCGCGCCCGTCTACGCCTATGTCTGGCCGACCTCGCTCGACCCGTCGGTGGTCGGTTTCGAGGAAGGCGCCGGCGTTCTCGCGCTCGCGGCGACCAGCCACCCGGATTTCGACGACACGCCGCTCTTCGATGAAAACCTGGACGGCGATCCGGCGAATGATGGCGGCCTCTGGCACAGCCACTGGGTCGTTCTGACGCCGACGGAGGCGTGCGGTCCGGGCGCGCTCGGCGTGCGCGACATCCCCGAGGGCGCGGCGCCCGCGCTGCCCGCGACCTGGCCCGGACTGCCGATCCTCATCGACAGCCCGGGCTACACGCCGATTTTCGACGGAGCGGAAGTCAGCGTGACGGTGGCGTTGGCCGATCCCGGCGCCGCCGCCGGCGCGGCCTATGACGGCGTGACCGCGGCGCTGCGGGTCAACGCCGACATCCACGCGCCTCTGCTCTGCGTGACCGACGTCTTCGACATCGCCTCGGGCGACCTGTCGTTGCCCGGAGAGATCGAGTAAGGCCGCCGCGCCGACGTTCAACCTCCTGCGGACGCGCCCGGCGGAGGGCGCAGCGGCGGGGGGCGCAAAAACCCCCCCCAATCGCCCTACCCCCCCCGATTAAGCCCCCCCCGCCCCACC
>CAZPTD010000376.1:0-4192 GCA_964588915.1 uncultured Neomegalonema sp. | reverse complement strand
GGTCGGCGTCGACACGCTGCCGATCGTCAAGGGCGAGACGCCGGTCCAGATCGCCAAGCGCGCCAAGCAGCAGGCGACGCTCGCCGGCTACGACGTCTATCTGCTCGACACCGCCGGCCGGCTGCATGTGAACGAAGAGCTGATGGCCGAGGTCGAGGCCGTCCGCGAGGTCGCGCAGCCGCATGAGACGCTGCTGGTCGTCGACAGCCTGACCGGCCAGGACGCGGTCAATGTCGCCAAGACCTTCAACGAGCGCGTCAACATCTCCGGCGTCGTGCTGACGCGGATGGACGGCGACGGCCGCGGCGGCGCGGCGCTCTCGATGCGCGCGGTGACCGGCAAGCCGATCAAGTTCGTCGGCGTCGGCGAGAAGATGGACGGATTGGAGGAGTTCCACGCCGACCGCGTCGCCGGCCGGATCCTCGGCATGGGCGACATCGTCACCTTGGTCGAGAAGGCCGCGGAGACGATGGAGCGCGAGTCGGCCGAGCGTCAGGCGAAGCGGATGATGAAGGGCCGCTTCGACATGAACGATCTGAGGCGCCAGCTCGAGCAGATGCAGAAGCTCGGCGGCATGTCCGGCGTCATGTCGATGCTGCCCGGCCTCGGCAAGATGGCCAAGCAGCTCGAAGAGGGCGCGGTCGACGACAAGATGCTGAAGCGCCAGATCGCGGTCATCCAGAGCATGACCAAGGAGGAGCGCCGCAAGCCCGAGATGCTGCAGGCGAGCCGCAAGAAACGCGTCGCCGCCGGCGCCGGCATGCAAGTTCAAGACGTCAACAAGCTCCTGAAGATGCACCGGCAGATGCAGGACATGATGAAGAAGCTGGGCAAGATGGGCAAAAAGGGTTTCGCCCGCGGCCTCTCGCAGATGATGGGCGGCGGCGCGCCGCCGGGCGTGGGCGGCGCCAAGGGCGTGACGCCGCCGGGCGGGTTTCCCGGGATGCAGGGAGGCGGACCGCTGGGCGGACCGGGCGGCGGACTGCCGTTGCCGCCGGGCGGCTTGACCGGTTTGGGCAAGAAGAAATGATCGAGATCCCGAGCCTGACGACCGAGCGGCTGATCCTGCGCGGGCCGACCGCGGAGGACTTCGAGCCGTATTACGCGTTCTTGACGTCGGGTCAGATGACGTTCCTCGGCGGGCCGAAGTCGCGGATCGAGGCTTGGAAGGCGTTGGCGGCTCTGGTCGGCCATTGGGCGTTGCGCGGGTTCGGGCGGTGGATCGTCGCCGACCGTCGCGACGGCCGGTATCTCGGACATGTCGGTCTCAACTATCCCGAGGGCTTTCCCGATCGCGAGATCGCATGGTGCGTCACCGAGGCGGCCGAGGGGCGCGGGATCGCCTATGAGGCCGCAGTGGCGGCGCGGCGCTACGCCTATGAGACGCTGGGCTGGACGACGGCGGTCAGTCTTGTCGATCCGAGGAACACGCGCTCGGCCGCGCTGGCCGAGAGGCTGGGCGCCAAGCTCGACGGCGTCTTTTTGGACGAAGAAGCCGTCGAGGCGCGCATCTATCGCCATCCGAGTCCGGCGGAGCTCGCGGCGGCGGAGGCCGCGGCGTGATCCCGGTGCTGGAGACGGAGCGGCTGATCCTGCGCGGGCCGAAGATCGAGGATTTCGAGGCCGAGGCCGCATTCTTCGCGACGGAGCGCTCGGCGCATGTCGGCGGGCCGCTCGACCGGATCGACGCGTGGACGAACTTCACGGCGCGCGCCGGCCATTGGACGATCCGCGGCTACGGCTTTTGGTCGCTCGAGGAGAGGGCGACGGGCCGTTATCTCGGGCGGGTCGGGCTCTTCTATCCCGAGGGCTGGCCGGAGGAGGAGCTCGGCTGGACGATGATGGCCGACGGCGAAGGGCGCGGCCTCGCCTTCGAAGCGGCGCTCGCGGCGCGGCGCTACGCCTATCGGGAGCTCGCTTGGCCGACGGTGATGAGCTTGATCAAGCCGGAGAACGCGCGCTCGATCGCGCTGGCCGAACGGCTCGGCGCGCGCTTCGAGACGCATTTCGAGCACGCCCGCTACGGGCGGATGGCCATCTATCGCCATCCGAGCCCGGCCGAACTCGCCGCGACCGAGGAGGCGGCGTGATTCCGGTGCTGGAGACCGAGCGCTTGATCCTCCGCAGCCCCAAGGAGGCCGATTTCGAAGCGGAAGCGGACTTCTTCGCCTCCGATCGGTCGCGCTTCGTCGGCGGTCCGATCGACCGCTCCATCGCTTGGCGCGTCTTTTCGGCCTATGCCGGGCAGTGGCTTCTGCGCGGCTACGGGTTTTGGGCGATCGAGGACAGGGCGAGCGGCGCGTATCTCGGCCGCGCCGGGCTCTGGTTTCCGGAAGGCTGGCCGGATCGCGAGATCGGATGGGCGCTGATGGCCGGCGCCGAGGGCCGCGGCGTCGCCTTCGAGGCCGCCTGCGCGGCGCGGCGCTACGCCTATGAGACGCTCGGTTGGACGACGGTCATCAGCCTGATCATGCCGGGCAACGAGCGCTCCGAGGCGCTGGCGACGCGGATGGGCGCGCGGCTCGACTCGACCTTCGAGCATGAGTTCGGCGGGACCTTGAACGTCTTCCGGCATCCGAGCCCGACCGAGCTGGCGACTGCGGAGGCAAGCGCATGAGCGACGACGATCCGATGGCGGAGCTCCTCCGCCACCGCGCCAGCATCGACAATCTCGACGCCGCGCTCATCCACATCCTCGCCGAGCGCTTTCGCCACACGAAAGCCGTCGGCGCCCTCAAAGCGGCGCATGAGATGCCGCCTTCCGACCCTGGGCGCGAAGAGCGCCAGGTCGCCCGCCTGCGCGAGCTGGCGTGCTCGGCCGGGCTCGACCCGGATTTCGCCGAGAAGCTGCTCGCCTTCGTCATCAAAGAAGTCATCCAGCATCACGAGGCGCAGCGCCGCTGACGCCGCATCACGAAGGACTATGAACGACATGGCCATCAAAATCCGCCTCGCCCGCGGCGGTTCGAAAAAACGGCCCTTCTACAGCATCGTCGCCGCGGACAGCCGCATGCCGCGCGACGGCCGCTTCATCGAGAAGCTCGGCACCTACAACCCGCTGCTGCCGAAGGATCACGAGAAACGCATCGTCATGGATGTCGAGCGCATCCAGGACTGGCTCTCGAAGGGCGCTCAGCCGACCGACCGCATCCAGCGCTTCCTCGAGGCGGCGGAAGTGATGGAGAAGAAGGTCCGCAACAACCCGCAGAAGGCGGAGCCGGGCCAAAAGGCGAAGGAGCGCGAGGAGGAGCGTAAGGCCAAAGCCGAGGAGGCAGCCGCGCCCGCCGAGGCCCCGGCCGAAGAGTCCGCCGAAGCGCCCGCCGAAGAGACGGCCGCCGGATAGGAGCCGTCGGCGATCGGCGGCCGGACGGCGCGAGGCGTCGACGCTCGCGCTTCTGACGGCTGACGGCCGAGGGCTTTCGAAGAGGCGCCGCGATGGGGCGTGAGACGGATAGCGACGACAAAGCGAGCCTCGTTTGCGTCGGCGCGATCGCCGGCGCGTTCGGCGTGCGCGGCGAGGCGCGGATCAAGCCGTTCACCGCCGAGCCGTCGGCGATCGGCGACTACGGGCCGCTCGAGACCGAGGACGGCGCCCGCCGCTTCGAGGTCCGGATCACGCGCGAGATCAAGGGCGGGCTCGCCGCGCGGCTCTCGGGCGTCGCCACGCGCGAGGCGGCGGAAGCCTTGCGCGGAACGCGGCTCTACGTGCCGCGCGCGCGCCTGCCCGAGCTCGAGGAGGACGAGTACTACCACGCCGATCTCATCGGCATGACCGTGGTCGACCTCGCCGACAACGAACTCGGAACCGTCCGCGCAGTGCAAAACTATGGCGCCGGCGACCATTTGGAGGTCGAGGTTCCCGAAGCGCGTTGGCCGGCGCTGCTGCCCTTCACGCGCGACGCGGTTCCGCATGTCGACCTCGCGGCGCGGCGCGTGATCGCCGATCCGCCGGAAGGGGTGTTCTCGGATTCCGAGGACGCCGACGCCGGCGAAGAGGACGAGGCGCCGCCGCAGGCCTGAGCGCGCCTACTCGGAGAACTCGGGTCGGATGTCCCGAACCTTATGCTGGATGGCGTAGATCAGCACGCGGCCCTTGCGCTCGGCGTAGAAGACTTAATGCGCCTGAAAAACGCTGGAGCTGAGCGGCGACCGACCCGCGGGCGGGTCGGTCGCCCGCCGGAGGGGGGCCGGC
>CAZPTD010000375.1:0-4194 GCA_964588915.1 uncultured Neomegalonema sp. | reverse complement strand
GCTCGATGTTCTCGACCGGCAGATAGAGCTTGTCGCCGCCATGATATTCGAGCGACAGGCAGTCATGCGGCGCGCCCATCGCGTCGATGGTCTGCAGCCCGATATAGCGGCCGACGCCGTGATCGACATGGACGACGAGATCGCCGACCGAGAGGCTGGTCGCCTCGGCGAGGAAGTTGTCGGCGCGGCGCTTCTTCTTGGCGCGGCGGATCAGCCGGTCGCCGAGCACGTCCTGCTCCGAGACGACCGCGAGCGCGTCGGTCTCGAAACCGGTCTCGAGGCCCCAGACGATGAGCGCGATCGGCTCCTTGCAGGCGCGCGGCGCGACGCGCTCGTCGTCCTCGAAAAGGGCGCCGTCGCCCTTGAGCGCCGAGCGCCAGTTGGCCGAAAGCACGATGTCGGTCAGCCCGTGATCGGCGAGCACGCTCGCCAGCCGGTCGCGCGCGCCGTCGGAATAGGTCGCGAGCACGGTGCGCTTGGCGCCCTCGCGCAGCGCCTCGAGATGCGCGGCGAGGCTCGGAAAGAGCGCCGCCTCGGCGCCCTGGCGCTCCTCGGCGAAGTTGCGGCCCATCCGCCCGCCGGCGTCGATCACGCCCGGCCCGGGCGGCATGCGATGCGGCGAGAAGGCGCGCGCCGGCCGGCCCTCGAGCGCCGCCTCGAGCTCTTCCGGCGAGAGGAAGATCGCTTCCGGCGCGACCGGCTTATAGACCTGCCCGGCTTGGAGCCCGCGGCTCGGCGCGGCGCTCTCCAGCGCCTCGGCTCGCGTTCGGTAATGGTCGAGCACCGTCTCATGCCGCGCCTCGGCGGCGTCCATCGCCTGATGGTCGAGCGTCACCAGCGCGCCCGGCAGATAGTCGAAGAGCGTCGCGAGCCGGTCGTGGAAGAAGGGCAGCCAGTGCTCCATGCCCTGAAAGCGCGCGCCCTCCGAGACGGCGGCGTAGAGCGGATCCTGCGACCCCGCGGCGCCGAACGCCTCGCGGTAGTTGCGGCGGAAGCGCTGGATCGATTCCTCGTCGAGCGGCGTCTCGGAGAAGGGCGCGAGCTCGATCCGCTTGATCCGGGCGATCGTCCGCTGGGTTTCGGCGTCGAAGCGGCGCGCGCCGTCGAGCGTGTCGCCGAAGAGATCGAGCCGCACCGGATCGCCGCCGCCGGGCGCGAAGATGTCGACGACGCCGCCGCGCACCGCGAAATCGCCGGGCTCGGCGACGGTCGAGGCGCGCCGATAGCCGTTGCGGCGGAGATAGCCCATCAGCTCGTCGAGGTCGCAGCGTCCGCCGACATCGGCGGCGTAGCTCTCGGCGTAGACGGCGCGCTTGGTCGGAATGCGCTGGGTCGCGGCGTTGACCGTGGTCAGCACGATCGCCGGAAAGTCGATCCCTTCGGCGAGCGCGGCGAGCGTCGCCATGCGCTCCGAGACGATCTCCGGATTGGGCGAGACGCGGTCGTAGGGCAGGCAGTCCCAGGCCGGGAAGCGCAGCACCGGCAGCTCCGGCGCGACGGCGGCGAGCGCCTCGGCCATGGCGGCGGCGCGCCGGTCGTCGCGCGCGACATGGATCGCCGGGCCGGCCTGCTCGCGCGTCTTCTGCGCGCGGGCGACGAGCTCGGCGAGGAGGATGGCGTCATAGCCCTCGGGCGCGCCGCCGACGCGAACGAGACCGGGCTCGAGCGGCCGAGATGCGGAGTTTGTCGTCATTTGGGCGGCGCGCCTTCATCGCAGGTTCTGGCGAGGGCGTTCTAGCGCCCGCCGGTATTCGTGTCTGGCGTGTTTGGCTGATGCTCGGCTCACCTACGGAACAGACTGTTCCTTTCGAGCCGCATCGAGCGGCGTATCTCGGTCAAGCCGGCCGACGCCGCAAGGACGATCCTTTCTTGCGCGCAAGAAAGGATCGCCGCGCGGGCGCGGTGAATCCTTGCGCCGCCGACCGCCCCGCCCGATGGGCGCGCGCGCGACGCGGCTCCGACGGAACAGTCTCGCCGGGACGGCGCGCGCCCGCATCCGACCGCCGCTCAGAACCGACAAACGCCGACCTTCAATCTTCGCCTCAGGCCGGCGTCCACTCGCCCTCCGCCTTCGGCGTCAGAATGTCGGCGACGACGCTGTCAGGCACGTCCGCGACCGAGGCGTTCGCCCATCTCGGCGCGCGGTCCTTGTCGATCAGCTTCGAGCGGACGCCCTCGAAGAAATCCGGATGGACGATCGTCGCCTGCGCCATCCGGTATTCGTTGGCGAGGCAGGCCTCGAAGCCGGCGCCGGCGGCGGCGCGGATGAGGCCGAAGGCGATCTTCACCGAACGCGGCGAGTGCGCCTCGATGATCGCCGCCTGCTCCTGCGCCCAGGGCGAGCCGCCCTTGAGCCGGGCGAGCGCCTCCTCGATCGTCTCGGCGCTGAAGGCCGCGTCGATCTCTTCGATATGCTCTTTGAGCGTCGGCGCGTCCGGCGCCGAAGCGTTGAGCGCCAGGATCTCGCAGATCGCCTCATCGGGCTCGTCGCCGAAATCGGCGTTCGCGAGCGCGTCGATCACGGCGCCGAAGCGCTCATAGCGGATGAAGTAGTCGATGAGGTGGCCGTAGATCGCGTCGCCGATCCCGATCTGCGCCGCCGAGACGCCGGCCCAGAGCCCGAGATTATGCGGCATGCGCGCGAGAATGAAGGTGCCGCCGATATCCGGCCCGAAGCCGATCGCGGTCTCGGGCATGGCGAATTTCAGGCTCTCGGCGCCGATCCGATAGCGGCCATGGGCCGAGACGCCGACGCCGCCGCCCATGGTCGCGCCGTGCATGAAAGCGATGTAGGGTTTCGGATAGGACTTGATCCGGTTGTTCATCCGGTATTCGCGGCGATAGAAGTCGGAGCTGGCGGCCAGCCCGTCCGGACCGTTGGCGTAGATCTGCCGCACGTCGCCGCCGGCGCAAAAGGCGCGGTCGCCGGCGCCGCGGATCGCGACGGCGACGACGGCGGGATCGGTCGCCCAGGCGGCGAGCTGGTCGTCGAGCGCGACCACCATCTCGAAGGTGAGCGCGTTCAGCGCGTCGGGACGGTTCAAGGTGACGAGGCCGAGGCGGCCTCTCGTCTCGAAGTGAATGTGGTCGGACGCCATCTGGTGCTCGCTCTCCGTCTCGCCGCCGTTCGGCCGCGCCGGCGCGCGCGCTCGGCGGTCGCTGCCGATTGGCGCGGAACATGCGCGGAGGATCGGGCGGTTGTAAACCCTGCGCCGAGCCGGCGCGATCGGAGAGCCGGAGGCGTCGATGGCGCGGGAGTTGAGACGCTCGAGATGGGTTTGGCTCCGCCGCGCGCTCGCGGTCCTCGCGATTGTGCTGACGGCGTTCGTCGCCGCGCTGGCGCTGGCGCCGCTCGCGCCCGAGCTCGGCCGGCTCGGAGACGCGTCCCGGGCGGTCGGCGTGGCGGCGTCGGACGTTATCGGCGGCTCGGCGATGGCGCCGGCGCGGGCGGTTTTGGCGGCGGCGCTGGTCGCGGCGCTCGCCTTTCCCGTCAATTCCGGTTTCCGTCTGCCCGGACCGCGGGCGCTCGCCGGGCCGATCGGCGCGCTCGCGGCGCTCCTCGTCGCCGCGCCGCTCGCGCTCGGGCTCGGCGCCGAGCTCGTGCGCCAGGCGGCGATCGACCCGCTCGCGCCCTCGGCGCGCGAGGCCTCGATCTTCTTCGGGATCGGCTACGCGGTCGGGTATCTCGATCTCGTCGACGCGGCGTTCGGACATATCCTTTCTTGGCTCGAGTCGCTCTGGCCCGGCTTCGCGGCGGTCGACGCGCGGCTCGGCGACGAGATCGAGGCGCCGCTTTCGGCGCTTCTCTACGCCGGGTTCGTCAGCCTCTTCGCGCTGGCGCCGTTTTGGCTCGCGCTCGGCGCGCTTTGGCTGCTGGCGACGCGGCTCCTTCTGCCGGACGGCGGCAGCTGGCGCCACGGCGCGGCCCGGCTCGTCGCCGCGGTCCTCGCGACGGCTCTCGTCCTCGGCGTCTTCGCCGTCCTCGAATCCGAGGCCGCGCGGCTCTGATCCGCCTGGTCGCTCGTGTGCTGGATCTGACACTCGCTTCATAGTCGCGGCCGGGAGCGCTGCGAGTTTCAGATCCTTAAAGGGCAATAGAATCAATAAGTTGCTAGAGCGGGATCTGTTTCGGTGGATGGAACGCCGATGACGCCGTCATCCCGGGATGACGCCGTCATCCCGGAAAGCCGCAGG
>CAZPTD010000374.1:3960-4206 GCA_964588915.1 uncultured Neomegalonema sp. | reverse complement strand
ATGTCACGGACGGGACCGACGGCACCGACGTCACGGACGGAACCGACGGAACGGATGTCACGGACGGAACCGACGTGACCGATGGAACCGACGTCACCGACGGGACCGACGTGACCGATGGAACCGACGTCACCGACGGAACCGACGTCACCGACGGGACCGACGTCACCGACGGGACCGACGGGACCGACGTCACCGACGGGACCGACGTCACCGACGGAACGGACGTCACCGACGGAACCGACG
>CAZPTD010000374.1:0-3860 GCA_964588915.1 uncultured Neomegalonema sp. | reverse complement strand
GCACGGACGTCACCGACGGCACGGACGTCACCGACGGCACGGACGTCACCGACGGCACGGACGTCACCGACGGGCCGCAACTCCCCGATTTCTCGCATCTCTTCGGCGCCGTCGGAGATCTGGTCGCCAACAGCGGCACCGGCGTCACCGACATGACGATCTACGCCCCGGGCATTCGGTTCCCGCTGGAGCAGAGCCCGTCCTACGCCAACAGCCAAGTCTACGGCGTCGGCGGCTTCTTCGGCCCGGCGGGCGCCGGCCAGTGCGACGTGCGCAACTACTCCTTCCCGTGGCGCGACAATTTCTGCGAGACCCGGACCAGCCGCACCTCGACCAACCCGTACTGCGCCTCGGGCAAAGGACATCAGGGTCAGGACATCCGCCCGGCGACCTGTCGGAAAGACGTGCACTGGGCGGTCGCGGTCGAAGACGGCACCATCACCCATCTCGGCAGCTACACCGTCACCCTGCAGGGTTCGAGCGGGCGCGAATACCGCTATCTCCATCTCAACATGAGGCGGCTCACCGTTCGGCGCGGCGACTCGGTTCGGCGCGGCGATCGGATCGGTCTCGTGTCGAACTTCTTCAACGGGACGCCGACGACGATCCATCTGCATTTCGAGATCCGGCAGGTGACGCGCGACGCCAACGGCACGATCCGCAAGCAGTTCGTGCCGCCCTACACGTCGCTCATCGAGTCCTATGAGCAGCTGCTCCTGCGCGAACAGGGGCTGCTGCCTTAGGGCGTGGCGCGTCCAAGCAGAAGCGCCGAGCGCCCGTCATCCCGGCCGAGCGCAAAGCGCGCAGAGCCCGGATCCCGGCCGAGCGTTCGGGACGCCGGCCCTGGGTCCCGGAAGAGCCTGCGGCTTTCCGCGATGACGTCGTCGGGGGCGACCGCCTCCGCCAGATGACGGCGAGCAACAGCGCGATCTTGGAGCGCGTTGAAGCTAAAACCCATTCGAAACAAACGTGGTCGGCGGCGCCGGAGCTGAGCCGAGACCGACCCGCGGGGTGGCCGCAAGGCGTCCGTCCGGCGCGCGGCGCGTCAGTCCGCGCGCACCACGCCCTCGCGCCGCGGGTCGGCGGCGCCCGCCAGCGAGCCGTCCGCGCCGATCGCGATCATGTGGATCCCGGACGTCATCGCGCTCCGGCGCACCTCCCAGCCGAGCGTCGCGAGCGCCTCGGCGAGCGCGTCCGCGTCCGGCCGCTCCTCGATCTGCGCGGCGCCGATATTCCGCTCCGAGATATGCGCGATCGTCACCGCGTCGGCCGGCGTCATCTTCCAGTCGAGCACGGCGACGATCGACCGCGCGACATATTCGATGATCCGCGATCCGCCGGGCGAGCCGAGCGCGAGCACCGGCCGCCGCTCCTCGCCCGAGACGTCGAACACGATCGTCGGCGCCATCGAAGAGCGCGGCCGCTTGCGCGGTCCGGGCGCATTGGCCACCTGCAGCCCGTCAATCTCCGGCCGGAAGGAGAAGTCGGTCAGCTGATTGTTGAGAATGAAGCCCGCGGCCATTCGGCCGGAGCCGAACGCCGTCTCGACCGAGGCGGTCACGCTGATGATGTCGCCGTCGGCGTCGACGATGGTCACATGGGTCGTGCCCGGCCGGCCGAGCGACGGGTCGGGCGCGAAGCGGAGCGCGCCCTCGCGCCAAGGCGGATTGCCGGCCGAGGCGGGGCCGTCCGGCGCGCGGCGCAGGTCGATCGCTTGCGAGCGCAGCAGCAGATAGGCCGGATCGAGCAGACCGAGCGTCGGCTGCGAGACGTAGTCGGGATCGGCGAGATAGACGGCGCGATCGGCGTAGGCGAGCTGCGAGGCCAAGAGGAAGACATGCGCCGCGAGCGGATCCTCGGCGCCGTAGGCGTCCATCGGGAACTGATTGAGCACGCCGAGAATCATGCCGACCGTGACGCCGCCCGAGGAGGGCGGGCCCATGCCGCAGACCTCGAAGCGGTCGCGATAGAGCATGCAGACCGGCTTGCGCGGCAAGGCGCGATAGGCCGCCAGGTCCTCCTGCGACAGCGCGCCCGGAAGCGGCTCCTCGGCGACGCGGACGACGATGGCGTCGGCGATCCCGCCTTCGTAGAACGCGTCCGGCCCGTCTTCGGCGATCTCGCGCAGCGTCTCCGCGAGCTCCGGATTGCGGAGCAGCGCGCCCTCGGGCAGCGTCTTGCCGTCCTCGCCGAAGAACACCCGACGCGCCGTCGGATCGGCGGCGAGGCGCTCGGCGTTCTCTGCAAGCAGCGTCGCGAGACGCGGCGACACCTCGAAGCCCTCCTCGGCGAGGCGGATCGCGTCTTCGAAGAGGTCTTCCCATTCGAGCGCGCCCTGACGCTCGTGGATCTCGGCGAGCATGCGCACGAGACCCGGCGCGCCGACGCTGATCCCGCCGGCGACCGCGTCCCAGAAGTCGAGCGGCTCGCCCTCGGGCGACAGGAACAGCGTCGGCGTCGCCAGCAGCGGCGCGGTCTCGCGGCCGTCCCAACTGGTCAGCCGGCGCGTCTCGGCGTTCCAGTAGAGCGCGAAGCCGCCGCCGCCGACGCCGCTCGATTGCGGCTCGACCACGTTCAGCACCATCAGCGCCGCGATGGCGGCGTCGGCCGCGGAGCCGCCCTCGGCGAGGATCTTCGCCGCCGCCTCGGCGGCGAGCGGATTGGCGGCGGCGACCATGTAGCTCTCGCCGTAGATCGTCGGCGACGGCGAGAAGCCGCTGCCGCTTTCGGGATCCGCCGCCGGATCCGCTGTTTGAGCCGACGCCGGGGCGAAGACGGCGAGCGTCGCCGCCAACGCCGCCGCCGCGGCGTGTTGCGAAGTCTTCCAGAAAGGACGCGCCATCGACCACCTCGCCGTTTGAGAACTCCTCGATGCTAGTCGAAGCGCGCGCGCGGCGAAACCGCCTTCGATCCTGTCGGACCGAGAGCGCGGCCGGCGCAGGCAAGGGAACCTTCACGTCCCGGCGCCATCATGGGGCGTGGGGTGTTATCGGGGAGAGGGGGCTGCGCCATGCAGGCAGCGATGAGGCGGCGTCTCGCGTCGGCCGTTCGGAGAGGTCGGGCGCTCCTTCGGAGCCGCAACGGGATCGCGCTCCTGGCCGCCGCTGCGCTCTCGGCGGGCGTGCTCGCCAGCACGGGCGCGGTTGCGCCGCGTCATCCGGCGCTCGAGCGGTTCCTCGAGTCGGAGAGCGCGCTCTGCGTCTATGAGCGGCCGCGCGATCTCTTCACGATCCAGCGCGGCGCGGACGGCGCGCTCTTCGTCGTCGAGGGGCGCGCGCCGCGAGCGCTGCTCGAGGCGATGGTCGAGGAGGGTTTCCTCGATGCGCCGGTGGCGCGGCGGGCGCGCACCGGCCCTTACGGCGCCGCCGAGCGGCCGACTTACCGCGTCCGCGCCGGGGCGGACAATCCGGTCTCGGAGCGCGGCCTCTGCGTCGGCCGACGCGACGTCTTCGAGATCGACGCGCCGCCGCCGCGCGCCGGCGCGGCGCTCGGAAGACGGCATGTCCGTTTCAAGAGCGTCGTCGAGCTCGCCGACTGGTATCGCGCGATCGAGGGCGATCCGCTCGGTCTCGGCGCCGAGCACGGCGCGCTCGGCGCGGGCGAGGCGGTGATCCACACGCGCGACAACGGGTTTCGGACGCTCGCGATCGCCTTCTGAACGCCGCCGCCGAGGCGAACGCTTTCCGCCGCGTCGTCAAAGCCCCGGGCCCGGCGGAGCTGATCGCCGAAGGCGCCGTCGTCGCGCGCGGCGACGCCGAGCTCCGCCAACGCGAAGCCGAGCTCGAGCAGGATCTGTTGAGGTGGATGCAACGCCGATGACGCCGTCATCCCGGGATGACGCCGTCATCCCGGAAAGCCGC
>CAZPTD010000373.1:0-4211 GCA_964588915.1 uncultured Neomegalonema sp. | reverse complement strand
CGGCGGGCGTCGCGCCGAGGCGTCCGGGCCCCGGCGCCGGACCGCGGCTCGGGCGGCCGAGCGAGACCGCGAGCGCCCGGGCGGCGGGCGACGCCAGGCTCGTCTTCCGAGGCGACGGCGAACCGCCGGCGCCGCCGCTTCGCGCCGAGATCGCCGAGGCGAATCGCCTGTTCGCGTATTTCGAGGAGAGCTTCGACGTCCGCGAGCGCAGCGCCGAGGCCGTCATCGCGTATCTCGAGCGTCTCGGCGCGGCGATCGAGCGTCAGCGCGCGCGGCTCGAGGAGGCGCAGGCCGCGCTCGAGCGCGCCGCCGCCGAGCGCCGGGCGGGCGTCGCCGGCGAGCCCGGCGCGCGGAACGGCGCCGGCGCCACTCCGGCGCTCCGCGTCGCGATGGAGGGCGTGCGCACGGCCCGCACCGCCATCCAGCCGCTGCGCGCCCGCGCCGACCCGCATTTCGCCGTTTTCGCCGCCGAGACCGACCTCGACGAGACCTTGCGCCGCCTCGCCGGGATCCACAGCGCCAACGCCGGCGGCGAGGCCGTCGATCCGGCGCTCGTCGAGGAGCATTGGCCGCATGCGCTCTGGCGCGCCGACCTGCTCCTCGGCGTCTATTTTCCGTCGGACGGCGCTTGGGCCGACCTGCGAGACGGCGTCGCGGCGGCCGCCGTCGGGCTGCGCCGGGCGCTGCGCGAGGTCGGCGTCATCGTCGGCCATGTGAAGCTGCTGACGGCCTACCGCTCGACGAACGGCGAAATCTGGACAGACGCGCTCGGCCCGCTCGGCGAGATCGGGGCGGTTCGGGCGGCGGCGGACCGAGCGGCGACGACGACGAACGGCGCCGTCGTTGTCGATTGCGAAGCGTTCGGCTATGTCGACCGCGCGCGCGGCGTGACCGCGCGCGCGCGGTTGATCGTCGACCGGCGGGCGGCCTGAGCGCGCGCGCGTCCGCCAAGAAAAGGTCAACGTTTTTGCCTTAATCGCGCCCAACTCGCAGGCAAAGCGTTGCGCAGCGACCATCCGCGAAAACGAGAGCGGCTGCATTTTGTGCTATAACGCCGCCGAATTCCAAGATATTGAGTCTACGGAACCCGCGGCCGAATCGACCGATTCGGCCTAAGCTGGAGTGATCTCGCTGAGATGAGCTACTCGATCGACGCAATTCAGCGGCCGAACAATTCGCGCAATGTCCTCAATCGGATGCTGGCGCAACCATATACGTCGCTGGTGCTGCTCGGCTCGCTTCTACTTTCGGCCGCGTCGTTCTTTACGACCTATAGCGGCATGATTGACTTCACCGAACATTGGATGGTGAATTTCTGCGTCGTATTCGCCATTCAAGGCTTGCTATTCGTTACTTCTTGGCGGATCGGCTTCGCCGTAGCCGAGCGCGAGCGCTTGCCGTTATTTACGGTGTTCGTATTTCTGATTTGCTTGGCTACGTCGGTGTTCTTCTCCTTCGCCGCGCTCAACCACTATGTCAATGACGAGGAAACCCGCGAGCGCAAACGGGTCGCGCGCATGCACGCGGCGGTCGACAGCGTCAACGCGGCGATCGCGCAGCGCCTGGTCGAGACGCGGATCGTCGCGATCGACGCGATGCTCGCGGCGCCCGCCTTCGACGATTGGGAGCGCGCGCTCGACGCCGTCGGCGAGAGCGCGCTCGGCGCGCGCGCGGCGATCACGCAGGCGCGCGACGCCGCCGCGGAGGAGATCACCGCCGAGATCGCCCGGCTCGAAGAGGACCGCCGCGCCATCCGCGCCGAACAGGCGGCGAGCTCTGCGCGTCTCGGCACGCTGCAGGAGCGGCTCTCGACCCTCGAAGGCGAGCGGCCGGCGCTCGTCGAGCTGATCGGGACGCTGCGCGCGGAGATCCAGGACCTCAGCGAGCAAATCGCGCTGCAGGAAGGCCTGATGCGCGCCGAAGAGGAAGGCAGCGTGTCCGGCACCGGCGCCGGACGCGGTCCCGCCTGGCGCGACCTGCGCGACCGGCGCAACATCCTCGTGGCGCAGCGCGAGGCGAAGGATCGCGCTCTGCTCGACGCGCAAGCCCGCCTCGACCAGCTCGACCGCGACATCGCCGCCGTCAGCGCCGACATCGCGGTCGCCGACGGCCGCTCGGGCGACGACCGCGTCGCCGTCGTCGACGGGCGCATCGCTGAGCTGCGCGCGCGCGCCAGCGGCGGGGCCGGCGGCGCGGGCGGCGGCTCGCTCGCGGGCGACGTCGACGCGATGAGAGCGGCTCTGGCGGCCTTCAAGTCGCGCCGCGAGGCCGACCTGACCGATTTCGACCGGACGATCGCCCTTTGCGGCGAGATCGTCGGCGAACTGCGCGCCAATCCGGCGCTGCGCGACGGCGCCGTAGGGCTCGCCTGCGAGCCGGAAGTCGAGCTCGCCGCGCTGGTCTCTCGAAGCCGGACGGCGCTGCGCGAAGAGGCCGCGTTCGCGGCGCAATGCGCGCGCGGCGGCGCCGAGCCGCCGCTCTCGCAGCGCGGCTTCGACGACGCGGCCAATTTCGGCCTCGAGTGCATCGAACGCTTCGCGGGCGGCGCGGCGCCGGCGCTCGGCGTCTCGAACCGGCAAGACGAGCTGCGCTCGATCATCGAGCGGACGGCGCAAGACGAAGACCCGAACACGACCCGCTACGAGCGCGCCGTCAGCGAATTCATGATCGGCGACAAGCTCGCCTATTCGGCGGCGGCGATCGCGCTCTTCATCGACATTCTGGTGCTCTTCAGCGGCCTCATCGGCGCGCTGAGCGCGTCCGGCAAGCTGCAGCTGGCGCTCGGGCGGATCCTGACCAAGAGCGAGATCGAGGATTTCGAACGCGCGCTGCGGCCGACCGTGGCGAGCTTCATCCTCACCGAGCAGCAGGCGCTGAAGAAGCCGCTGACCGGCGCCCCGGCCAGTCGGAAGCTCCGCTACTCCGCGCGGATCGACCTCGACAGGGCCAACGGCATGGCGCGAACCCGCGCCCAGGCGCGCGCCTTCCTGATCGCGCAGAAGGGGCGCGGCCTCGTGACGGCGAGCCGACCGGACGAGCGCGCGACGCTTCGGGTCAAGAGGCGGAAGGACGCGCCGTTCGACGCCGCCGGCGAAGAGACGAGCAACGTGTTCTGGCTCTCCGACGAGCTGATGCGCGGCCTCAGAGCCTATCTCGAGAACCCGGAAAGCCACCGTCTCGACGGCCTGCCGCTCGCGGGCGCGATGAGCGACGACGACCGACGCCGCGCCGCGCGCGAGATCACGCGGTTCGTTCGGCCCTATAGCGGCGGCTGGCGCAAGGTCGGCGACTGGCCCTATGTCGGCCGCGTCAAGCTCGACAAGATCGACGCCTCGATCGAACTCACGGCTCACTCGAAGCTGCGCGAGAACGCCACTCAGATCATGACCGGCCTTTGCTCGCTCGGCATGGCGCGGCTCAAGAACCCGCGGCAGCCCGCGGACGACGCGGACGACGTCCAGCTGGACTTTCTCGTCAAGGACAGCGGGCTCGAGCTTCTGGACCGCGCGGCGCGGCTGAGCGAGGCCGAAGAACAGTTCGCGATGGAGGACGCGCAAGAAGCCGAAGAGGCCAGGCGCCGCGAGCGTCAGCGCCAGAAAGCGAACGCGGCCGAGGCGCCTCAGCCCCGGCTGCCGACGCCCGAGCGCGCGGCGCTCGAACCACCGCGCGAACCGACGGCGGACGCCGAGGCGGAGTCGTCGATGCTCTCGCTCGGCGCCGAGGACGGCGAGCCGATCGAGCGCGCAGAACCGCGGGCGCGGCGTCCGGCGCCGGACGTCCGCAAGGCCGAAAACGTCAGGGCCGACGACCAGCCGCCTGCAGGCGACGCGCCGCAGCCGGATAGGGACGCGGGAGTCCGCGACACCCTAAGGCAGATCGGCCTCCAACCGGATCGCGTCGATCGTCTCAAACGAGACGGCACCCGGTAGCGCGCGGGCCGTCAGCCGCGATTGCGGCTGACGGGATTGCCGATCAGCATCAGGAACTCCTCGCGCGTCCGCGGATCCTCGCGGAAGCGCCCGAGCATCATGCTCGTCACCATGGTCACGCCCGGCTTGTGGACGCCGCGCGTGCTCATGCAGTGATGCTCCGCCTCGAGAACGACGGCGCCGCCCTTGGGCCGGAGCACGTCGCGGATCGCATGGGCGATCTGCGCCGTCATCTTCTCCTGCACCTGCAGGCGCTTGGCGAAGGTCTCGACCACGCGCGCG
>CAZPTD010000372.1:0-4215 GCA_964588915.1 uncultured Neomegalonema sp. | reverse complement strand
GACAAGCCTGCGGCTTTCCGGGATGACGGCGTCATCCCGGGATGACGGCGTCATCGGCGTTGCAGATCCTGCTCTTGAATCAATAAATCGCTCGTGCGGTTTCGGTTTCGAAACGCGCTCCGGCGCTTGCGGATAAATGTGGCGAATTTCGAAACCGCCACACTAGCTCCGCGACCCTTCAGGCGCGGTCGGCGCGTCGTGGAGCCCCGCGGCCTCGCCCTTCTCGAGCACGGTCAGGATCGGCTCGAGCCCCTCGCGGTGATAGACGAAGTAGACCTCCGGCCGACCGCGCTCCTCGTCCGACCAGCCCGCGATCTCGAGCGCCCGCTCGGCCTTCGCGACGAAGTCCGGACGCCACCACCGGTTCTCGACCCGCCGCGTCAGCCAAAGGCTCCACCAGCGCAGGACCGTGTTCTGGAAGTCCGGCGCCTCGGCGTCGCGGCCCTCGGGCGGCTCCGTGACGCTGGCCGCGTCGAGCGCCTCGCGCCAGCGGCTTTCGAGATAGCCGCGGCTGAGATCGCGGCGGATATGCCGGCGATAGCCGCGCTTCGGCCGATCGAGCGCCTGGATCAGCTTCATCTTGTTGAGAACGCCGGCCAGCTGGTTGATCGCGAGCGCCTTGTTCTCGCGGCCCGTGTTCGGCGGGCAGTCGGCGAGATTCGGGATCGCGAAATAGGAATAGCCGAGATGGCTGAAGAAGTGTTTTCGCACCCATTCGAGCGTCGTGTCCGGCGCGACCATCAGCGAGGTGCGGACGATGCTCGCGATCTCGCGGATCGAGACCTCGCTCGGCTCGTACATGCGCTGGAGCGTGTCGTCGAGGCTGTCGCGCCGCGCCGGCGCCGCCGTCGGCGGGTTGAGCACGGTGAGCGCGAAGAGCCCGAGATCGACGCCGATCGCCGCCAGAAGCGCGATGAGGTCGCGCCCGGTGATCGGATCGCCGTCGTCGGTCTGGGCGACCTCCGCGCCTTCGCTCTGCGTCTCCGGCGCGCCCCACCAGTCGCCGATGGCGGCGAGATAGTCGCCGACATTCTCCCACAGGATGAGCACCGCGTTGGCGACGCCGGCGGCGCCCTCGTTGAACGCCGCCTCGGGCAGCGCGTCGCTCACCTCGAGCGACGCCCGCTCCGCCGCGACGCGCAAAGCGCTCGCGAGACGCGGATCGTGGCAGAAGAAGCCGGGCTCGCCGAAGGGAATGTCGAGCTGCGCCGCCAGAGCATTGAGCTGCGGCGCGTAGATCGCGGCTTGCGCGTTCGAGGTCGCCGCGATCTGGACCACGCTCCGGCGGATGTCGTTGACCGAGGCGCGGAAGGCGGCGCCGCGCTCGGAGACGGTGGCGCCTTCGATCCCGGTCTGCAGCGCGTCCGCCGTCTGGTTGAGCGCCTCGGCGTTCACGCGGACCGGATCGAGCCATCCCACGACCATGCTGTCGCGCAGATTGGCGACGTCGTCGCGCACCGAGCGCCGCGCCTGGTAGAGCGGCCCTTGCCCGGCGCCCGAGGCGCGGCCGCAACTGCCGCCCTGGCTCTCCTCGAGCGCCATGCGCTCCTCGGAGACCCGGACGACGACGGCGAGGCTGCTCGAGACCGCCTCGAGCTGCTCGACGACGTCGGTCGCCTTGGCGTTGGCGGCGGCGACCTGGACCTCCAGCCCCTCCTGCGTCGCGGTCGGGCCGGCGATCAGGCTCCACCAGAAGCCGTAGCCGAAACCGACGGACCAGAGCATCAGGAAGAAGTAGAGCGGCAGCGTCACCAGCCTGGCGCCGATCGAGCGGCGCGAGCCGAAGGTCTCGCGCAGCGACAGCCACATCAGGAAGGTGAGCGCGACGGTGATGGCGACGATGAGCGCGTCGTTGGTCACGGCGAGACCGCCGATCTCGCGCGGCTCGAAGGCGGCGGCCGCGTCCTGCTGCGTGCCGATGATGAAATCGGTCATGCCGTGCCAGGTGGCGTAGCCCGAGATCGCGAGCAGCATCAGCGCCGCGGCGCCGATCAGGATGTTGCGGCCGAAGATGTAATCGACCGCGCGCGAAAACCGATTCGACATGTGAGCGCCCCTGTCCGCTTCCCTAACCGCTCGCAGAACGAATTTCCCATAGCGCTAGCGCATGAAGGCGGCGACCGACAGACGCAAAGTTCGCAAAGAGCTCGACGCTTCAGGAAGCCGCCGCGCCGGCGCTCAGGCGCCACAGCGGCCGCGGGCCGCGACCGCGACGAAAAGGGCGAGAACTGGTCCGGGCGGCTGGATTCGAACCAACGACCTTCGGTACCCAAAACCGACGCGCTACCAGGCTGCGCCACGCCCGGAACCAGGCCGCTCACATAAGCGGCCCGGAAGGCGGCGTAAAGCGCCGAGACCTACTCGCCCTCGAGCCCGAGGCCGGCGCTCTCGAGCGCGTCCGAGCGCAGGGTCGCGCCCGGCCCGATCCCGACGAGCTCGGCCAGGCCGCCATTGATCTCGAGCACGTATTGCGCCGGCCCGGCGCTCGGCAGGCCGGTCTCGTCGAGCGGAACCGCCCGCTCGGCCGCGCTGACATAGCGCCCGTCCGCGTCGAAATAGATGATGTCGAGCGTGATCAGCGTGTTGCGCATCCAAAACGAGCGCTCGCGCTCCTCCGGGAAGATGAAGAGCATGCCGGCGTCGACCGGCATGTATTCGCGGAACATCAGCCCGCGCGACCGCTCCTGCGGCGCGTCCGCGATCTCGACGTCGAACAGGAGCCGCCTGCCGTCGGCGGTGCGAATCTCGACCAGGTGATCCGCGGCCGCCGCCTCGCCGAGCGCCCGATCGTCTTGCTGTGCGCGCGCCCGATCAGAGTGAGGCGCTCCGGTCGATACAACCAATGCGATTATCGCCATTACGGCGCATCTCGAGACCCATCGCATGTCTTATCCTCTGAATTGCCTTGACCTCGCCGCCCCGCCGCGCGACTTTTCGTAGGAGGAGAGAGGCGTCAGGCGGCGTAGGAGGCTTTGATGGACGGTTCGCGTTTCGACTGGGAGTTGCGGCAGGATGATGACCGCGCAGCCGTCGAGCGAGCGGGCGCGGGCTTCGCGCCGCCCGCGTTCGACGACGGCGTGGTCGCGGAGGCCGTGGCGGCCGAGATCGCGGACCGGCCCGGCGCGCCGACGGCCGCTTGGGCGCCGGTGCTGATTTGGATGACGCTCGGCGCGACTGTCGCGATCAGCGTCGCGCTCTGAGACGACGCCGGCGGCCGCGACTCCGCCGACCGACCGCTCCTCGCCGCCGCGGAGGCGGTTTTCCGGCAAACGTCCCGCCCTGTCGGCGCGGCGTCCCATCGCGGCGCGCGTCACCGGAACGCGACCGACCTGCGCACGAAGAGCGCGGCGACGGCGTCGCCGAGCGCCAGCGCCGTCAACGCGCCGTAGCCGAGCGTGGCGACCTGCGGCGCAAGCGCCGCGACGGTCAGAGAGCCGGCGGCCACGATGACCGACAAAGAGCGATCCCAAAGCGTCGTAGCCGGCCGCAGCGCCGCGTCCGGCGCGGCGACGAGCGCCGCCAGCGCCGCGATCAGCTCGGCGACGGACAGTCGGATCTCCTCGACCCCGAGAGACTCGTTCAAGAACGCCGGCGCCGGCGCGGCGACGAATCGCGAAAGCGCCTCGACGCCGCCGCCCGCGATGACCGAGAAGTAGCAGGCGAAGAAGACCAGAACCAACGGCACGCGCGGCGGCATGGCGTCCCTCCCTCGTAAGAGCGCTCGGCGAGACGCGCGGCGCGGCGGGCGACGGAGCGATAGCATGGCCGACACGACACGAAGCAGAGCGACGACGGCGCCCGCCCGCGGCGCGCTGACGCGAACGGCGCTCCTTCTGACCGCGCTCGCCGCCTGCTCCAATCCGTTCAACGGCGAAGAGACCATCGCCCTCAGCGAGAGCGATATCCGCCGCCTCGACCTCTGGCAAGCGACGCTGCCGCCGTCGCTGCGCGAGGACGGCGTGACGGCGCGCGACGCCGCGTCGACGCCGGAAGCGGCCGAGACCGCGGTGAGCGCCGCCCGACGCGCCGGGCTCGGCGCAGAGGCCGACGCCGCCTTCCGACGCCGCGACGTCGCCGAGCGCATCGACGCGGCGCTCGTCCCGCTGTTGACCGACACCGCCGCCGGGCGCAGCTTTCTGCGCGCCGCCGGCCCGGGCCGCGCGCTCGCGGTCGGCGCGCCCGCCGCGCGCTGTCCGGCGATCGGCCTGGCGACCG
>CAZPTD010000371.1:0-4221 GCA_964588915.1 uncultured Neomegalonema sp. | reverse complement strand
GAAGCGCTCGTTCGGATGGACGCAGAGGAACACCAGCCGATCCTCGCTTCGGAGCTTGCGGAAGAAGTCGAGCATGAAGCCGATATAGCCGTCCTGAGTGTTGAATTGCGGCTCGTCGAAGAGATGCACCAGCGGATAGGCGCTGCCGGCGCGCTCCATCAGGACGTTCGGCCTGTAGGAGCGGAAATGGCGCACCTGGTAGGATTGGTGGTAGTGGATCGCCAGCCGGTCGCGCTCGTCCGTGCGCACGCGATGGATGTCGCGGCCCTGGACCAGCACCTTGCCCGCGGTCGGGCTGTTCGAGCCGGTGATGAGCTCGAAGAGCGTCGTCTTGCCGGAGCCGTTCGGGCCCATCAGCCCGACGATCGACGGGCCTTCGATCTCGAAATCCGCGCTCAGCCGGAAGGTCGGCCGGCGCGAGAACGCGCCGGACGTGTAGACCTTCTCCAGGCGCTCGACTTTCAGCATCGCCGTCATCCGCTCACATCCCGATCAGCCGCCGGCGCATCGGCGCGTTCTCGAGGAGCTCCGACGCCGGCCCCTCATGCGCGATGCGGCCGCGATCCATCACATAGACCCGGTCGCACACCTCGAGCGCATGGAGCGCGTTCTGCTCGACGACGAGGACGGCGATCTTCTCGCGCTTGAGCCGCGCGATCGTCTTCATCACGTCCTGGACGATCTTCGGCGCCAGCCCTTGGCTCGGCTCGTCGAAGAGCACCAGGCCCGGCGCGCCGAGCAGCGCCCGCGAGATCGCGACCATCTGCATCTCGCCGCCCGAGAGGTTCTCGCATTCGCGCGGCATCAGATGCTCGAGCGCCGAGAAGATCTCGAACATCTCCTTGACGCTCCAGGCGCGGAACCGCGTCTTCTTCGCCGCGATCTGCAGATTGCGGGCGACGGTCAGGGTCGGGAAGATGCGGCGGTCGTCCGGCACCCAGCCGACGCCCATCTTGGCGATCTCGTGCGTCGGCCGGCCGGTGACGTCGGCGCCGTCGAACGCCACGCCGCCGCGGCGCGGCGGCGTCAGGCCGAGGATCGAGCGCAAGGTCGTCGTCTTGCCGGCGCCGTGCGGGCCGAGAAGCGCGACCGCCTCGCCGGCCTCGACCCTGAGGGACGGGCCGAACAGCGCCTGCGTCTCGCCGTAGAAGGTCTCTATCTGAGCGACGTCGAGCATTACTGGAGCTCCCCGAGCGCGGAGCGCTGAACCCATTTGTTCGAGCGCAAGGTCTCCGGCGCGCCCTCGGCGATGACCTGGCCCCAATGGAGCACGGAGATCCGGTCGGCGAGGTCGAACAGGAACCGCATGTCGTGCTCGATCATCACGATGGTGTAGCGCGTCCGGAGCTTGCGGATGAGCGCGGCGAGGCGCTGCGTCGCCTCGGAGCCGAGCCCGGAGGTCGGCTCGTCGAGAAAGAGCAGCTTCGGCCGCGCCGCCAGCGCCACGCCGATCTCGAGCGCGCGCCGGTCGCCGTAGCTGAGCGCGCGCGACGGCGCCCAGTCGCGGCCCGCAAGCCCGACCTGGTCGAGCACCTCGCGCGCCTGATCGAGAAGGTCCCTGTCGCCGAACGCCGAGGAGATCGCGTCGCGGCTCCGCGCGCGGAAGTCCGGCAGCGCGACCAGCACGTTCTCGATCACCGCCGCGTCGTCGAAGAGGTTCATCAGCTGGAAGGAGCGCGAGACGCCGAGCCGCGCGATCTTCTGCGGCGAGAGCCCGGCGATGGAGCGGCCCTCGAAGCGGATCTCGCCGCGATCGGGCTTGTGCTGGCCGGTCAGCACATGAAAGCAGGTGGTCTTGCCGGCGCCGTTCGGTCCCATGATCCCGCCGATGCGCCCCTCCTCGAAGGAGAGCGAGACGTTCTCGAGCACGACCCGGGCGCCGAAGCGCTTGTGGATGTTCTCGGCCTCGAACAAGCTCATGACTTCGCCTCCCGAGCTCGCGGCGCGGCGCGCGCGCGCCGGAGCCGCTCATGCGCCGCATGCAGCGCGCCGGCCAGGCCCTCGGGGCGGAACATGACCAGGGCGACGAACATCAGCCCGTACCAGAGCAGCCAAGTCTCGGTGATCGCGCCCAAGACGTCGCGCGCGACGAAGTAGAGCGCGACGCCGAGGACCGGGCCCCAGAAGCTGACGAGGCCGCCGCCGACGAGCACCATCATCACGATGAGGCCGGATTGGTGGACGCTCATCACGTCGGGATAGGCGCCTTCCTGCGCCATCGAGAAGAGCGCGCCGGCGAGGCCGGCGATCATCGCCGAGACCGTGAACGCCGCCCATTTGAAGCGCCAAACGTCGTAGCCGACGAAGGCGGCGCGAGTCTCGTTCTGGCGGATCATCTGCAGCACGCGGCCGAAGCGCGAGTTCACGACGCGCCAGATCAACACGACCGTCGCGACGAGGAAGGCGAACACGAGATAGAAGAGCGACTGCGTGTCGGCGATGTCGATCGACGCGACGCCGAGCTCGATCGCCGGGCGCGGGATGTTGAGGAGCCCGTCCTCGCCGCCGGTGACGGCATGCAGCTTGATCGAGCTGAACCAGAAGATCTGGCCGCAGGCGATGGTCAAGAGCGCGTAATAGATGCCGCGCCGATGCGAGACGATCGCGCCGACGATCGCGCCCGCGAGGCCGGCGGCAAGGATGGCGGCGAGGAGCCCGCCCCAAAGATCGACGACGACATGATGCTGGAAAAGGCCGAAAGCGTAGGCGCCGACGCCGAAATACGCGCCGTGGCCGAAGGAGTGGAGGCCGGCGTAGCCGAAGAGCAGGTTGAAGCCGAGCGCGTAGATGATCCAGATCGCCACCTCGACGCCGAGATATTGATAGAGCCCGACCGGCCCGAGCCAGAACGGCGCCGTCGCCACCACGACGACGAAGAGGAGCATCTGCGGCGTGACCCAGGATGTGGCGCGGGGCGAAACGTCGGAAAGCGAGATCATGGTCATTTCTCCAGCGCGCTCTTGCGGCCGAAGAGCCCGCGTGAGCGGAGTCCGACGACGACGATCAAGAGGATGTACATCGACATCAGCGACCAGGCCGGCGCGAAGGCGCCCGTCAGGCCGATGGCGAGCCCGACCAGCATCGCCGCGCCGACCGCGCCCCAGAAACTGCCGACGCCGCCGAGGACGATGATCAGGAACGCCGGAATGACGACGTCGATGCCGACATGCGGACGCAGGCCCCAGATCGGCGCCATGACGACGCCGGCGACGCCGGCGAGCATCGCGCCGAGGCCGAAGACGAACATCCGCAGCTTCGCGAGGTCGTAGCCGAGCGCGCGCACCATCTCGCTGTCATGGGCGCCGGCCTTGATGATCGCGCCATAGGGCGTGCGTTCGAGAAAGAACCAGACGCCGCCGATGGCGAAGACGGCGAAGAGCGCGGCGTAGAGCTTGTACTTCGAGAAGATGAAGCCCTCGATCAGCACCGCGCCGTTGATCGATTGCGGCAGCGCCAGGTTCTGCTCGCCCGTGCCCCAGGTCAGCCGGATCACCTCCTCGAGCACCAGAGCGGCGCCGAAGGTGAGCAGAAGCCCGTAGAGCGGCGCCTTGCCGTAGGTCGGCCTCAGGCAGCGTTCGAGCGCCATGCCGGCGACGCCGGCGAGCACCGGCCCGATCGCCAGCGCCAGCGCGTAGCGGCCGGCGATCGGCAGCGACGCCCACCAGGCGCCCACCGCCGTGTCGTCGAGGAAGCTCGGCTCGAGGATCATCAGCCCGAGATACGCGCCGAGCGCGAAGAGCGACCCGTGCGCGAGGTTGATCACCTCCATCACGCCGACGATCAGCGTGAAGCCGAGCGCGATGAGCGCGAAGAGAAGGCCGAGCGTCAGCCCGTTGACGAGATGCGGCGCGATGGCGGCCATGACGGCGGCTCCGATAAGCGCTTGTCCAGGCGCGCCGCCGCGTGGGCGGCGCGCCGCAGGTCCTTGGCTCAGGCGTCGAAGGACGGCGTGTCCTCGTAGGATTCGAGCCCGCACGCCTCCTGCGCGCCCGTGTCCCGGACCTCCTCCGGCGCCGACTGGGTGAGGATCTCGAACATGTCGTCGTCCTCGGTCGGGTTCGAGTTCGCCGTCGCGAGGTAGATCGTCTGCTGCACCTGATGGGTGTTCGGATCGATCACCGCGTCATGGTGCTGCATGCGCTCCTCGGCCGACATCGTGTGTCCTTCGAGCTCGCGGATGATTGCGATGTTGTTGGTCGAGCCGGCGCGCTCGATCGCCCG
>CAZPTD010000370.1:0-4228 GCA_964588915.1 uncultured Neomegalonema sp. | reverse complement strand
TCAGCGGCCGCGTCACCAACATCGCCGAATACGGCGCCTTCGTCGCGCTCGAGCCGGGCGTCGAGGGCCTGGTGCACGTCTCGGAGATGTCCTGGACCAAGAAGAACGTCGATCCGGGCAAGATCGTCTCCACGAGCCAAGAGGTCGAGGTCATGGTCCTCGACGTCGACCCGAACAAGCGCCGCATCTCGCTCGGCCTGAAGCAGTGCGTCGCCAATCCGTGGGACAGCTTCGCCGATCGCCATCCGCCGGGCTCGACCGTCGAGGGCGAGGTCAAGAACATCACCGAATTCGGCCTGTTCATCGGCGTCGACGGCGACATCGACGGGATGGTGCACCTCTCGGATCTCGACTGGAACCGCTCCGGCGACGACGCGATCCAGGACTACAAGAAGGGCGACGTCGTCCGGGCGGTGGTCCTCGACATCGACACCGACAAGGAGCGCATCTCGCTCGGCGTGAAGCAGCACGAGGGCGATCCGTTCGAGGAAGCGACCCAGGGCGTCCGGCGCGGCGACGTGGTCACCGCGGAGGTGACCGCGATCGAGGATGGCGGCATCGAGGTGACGGTGAACGGCATGAAGTCCTTCATCAAGCGTTCGGATCTCAGCCGCTCGCGCGCGGACCAGCGCCCGGAGCGCTTCTCGGTCGGCGACCGCGTCGACGCGCGGGTGACCAATGTCGACAAGCACAGCCGCGCGCTCACGCTCTCGATCAAGGCGCATGAGGCGGCCGAGGAGCGCGAGGCGATGGAGCAGTACGGCTCGTCGGACAGCGGCGCGTCGCTCGGCGACATCCTCGGCGCGGCGCTGAAGCAGCGCGGCGACGAGTAGTCGCGGCGCCGGCGCCGCCGGCGCCCTAGATCAAAGGCAGACGCCCTGCGCCGCCGGCGGCGCAGGGCTTTTTCATGTCCGGCGACACGCTTGAAAGGAGGACGGCATGGCTCAGTCGACGCAGGGGAACAACCGGGGCGCGATCGGCGACCAGGGCGGAGGCGATCTCGCGGCGCTCGCGCGCGCCATCGTCGACGCCAACGCGGAGGCGGCCGAGGAGCGCCGGCGCACGCGCCGCAAGCTCGTCCGGTGGCGGATCGGCGCGCTCGTCGTCGTCGCGCTCATCGCGCTCGCCGTCTTCCTCGCGCCCGGCGATCCGAGGAACGCGCCGCATGTCGCGCGCGTCACGGTCGCGGGCGTCATTCTCGACGATCCGGAGCGCGACGCGCTCCTCGCGTCCCTGGCCGACGACGACGACGTGCGGGCCGTGATCATCCGAATCGACAGCCCGGGCGGCTCGACGGCCGGCGGCGAGGCGATCTACGCCGCGATCCGCGCGCTCGCCGAGGAGAAGCCGGTCGTCGCGGTGATGAGCGAGACCGCCGCCTCGGCCGCCTATATCGCGGCGCTCGCGACCGATCATATCGTCGCCCGCGGCAACACCCTCACCGCCTCGATCGGCGTCATCTACACCGCGCCCAACGTGAACGAGGCGCTCGACAGCGTCGGGATCTCGGTCGTGGAGCTCAGGAGCGGCGCGCTCAAGGCCCGACCGTCGCCGTTCCAGCCGACCGACGCGGCCAGCCTCGCCCATGCGCAGGAGCTCGTCGACGAGACCTTCGCCTGGTTCCGCGATCTCGTGGCGGAGCGCCGCTCGGTCAGGCCCGCGCTTCTCGCCGAAATCGCCGACGGCCGCGTCATGACCGGACGCATGGCTCTCGATTCGGGCCTCGTCGACGCGATCGGCGGCGAGGGCGCCGCGATCGATTGGCTTGCCGAGGCGCGCGGCGTCGACGCCGAGTTGCCGGTCTTCGACCACGCGGTCGACGAGGGCGCCGGCGTCTTCGATTTTCTGGGCTCGATCGTTGGGGCGGAGCCGAGTTTGTCGCGCGCGTTCGGCGGACCGAAGCTCTGGTCGGTCGTCGACTGAAGAAACGCCTTCGGAAAGCGGCCTTAATTCAAAGCGTTGACCCGAGTTCAGCGGCGTGATTTCCTGAAATCCTGCTGGCGCGCGGAGGACGCGCCGACTTTGGAGTTCGATCGCACGCCGAATCATCGCCCGGGACGAAGGACCCTGCGTCGAAATGATAAAATCTGAACTGGTCACGCGCCTCTCGGAGGAGCGCCCGCATCTCCATCCCAAAGACGTCGAGGCCGCCGTGAACGCAGTTCTCGACTCGATTGTCGAGGCTCTGTCGAATGGCGATCGCGTCGAGCTGCGCGGCTTCGGCGCCTTCTCGACGAAATGGCGCGACGCGCGCAAGGCGCATAATCCGAAGACCGGCGAAGAGGTCTTCGTCGACCGCAAGCGCGCGCTCGTCTTCAAGACCGGCAAGCAGTTGCGCGAACGGCTGAATGAAGACTATTGCGGGAACGGCTCGCCTTCGCTGGCCGAGGCGGATAAAGCCTCTCGCTGAGGCGCGATCGGGCCGGCGGCTCGGTTCATCGACCGGCGATCTCCGCTCGTTCGCGCGGCTGGACGAAGACGGAGCGAGGGCGGCATGCGGCTTATCAAGCGCATATTTTGGATCGTGATCTTGACGCTCGTGATCGTATTTGCGGTCGCGAACATGAACAACGACGTGGCGGTGCGCATCGATCCGCTGGCGGGCCTCGAAGCGGAAAGCGGACCGGCGGCGGGCGCGGAGAGCGAAGGCGTCTTCGCGCTGCCGCTGCCCTTCATCATCCTCGGCGCGCTCGCGATCGGCCTCGTCGTCGGCGTGATGCTCGAGAACGACCGCGGCCGCGGGCATCGCCGCGAGCTGCGGCGCGAGCGGCGCCGCGCCGGCGAGCTCGAGGCGGAGCTGAGGCGGGTCCAGGAGGCGATGAAGGCGGCGGATCATCCGGACAGCGCCGGGCTGCCCGTGGCGCGCCGATGAGGGGCCTCCAGATCTCGGAACCGGTTGAGCGCCGCCGCGAGAGCGGCGCGGACGTGAAGATCTGCGGCGTGACCGAGCCCGAGCACGTCATCGCCGCCGGCCTGGCGGGCGCGACCTATATCGGCTTCGTCTTCGTGAAGCGTTCGCCGCGGGCGGTGACGCCCGAGCGGGCGGCGGAGCTCGCCGAGGCGCTCGCGCAAGCGTCGGTGCGCCCAGTCGGCCTTGTCGGCCTCTTCGTCGATCCGACGGACGCGGAGCTCGAGGCCGCGCTCGCGGTTGCGCCGATCCTGTTCATCCAGCTGCACGGCGACGAGACGCCGGAGCGCGTCGCAGAAATTCGTCACGCGACGGAGCGGCCGATCATCAAGGCGGTCCCGATCGCCGAGGCGGCTGATCTCGGGGCGATCGACGCCTATGAGGCCGCTGGCGCCGCCATCTTGGTCGACGCGAAGCAACCGCCCGGCGCCGAGCTGCCCGGCGGCGGCGGCGAGCCCTTCGATTGGCGGCTGGTCGCCGATCGCCGGTGGCGCGCGCCTTGGATGTTGGCGGGCGGCCTGACGCCGGAGAACGTCGCCGAGGCGATCGCGATCACCGGCGCGCCGGCGGTCGACGTCTCTTCCGGCGTCGAAGCGACGCGCGGCGTCAAGGATCCGGCGAAGATCCGGGCGTTACTCGCGGCCGCGCGGAACGCGCGAAGGCCGGCGCCGACGCCGCGGGCGTGACCGGACGCGGCGCGTCACCGTCGTCTGAAGAGCAGCAACAGCGCCCAACACAGGATCGTGCCGCCGACGAGCAGCGCGAGGCGCGTCGGCGGGCTGCGCTCCAGGATCTCCGCCTGAAAGAGATAGCGCCCGAGAAAAAGAGCGATCAGCACGCCGCCGATCACCGCGAGGACGAGCCGCGCGAGACCGGAGAAGAAGCCGTCGCGCCGTCGCGGCGGCGTCTGGCTCTGGGTCTGGCCGCGGGCGCGCGATCGGAAGACCTCGAGAATGACCGCGGTCAGCACGCCGCCGAGGACCGAGACGACAAGCTCGCCCGCGATCTCTCCGCCGAAAATCTCATCCATCGCCCGCTCGTCCTCGCTGAAAGTTGCGCCGTTGCGCCGCATCTCGGTTCACGCGCCGATTCGATTGCTCTAAGCGGGTGGTCTGGTTCGAGCTCATCGAAAGGACGCAACGTGACGCTGGAGACGCAGGCGGGCGCGACGCCGAACTCATTCCGCGGCGGACCGGACGACCGCGGCCGCTTCGGTCGGTTCGGCGGCCGCTTCGTCGCCGAGACCCTGATGCCGCTGATCCTCGAACTCGAGCGCGAATACGCGCGCGCCAAGGAGGATCCGACCTTCGCGGCGGAGAT
>CAZPTD010000369.1:0-4229 GCA_964588915.1 uncultured Neomegalonema sp. | reverse complement strand
CCAGGCAGGGCACGCCGCCGCCGCGCGCGAATTCCGAGCGCACGGTGTGGCCCGGGCCCTTCGGCGCCATCATCACCACGTCGACGGTCTTCTTGGGCTCGATCAGGCCGAAATGGATGTTGAGCCCGTGCGCGAAGCCGATCGCGGCGCCGTCGCGGATGTTGGGCGCGATATGCTCGACATAGGTCTCGGCCTGGAGCTCGTCCGGCATGCACATCATGATGAGATCCGCCCAGGCCGCCGCCTCGGCGATCGACTTGACCGCGAGCTTCTCCGCCTCCGCCTTCTTCGCCGAGGCCGATCCCGGCCGCAGCGCGACGGCGAGATCCTTGACGCCGCTGTCGCGCAGGTTGAGCGCGTGCGCGTGGCCCTGGCTGCCATAGCCGACGATCGCGACCTTGGCGTCCTTGATGAGATTGATGTCGCAGTCGCGGTCGTAATAGACGCGCATGGGTCGTTCCTTCCTGTTGAGCCGCCGGCGGCGGCGGCGCGGCGTTTCGGCCGGCGGTCGCGCCGGACCGTCGGCGGGTTCTGCGCTCACCGGTCCGCGCGGGCGCGGGCGAGGCGAGGCGTTAATAAAATTGCGCGGAAGCGGGCTCCCGCGCATCAAAGGTCGGATAAGGCGGCGGTCGCCGCGGTTCAAGCGAAATGCCCAATGCGCCGGTCGGGCCTCAGCGCGCCGAGACGGCGAAGCTGGCGCCGTCGTCGGTGAAGGTCACCGCGCCGGCGCCGCCATAGGCGGCGGGCGCGTCGAGACTGTCGAGATCGAGGAAGCCGGCGACGACCTCGGTTTCGGCCTGTCCGTCCGGCCAGAACGCGCCGACGACGGAGCGGCCGCCCTCCTTGAGGTTGTAGACGCCCTCGAAGACGCCGCGATCTTCGACATAGATCGCGAAATAGCCGACGCGCGGCGGCGCGTCCGGCGCGGTGTCGGTGACCGGATCGGGTTCGCCGAGATACAGGAACGGTCCGAGACCCATGACGCCGACGACGCCGTCGCCTTCGAGGACGCGCCAGGTGGAGGCGTCGGTGCGCACGCCGATGATCGGCGCGGCGACGGCGTCGCCGTCTTCGGTCTGCGCGCGCGCGCCCGTCCCGAGCGTCGGCGCGAAGAGAGCGGCGAGCAGGCCGAGCGCGACGGTCGCGCGGCGACCAACCGAAATGCGGCGTTTTGAAACCATGCGCGCTCCATCGCTCATCGCCGACGCCGTCACAAGCCGCAATCCGGGCTCAAGACGTCTTTCGTCGGCGAATGCGGCATGTTAGAGCGCCCGCGGTTTCGGCCGGCCGCGCGCCGGTCGCGGTTCGGGCGCGCGAGCGCCGCGCTTTCAATGGCGCCCAGGCGCCGCCGATCGAGGATGAGAAGAAATGGCCGTGGAACGCACCTTGTCGATCATCAAGCCGGACGCCGTCGAGCGCAACTTGACCGGCAAGATCAACGCCATGCTGGAAGCGGCCGACTTCAAGATCGTCGCTCAGAAGCGGGTGCTGCTCACGCGGGCGCAATGCGAGGAGTTCTACGCCGAGCACAAGGAGCGGCCGTTCTTCGGCGAGCTCTGCGACTTCATGTCGAGCTCGCCGGTGGTGCTGCAAGTGCTCGAAGGCGACGGCGCGATCCAGAAGCATCGCGACGTCATCGGCGCGACCGACCCGGCGGAAGCGGCCGAGGGCACGGTCCGCAAGGCCTACGGCCTCGACAAGGGCAAGAACTCGGTGCACGGCTCGGCCAACGCGGCCGACGCCGCCCGCGAGATCGCGCTCTTCTTCGCCGGGACCGAGATGATCAGCTGAGCCGTCCGGCGGCCGCCAGCTCCTCGGAGAGCAAGCCGCGCACGACGTCGAGATCGACGTCCTGCGTCCGGAACGCCGATCCGATCCCGCGCGCGAGGATGAAGGTCAGGCGGCCGCCGCTCGCCTTCTTGTCCTGAGCCATGAGGTCGAGGAGCCCGTCGGCGCTCGGCAACGCGCCGGCGATGTCGGCGACGCGGGTCTTGAGGCCCATGGCGCCGAGATGCGCCGCGGCGCGCTGCGCGTCCTGCCCCGGGCAGAGCCCGAGCCGCCGCGACGTCTCGAAGGCGAGCGCCATGCCGATCGCGACCGCCTCGCCGTGGAGCAGCCGATCGGAGTAGCCGGTCGCCGCTTCGAGCGCGTGGCCGAAGGTGTGGCCGAGATTGAGGAGCGCGCGGTCGCCGGTCTCGGTCTCGTCGCGGGCGACGATCGCCGCCTTGGCGCGGCAGGAGACGGCGACGGCGCGGGTCCTGGCGGCGGCGTCGCCGGCGAGGACGGCGGACCCGTTCGCCTCGAGCCACTCGAAGAAGCCGCGGTCGCCGAGAAGGCCGTATTTCACGACCTCGGCGTAGCCGGCGCGGAGCTCGCGCGCGGGCAGCGTGTCGAGAAGCGCCACGTCGGCGATCACCAGCGACGGTTGGTGAAAAGCGCCGATCAGGTTCTTGCCCTGGGCCGCGTTGATCCCGGTCTTGCCGCCGACGGAGCTGTCGACCTGGGCGAGGAGCGTCGTCGGGATCTGGACGCAGCGCACGCCGCGCCGGAGGATCGCCGCCGCGAAACCCGCGAGATCGCCGATCACGCCGCCGCCGAGGGCGACGACGGTCTCTGAGCGTTCGAGCCGCAGATCGAGGAGCGCGCCGAGCAGCCGCTCGAGCTCGGCCATCGATTTCGTCGCCTCGCCGGGCGGCGCCGTGACGGCCTCGACGCGGATTCCGCGCGCGCCGAGGCGTTTCTCGAAGGCGGCGAGATGCAGGCGCGCCACATTCTCGTCGGCGACGACGGCGACGCGGCCCTGCGGCGCGAAGGGCCCGAGAAGCGCGCCCGCCTCGTCGAGCGCGCCGGCGCCGATGCGGATGTCGTAAGATCGCGGCCCGAGCGCCACGCGCACCGTCTCCGACGCCGCCGGCTCCGACGTCACGACGCCGCCTCGCCGTCCGGCAGCTTCTGGATCAGCCCGCTCGCCTCCAGAAGGCCGAGCGCCTCGTTGACCACGTTCTCGAGCGGCGCGTCGCGGCTGTCGATCACGTGATCGGCCTCGGCGTAGATCGGATAGCGCGCCTCCATCAGCCGCGCGAGCGCCTCGCGCGCGTCGCCGCCCGCGAGCAACGGCCGGCCGCCGCGGCGCCGGCAACGCTCGGTCAAGGTGTCGAGATCGGCGCGCAGCCAAATCGTGCGCGCGCGCTCGCGGAGCGTCCGTCGCGTCTTGGCGTCCATATAGGCGCCGCCGCCCGTGGCGAGGACATGCGGCGGCTCGTTCAGCAGCCGGGCGATCACGCGGCGCTCGCCCTCGCGGAAATAAGGCTCGCCGAAGCGCTCGAAGATCTCGGGCACGCTCATCGCCGCGGCGCGCTCGATCTCGCGGTCCGCGTCGCGGAAGGGCACGCCGATCGCTTGGGCGAGGGCGCGGCCGACCGAGCTCTTGCCGGCGCCCATCAACCCGACCAGCGTCACCGTCCGGGCGAGCGCGTAGCGCCGACGCCGGCGGCCGGCCACCGCGGCGCGGTCCCGCGCGCCGCCTTCCGCGCCGTCTCGCTCTCGGTCCCGTTCGGGGCCTTGGCCGCCGTCTCGCGCCGCGTCGCGCGCCATCTCGCCACCTCGCTCCTGTCGTGTCGCGCATTCAATTGCTCAATTCCCCTCGATTCGGTAAAACACGCGGCGGCTGGGCGCGTCGAGCCCGAAGATGCGCATTCTTGCGCAGCGGCGGCGCGCCGATTGGCGGAGGCGGAGAGATGCGGGACCGCAGGCGCGGAGGCGCGAAGCGCGCGCTCCTTCTTGTGCTGTTCATCGGGGTAGGGGCGGTGCTGGCGGCGCCGATGGTCTTCGAGCCGCCGGCGCCGACGCGCATGATCGAGAGCGACGCGACGATCGATTTCGAGGCGGCGCTTTCCCGATGACGCTGGGCCGGCGTACCGCGACGACGCGAAGTTGCGCGCGCGCCATATCCGGGAGCGAGGCATGAAGTTTCACAACGCCCTTGGCGGCGGCGCCGCGCTGAGCCTGCTCGCCGTCTCGGCGTTCCTCGGCGCGCCCTCGGCGCCGCTGGCGCAGGAAGGAGCCGACGGCGGTCCGCGGAGCGTGATCCCCTGGGTCGACGAGGCGCTCACCTCCTCGCAGGGCGGCGGGGCGATCGGCTCGACGCCGGCTCGGACGGGCGCCGGCCGCGGCGGCGGCGGGGCGGCACACGGCCCCGCCCCGCAGGCACCCCCACGAGGGGGAAGGGG
>CAZPTD010000368.1:0-4240 GCA_964588915.1 uncultured Neomegalonema sp. | reverse complement strand
TGCCGGCTGACCGACGGTCAGGGCCGCACCGTCGACTTCAAGAACACGCTGATCATCATGACGTCGAATTTGGGCTCGGAGTATCTCGCGGCGCTGCCCGACGGCGCGATCTCGGACGACGCGCGCGACAACGTCCTCGGCGCCGTGCGCGCGCATTTCCGGCCGGAGTTCCTCAACCGGCTCGACGAGATGATCCTCTTCCATCGGCTCGGCCGCGAGGACATGGCCGGCATCGTCGACATCCAGCTCGAAAGCCTCGCCGAGCGGCTCGCCGATCGCAAGATCACGCTCTCGCTCGACGACAAGGCGCGGCGCTGGCTCGCCGATCGCGGCTACGATCCGGTCTATGGCGCGCGGCCGTTGAAGCGCGTGATCCAGAAGGCGCTCGAGGACCGGCTGGCGAGCGCTCTGCTCGAGGGCGAGATCGCCGACGGATCGGCGGTGGCGATCACCTCGGACGGCGAGGATCTCGTCTTCCCGGGCCTCGATCCGGTCGAGCGGGCGGTCAGCCTCCACTGACGCGCGGGGCCGGATTGCGCGAGCGGCGCGTCGACGTCGCCGAAACGGCGGGTTGACATCGCGCGCCGCGCCTGCGCTCTGGCGGCGCGGCGGCGGGCATATCGAGGAGGCGCGCGTGACGTCCGAGGACGACGCGCTTCGGGCGCGGTTGGCGAAGCGCGAGGCGCTGTTCGCGCGCGCCGGATCCGACGGCGAGCGCGAGGCGGCCGGAGCCGCGCTCGCGCGGCTTCAGGGCCGGCTCGGCGACGAGCCGCGGCCGTCGACGGCGGCGCGCGAGATCGAGTTCAAGTTCGCGTTGCCCGACATCTGGTCGGTGCGGCTCTTCGTTGCGCTCTGCCGCAAGCACGGCCTGCGCCCCTACCGCTATCCGCGCCAGCGGCGCACGACCGTTCAGGTGCGCGCCGAGAAGCTGTTCGTCGAGACGGTCCTCTGGCCCGAGTTCTCCGATCTCCAGACCGCGCTCGAGGTCTATTTCCAGGAGACGGTCGATCATCTGATCGACAACGCGATGCGCTCCGACGGCGACGACAGCGGCCTCGAGACGGCGCCTTCGCCGCTTTGAGACGCCGCCGCGCCGGACGCGGACGATTGCGGCTTGCCGGCGCGCGCCTGTCGACATAACCGATCGGAACCCGTGAGCGGACGCGCCGGGCGGCGCCATTGACGCGCGCGGCCGGTCGGATCCGCGGAGACAGGAGAGTCGCATGGCCTCGACAGGCGCAATCATCGTGGGGATCATCGTCGTCGCCGGGGCCGCCGCGGCGGTCACCAAGCCGAGCGCCGACAGCTTCGCGCCGGAGATGACCAGGGTCATCGCGGCGCAGTCGGGCCAGACCGATCCGTCCGATCTGCAGCTCCAGAATTGCGGCGACGACGTCAGGCGCTGCGCCGCGTCGCTCCGGGACTACCGCGAGGCGATGTTCGCCGAGGCCGACTATGTCGTCGCGCGCACGGCGTCGGTCACCTGGGACGGCGCCGCGAACGCCAACTGCATCGGCGCGTTCGGCAATTGGTGGTGTTCGACCTCCGAAGATTAACCATATTTGCGTACAGATCGCCGCGATCGAGACGCCTCCTTTCATCCGCTATTGTGGCCGCGCCACTATCCGGCTGCGCAGAATGCGTCCGCGACCGCTTTGCCGATTGTCGGCGCCGGCGCCCGGCCCTAGCCATCCAACGCCCGCGGACGACGCCTGCGCGAGCCGCGGAGGGCGGCTGCGTGGGCGGCGGCCCTGGGCGTGTTCGGGAGAGGGCGGACGCGCGCCGTCCGCCGCATCGCGCTCCGTCGGCGTCGCGCGACGCCGGGATCGCAACAATGGAGGGACGCATGGCGTCTACCGGTGTTATCATTCTCGGCGTCATCGTCGTGGCCGGCGCGGCCGCGGTGGCGACCAAGCCGGAGGCCGACGGTTTCGCACCTGCGCTGATGGAGGCGGCCGCTGAATCGGCGCCCGACAACGCGGCGGCCCGCGAGGTCGCAAGCGCGATGGTCGAGCGCTGCAACGCGGACGCCGAGGCGTGCGCCAACGTGCTGCGCACGGGCGCCGGCGACCAAATTTCGGAGAGCGACTATTTCGTCGCGCGCCATGTCGTCGTGGGCGGCGGCGGCGACGGCGCGGCGGGCTCGTGCATCGGGGCCTACACCATGTGGTGGTGCTCCGCCGACGAAGCCGAATAGCGGCGCGGACGGCGTCTGCGCCGACGCGGGAACGCCGCGAATAGAGAAGCGGGCGCCAAGCCGCCCCAAAAAACCGGTAGACCGGCGGAGCAGAGGGGACTTACAACGCCCGCCGAGCCGGATCCCTTCCGAGCGGGCGCCGGGCTCCGAGCCCGCCGCCGCTCGCGCTTCCGCCTCAGATCGCGAAGTTCACGCCGATCCGGAAGAGATCGACGCCGCCGTCGAAGGACCACGCCTCGGGATCGCCGTCCGGCCCGGTATTGACGCCGTCGGTCTCCGAGAAGGCGAAGCGGACCCATTCGAGCTTGACCGACGTGTTCTCCCAAACCCGGCGCTCGAAGCCGAGGCCGCCGGCGAAGCCGGTGAGCGTCTGCTCGTTCGAGACGCCCTCCTGCGGCGTGTTGCCGACCACGACCTCGTCGCTGTCCATGAAGCCGAAGCCGGCGGTTGCGAAGACGAGCGTGTCCTCGAAGGCGTAGCCGACGCGGCCGCGGAGCGTGCCGAACACGTCGCCCCATTCGGTCGTGTAGTAATGGTCGTCGAAGATCACTTTGGTGTCGTCGCTGATGTCGGCGACGCCGAGATCCGCCTCGACGCCGAGGACGACGCCGTTGTCGAACTGGTGATTGTAGCCGCCGGTGATCGCGAAGGCGCCGCCGCTCGGATCGGTTTCGGCGCGGCCGTGACCGGCGCGGTCGTAATAATGCTCCGACCAGCCGTCGGCGTAGCCGACCGAGATCCCGAGATACGGGCCGGTCCAGTCGGTCGTCGGCGAAGGGTTGGCCTGCGCCGCCCAGAACGGGCCGCTCAGCAGCGCCAGCGTCGCAACGGTGTTTCTCGTCATGCGTTTCATATCGCGCCTCGCATCGTCGCCGACGGCGTGCGGGCCTATCCGCCGCCGTCGCATTGGCGCCAATGCCGTCTCTTCTCGGCGGCAATTCGACCCGAGCAAGTTTTCTTCAAGAACAAATTAGGCGCTCCGGTCAAACTTCGGATGATTTTTTGATTAACGCGGCGTTATCGTCAAAATTAACCGAGT
Organism: uncultured Neomegalonema sp.; assembly: GCA_964588915.1. Lineage (GTDB taxonomy): Bacteria > Pseudomonadota > Alphaproteobacteria > Rhodobacterales > Rhodobacteraceae > JALEGB01. The sequence goes on along the minus strand of CAZPTD010000368.1, from coordinate 1,004 downwards.
ATTAACTTTTGACCTCGGCGCGAAACCAGGGCGAGAACTTACGCGGACGAGCGCCAGAGCGCATGCGCTGCCGCGGCTTCGCTGACGCAAACGGCGCGCCGACCGGCCTCGCCGCCTCAGATGGCCTCGCCGATCACATGGTCGACGAGCTCGTCCTCCGGCACCTCGTATTCCGGCCGGCAGGCGAACTGCACCGAGACGCCGGACCGATGCACGCTTTCGGGATCGCCGGTGATCAAGGGATGCCAGGGATAGAGGTCGTAGCCGTCGGCCAGAAGCCGATAGGCGCAGGTGCGCGGCATCCAATCCTTCTCGCGCCGGACCATCTCCGGCGTCAGGCGGATGCATTGCGGCACGAGATGGAAGCGCAGCTCGTAGGAGCCGCACCGGCAGGTGTCGGGATCGAAGAGGCGGCAGGCGACATTGGTGTAGGCGACGCGCCCGGTGTCCTCGTCCTCGAGCTTGAGCAGGCAGCATTTGCCGCAACCGTCGCAGAGCGCCTCCCATTCCGCGTCCGACATCTCCTCGAGCGCCTTGCTGCGCCAGAATGCCGGCTCGAGCTCCGGAGGCGGCTCGGCGTCGCGACAGGCCGGCTTCGGACGCGCGCTCACGAGAAGATCGCCTCCACGCCGCTGACGAAGAGATCGATCAGGTACCACATCACGAAGAGGAAGAGCGCGACGGCGAGGATCTGCAGCGCGATGTTGCGCGGCGTCGGGCGCCAATCGAGCGGCGGCGCGTCCTCGTCGACGAGCGGCTGCTTGTCGCGGCGCGATCCGGCGATGCGCGCGACGTCGCGGCCGCTCAAGGCGCCGCCCGCCTCTTGGCGCAGCCGATCGAGCCGGTCCTGCGCCTCGGCGGCCGTGCGCGCCGCGCGCGCCGCATGATCGTCGCCCCGATCGTCGTCGGCTCCGTCGGTCTTGGAGGTCATTGTCGCTCCGCCGCGTAATCCGTCGCCGCCGGCGCGATCTTACGATCGCGCCGGAGCGGTCTTACGATAGCGC
>CAZPTD010000367.1:0-4247 GCA_964588915.1 uncultured Neomegalonema sp. | reverse complement strand
AGCCGAGCGCGGAGCGTCGACATGTGGCGGCGCTGGCGGCGCGGCTCGCGCGGGTCGGCGACGGCGGCGGCGAGGACGATTTCGAGGCCAGGCTCGAAGGCGAGGGCCGGTTCCTCGCCGTTTTCCACGCGTGCGCGGTCGCCTATGGCGGCGGCGTCGAGCGCCGGCTCGGCGGTCAGGCCGTCGCCGTCTTCGGCGCGCCGGCCGCATCCGGCAAGGATTGCGAGCGCGCCGCCCGGGCCGCGCTCGATCTTCATCGGCGCCTCGCCGACGCCGGGCTCGCCGCCGCGGCCGCGCTCTCCTGCGGCGCCGTCTTCGCCCAGCCGAGCGCCGACGGCGGCGCCCCGCTCCTCAGCGGCGCGCCGATCGACGCCGCCGCCGAGCTGGCCGAGCGCGCGCGTCCGAGCGAGACCTGGCTGACGCGAGCGGCGCGCGAGACGCTCGGGCCCAAGATCGACGCCGAGCCGGTCGCCCTCGGATCCGACGCGAGCGCCTGGCGCCTCGGCGGCTTCGCCGGCGACGTCTCGGCGCCCTTCGTCGGCCGAAGCGGCGAGATCGCCCAGCTCGACGCCGCGCTCGACGCGTGCCTGGGGCGGGCGAGCGGCCGCATCGTCCACATCCGCGGCGAGCCGGGCATCGGCAAGACCCGCCTCGCCGGCGAGATGCGAAAGCGCGCCGTCGCGCGCGGCTTCGCGGCTCACACCGCTCTCGTCCTCGATTTCGGCGGCCGCACGCGGCTCGATCCGATCCGAGCTCTGATCCGGAGCCTCTCCGGCGTCGCCGAGGCGGAGCGCGCGCCCGAGCGGATCGCCGAGCGGGCGGCGGCGGTCGCGGCCGATCTGCCGCCCGACGCCGAGGCCTTCGTCCACGATCTTCTCGACGCGCCGATGGACGCGCCGCTGCGCTCGCTCCTCGACGCGATGGAGCCGGCGACGCGGCGGCGCGGCGTCCTCAAGGCGGCCGTCGAGCTCGTCGCGCGCGCCGAGCGGGCGGCGCCGCTCTTTCTCCTGGTCGAGGACGCGCACTGGATCGATCCGCCGGCGCTCGCCGCCCTCGCCGAGCTCGCCGCCGGCGCCGCCGAACGGCGCGTGATCCTGGCGCTGACCTCGCGGATCGAGGGCGATCCTCTCGACGCCGCCTGGCGGGCGCGCACCCGCGGCGCGCCGCGCACCACGATCGATCTCGGGCCGATGCCGCGGGCGGAGGCGCGCGAGCTCGCCGCGGCGCTCGGCGCGCCCGACGACGCGACGACGCGGCGCTATCTCGAACGCGCCTCGGGCCATCCGCTCTTTCTCGAGCAGATGCTGCGGCTCCGGCCGGATCCGAGGTCGAGCGGCCATGGGTCGTCCTCGGCGCTCGCATCCGTTCCGGCGTCGGTGCAGAGCGTCGTCCAGGCGCGGCTCGACGGGCTGGAGCCGGAGGCCCGCGCGCTCGTCCAGGCGGCGTCCGCGCTTGGTCAGCGCTTCGCCGAGGAGGCGCTCGGGCATATCGCCGAACGGGCGGCGGTCGATCTCGCGCCGCTTCTGGCCAAGGGCATGATCCGGCCCGACGACGACGCCTTCATCTTCTCGCACGCGCTCCTGCGCGACGCGATCTACGACACGCTGACCGCGCGGCGGCGCCGGGCGCTCCATGCCCGCGCCGCCGACTGGTTCGCCGAACGCGACCTCGCGCTCGCGGCCGAGCATCTCGACATGGCCGAAGACCCGCTTGCGGCGGACGCGTATCGCCGCGCGGCCGAGGGCCAGCAACGCGCCTATCGCTACGAGCGCGCCCTGGCGCTCGTCGCCCGCGGGCTCGCGCGCGCCGCGACCGCCGCGGATCGGAGCGCGCTGCTGACGTTGGAAGGCGACATCCGTCACGATGTCGGCGACATCGCCGCCGCGAGCCGCGCCTTCGACAAGGCCTTCGCCGTCGCCGAGGACCCGATGGCGCAGTGTCGGGCGCTCCTCGGCCGCGCCGCCGTCAAGCGCCTGACCGACGACCTCGACGGCGCCTTCGCCGACGTCGAGACGGCCGCCCGGCTCGCCGGCGACTGCGGCGCGATGGCCGAGTCGGCGCGCGCGGAGTTCCTGCGCGGCAATCTGCTGTTTCCGCAAGGCCGTCACGCGGAGTGCCTGGCCGCGCACGAGGCGAGCCTCGCGCTCGCGCGGAAGGCCCGGCGACCGGATCTCGAAGCGGCGGCGCTCGGCGGCGTCGGCGACGCGCAGTATCTCGGCGGGCGGATGAAAAGCGCGGCCGAGACGCTCGGCGCCTGCGTGGCGATCTGCCGGCGTCACGGTTTCGGCCGGATCGAGGTCGCCAATCTGACGCAGCAGGCCAACGCGTCGACCTTCTTCCTGCCGCAGAAGGAGGCGCTCGCGGCGCTCGACGCGGCCGCCGCGGCGGCGGAGCGCGTCAGCCACAAGCGAGCGGTCGTCAACGCGACCGCCGGACGGCTGTGGGCGCTGTTCGAGCTCGGCGCGTTCGAGCGCTGCGCGACCGACGCCGAGACGGTGCGCCTCAGGATCCGAGAGCTCGGCGGAAGCCGGTTCGATCAGATGGCGCTTCTCGGCCTCGGCGGCGCGCTCTGCCGCCTTGGCCGGCTCGAGGAGGGGCTCCGCCGGTTGCGCGAAGGCGTCGCCATCGCGGAACGGACCGGGCTCGGCTTTCACGGCGCCGAGCTCTGCGCGCGCCTCGCCCTCGAGACCTCGGATCCCGAAGAGCGCCGCGCGATGATCGGGCGGGCGGAAGCGATCTTGGACGGGCGCAGCGTCGGGCACAGCCCGCTCCGCGCCTATCCGATCGCCGCCGCGGCCGCGATCGAACTCGGCGAGACCGATCGGGCGCGGCGCCTCTTGGATCGGCTCGACGCGTTCATGCGGCCCGAGCCCGCGCCCGTCCCGGCGCTCCTCGGGCGGATCGAGCGCCTGCGCCTTGCGCGGGCCGAAGGCGCGCCATCGTCCGAAACGCGGCCGGGGATCGTCGAGTTGACGCGCGAGGCGCGCGCGCTCGGTCTCCTGCGCGCGGCGGCGCAGCTCGAAGCGATGCGCGACGGCTCCTAGCCGCGGGCGGCGCGAAAGAACTCGGCGAGCGTGCGGAACTCCTCGGCCCGCGGCGACTCTTTGCGCCACGCCAGGATCACGGTCCGCGAATGGACGCCGTCGATCGGCACGAGAACGACGTCCTGGCCGTCCGCAACATTGGCGTCGACCGCGAGCTGCGGCAGCGGCGTGACGCCGAGCCCTTCGGCGACCATCGAGATCAGCGTGTTGAGGCTGGTCGCGGAGAACTCGCGCTCCGGAAGGAAGGACGGCGGCCCGTCGAAGGCGGAGAGCGCGTGCTCGTGCAGGCAATGGCCCTTGTCGAGAAAGAGCACGGTCCGGCCCTCGAGATCCTCCTTGCCGACGCGGTCGCGATTGGCGAGCGGATGGGTGCGTCCGCAGGCGAGCTGGTAGCCGTCCTCGAAGAGCTCGACATAAGCGAGGTCGCCGATCGGATAGGGCAGAGCGATCAGCACCGCGTCGAGCCGGCCGGCGCCGAGGCCTTCGAGAAGCGGATCGGTCAGCTCTTCGCGGAGGATGAGTTTCAGCTCGGGATGCCGCTTGCGCAGCGCCGGCAGCGCTTTCGGCAACAGAAACGGTCCGATCGTCGGCGTCGCGCCGAGGCGGAGCACGCCGGCGAGCGGCCGGCCCTCCGCCGCGGCCAGCGCCGCCATCGCCTCGGCGTCGGCCAGGATCTTGCGCGCCCGATCCGCGAGCTTCTCGCCGATCGCGGTCATCAGGACATGGCGCTTCGTGCGCTCGGCGACGACGACGCCGAGAAGCGTTTCGAGCTCCTTCAGCCCGGCGCTCAAGGTCGATTGCGTCACGTTGCAGCGCTCGGCGGCGCGGCCGAAATGGAGCTCGTCGGCGAGGGCGACGAGGAAGCGGAGTTGCCGAAGGCTCGGCAGATGCGTCAGCGGCGGACCGGTCATGGCGTCATCGAGAAAGGCGATCAGAGTGAGCGAGAATACTCGTTTCTGATCCGATAGGTCGACGCTTAGATTTCGGACCATCGAACCGCCGCCGCAAGGGCGCGCGGACGCCGCGGCGCCCGAAGACGTCGATCGGCCGCCAGAGGCGGATCCGCGCGGGCGTCGATCGGCGGAGCGTCGCGCGCCCTGGGCGCCGCAAGGGAGACGAACGGTCATGAAATACGAAGCCGACCTCAACGTGAAACCCGACGTCGAAGGCTTCTTCGACGACGCCACCAACACGATCTCCTAC
>CAZPTD010000366.1:0-4258 GCA_964588915.1 uncultured Neomegalonema sp. | reverse complement strand
CGGTGAAGTTGACGAAGCCGAAGCTCTTCTCGGCGATGAGCGCCGCCGAGACGTCATGGTCGAGCGCGAGGTTCTGGAAGACTTCTTCGGGCACGCCGGCGGCATGGAACGCTCGCGCCAGCCGCTCGCCGGCGAGGATGGTCTGCGTCGCGTGCTTGAGGACGACCGCGTTGCCGGCGATCAGCGCCGGCGCGATGGTGTTGATCGCGGTCAGATACGGATAGTTCCAAGGCGCGATCACGAAGACGACGCCCTGCGGCTCGCGCTGGATGCGGCGCTCGAAGGCGTCGCTCGCCTCGGCGACGAGCGGCGCGAGCGCGTCCTCGGCGATCCCGGCCATGTAGTCGACGCGCTCCAGGACGCCGCCGATCTCGCCGCCATAGCGCACCGGCCGTCCCATCATCCGCGCGAGCTCCGGCACGACCTCGCCGTTCATCGCCGCGAGCGCCTCGGCGCCGGCGCGGACGAGCGCGACGCGCTCCGAAAGCGGCCGCGCCGCCCAGGACTTCTGCGCCGATTTCGCCGCGGCGACGGCGCGCCGCGCCGACTCGATCGGCAGCGCCGAGCGCTCGGCGACCACCGAGCCGTCGATCGGCGAGACGCAGGTGAGAAGAGACATGGTCAATCCTTTTCCGGGCCGCGCGGACGCCTCGGATCGATCGCGCGGCGATGGCTGCGATGCGGGCTCGCGGGCGGCGTCGAGCGACGCGGCGGCGCAAGAACCTCGTCCCAGCATCGCCGATTTCGCGACCGCGTCTAGTGGCGGGCGGCGGCGCTACTCGGATCTCTCCGCGATGAGCGCGAGCAACCGATCGCCGCGCGCCGCGTCGCCGGGATCGGCCGCGCCGGCGGCGAGCGCGCCGACAAGGCTCTGCCACGCGACCGTCGCGCAGGCCATGTCGTCCGGCTGCCCGAGCTCGGCGCCCTTCGCGGCCGACTCGCGATTCTCGGCCGCGCGGCGCGGCCCGTGCGTCGCCATCCGATCTAGCGCGTTGTCGGCCGCGCCGCGCCAGTCGTAGCCCGGATGCGAGCCCTCCATCGACGCGAGCACCGCCTCGCGCATATCGAGACGCTCCGCCGTCAACATCGCCTCGGCCATCAACGCCTCGAGCCCTTTGACCAGAATGGAGCGCGTCAGCTTGATCCCGGAGGCGCGCCCGACCGGCCCGGGCGCCTCGGTCGCGTCGATGTCGAGCGCCGCCATCACGCCGATCGCCGCCTCGGCGTGCGGCCCGCTGACGAGCGCGGGCGTCCGCCGCCGCTCGGGACGCACCGGCGCCATGATCGCGACGTCGACATAGCGCCCGCCCGCCGCCTCGATCGCCTCGGCGGCGGCGCGCTTGGTGTGCGGCGCGCACGAATTGCCGTCGAGGAAGAGCGCCGGCGTGTTCAGCGCCTGCGCCGTCGCCTCGGCCGCGGCGAGCGCCTGATCGGCGGTCACCAGCGAGAAGACCACGTCGGCGCCGGCGACGGCGTCGGCGAGCGTCTCGGCGGCCGCGACGCCGGCGCTGGCGTAGTCTTCGAGCTTGGCGTCGCGGATCGCGCCCGCCGCGTCGGTCTTGACGTCGTAGGCGCGGAAGCGCGGCCCGGCCGTCGTCCAGCCGGACATGAACGCCGACGCCGCCTCGCCGAAACCGACGAAGGCGATGGTCGACGCGTCGGCGGGCGCGGAGGATGCGGGCGCCATGACGGTTCTCCTGCTGCGGCGGCGTGGTCGTCCGCGCAGCATCGACCGGGCCGGCGGGCGAGTTCAATCTTCTTGGCTCTATCGCAATTTCTTACCCGCCGGCGTCCGAAACGAAGTGGCGCCGAGCGGGCGCCGCCGCTAGCAAGCTCGAAGACCCGATGAAGGAGGAAGGCCGATGTCTGACGCCGAGATCCTCGCTCTCTGCGGCCTGCGCGGCAGGCTGGCGTCCGAGGCGGCCGCCGGTAAGCGTCGACATCGCCCAAGAGGCCGCCCATGACTGACGGCGTGCGCTGCATGTGGATGCGCGGCGGGACCTCCAAGGGCGGCTACTTCCTCGCCGACGAGCTGCCCGCCGACCGCGACGCCTTCCTGCTCCAGGTGATGGGCTCGCCCGATCCGCGCCAGATCGACGGCATGGGCGGCGCCGATCCGCTGACCTCCAAGGTCGCGGTGGTGAAGCGCTCGACGCGGCCGGGCGTCGATGTCGACTATCTTTTTCTGCAGGTCTTCGTCGACCGGCCGATCGTCAGCGACGCGCAGAACTGCGGCAACATTCTCGCCGGCGTCGGCCCTTTCGCCATCGAGCGCGGGCTGGTCGCCGCCGAGGACGGGCGCACGCGGGTCGCGATCTTCATGGAGAACACCGGCCAGGTCGCGGTGGCGACGGTCGAGACGCCGGGCGGGCGGCCGACCTACGCCGGCGCCGCGGCCATCGACGGCGTTCCGGGAAGCGCGGCGCCCGTTCCGCTCGAATTCCGGGACGTCGCCGGCTCGACCTGCGGCGCGCTTCTGCCGACAGGCCGCGTTGTCGACGAGATCGACGGCGTCGCCGTCACGATGATCGACAACGGCATGCCCTGCGTGGTGATGGCGGCCTCGGAGATGGGAATCACCGGCGAGGAGAGCCGCGAGGCGCTCGACGCCGATACGGCGCTCAAAGCGCGGCTCGAGCGCATCCGGCTCGCCTGCGGCCCGCTGATGACTCTCGGCGACGTCGCCGAGAAGTCGGCGCCGAAGATGACCATGGTCAGCCCGGCCCGAAACGCCGGCGCGATCTCGACCCGGACCTTCATCCCGCATCGCTGCCACGCCAGCATCGGCGTGCTAGGCGCGGTCAGCGTCGCCCCCGCCAGACAGCTGCACGGCTCGCCGGCGGCGTCGCTCGCCGCAGTTCCGCCGGGCGCGCGCAAGGCGCTCTCGATCGAGCATCCGATCGGCGCGACGACGGTGATCGCCGAGACCGACGCGGAGGGCGGCGTCAAGAGCGCCGCGATCCTGAGAACGGCGCGCAAGCTCTTCGACGGCGTCGTGTTTCCGCGCTGAGAGGAAGAGGAGAAGGCAAGATGACGAGCCCGCATTTCGACGTCGCGCATCTCGGCCATGTCGAGATGTATACGGACAAGTTCGAGGAAAGCCTCGACTTCTTCACGCGCGTCTACGGCCTCACCGAAAGCGGCCGCGAGGGCGACAGCGCCTATCTGCGCGCCTGGGACGACTACGAGTTTCACACGCTGAAGCTGACCAAGCATCATACCACCGGCGTCGGCCATATCGGCTACCGCGTCTCGTCGCCGGAAGCGCTGGAGCGGCGCGTCGCCGCAATCGAGGCGTCGCGATACGACGGCGGCTGGGTCGAGGGCGATCTCGGCCACGGCCGCGCCTATCGCTTCGAGGACCCGTTCGGCCACGCCTTCGAGCTCTATTGGGACACGAAGAAATACCAGGCGCCCGAGGGCGAGCGGCCGGCGCTCAAGAACCTCGCCCAGCGCTACCACGGGCGCGGCGCCTGCCCGCGCCGGCTCGATCATCTGAACCTGCTCTCGGACGACGTGACCGAGTTCCGCGCCTTCATGGAGACCTGCCTCGGATCACGCGTGACCGAGATGATCCGGCTCGACAACGGCCGACTCGGCGGCTGCTGGTTCACGGTCAACAACAAGACCTACGACCTCGCCTGCACCGAGGAGCATGGCGGCGGGATGGGACGGCTCCATCACGTCACTTACGCCTGCGACCAGCGCGAGGACATTCTCAGGGCGGCCGACATTTTTCTGGAGAACGGCGTCCATATCGAGACCGGCCCGCATAAGCACGCGATCCAGGGCACGTTCTTCCTCTATGTCTGGGAGCCGGCGGGCAATCGGGTGGAGCTCGCCAACGCCGGCGCGCGGCTCATTCTGCAGCCGGATTGGGAGCCGGTGGTCTGGACCGAGACGGAACGCAAGAAGGGCCAGGCCTGGGGCCTGAAGACGATCGAGACGTTCCATACCCATGGCACGCCGCCGGTGCGGCGGGATTAGACGGGCGGGCGGATTCGGCGCGCCGTCATCCCGGAGAGCCGGAGGCTGCTCCCCTGCGTGTCAGCGGCTTCGCAGAAGCCGCGAGAACGCGGGATCCAGGGCAACTTTTGGCAAAGTTTGCGCCTACAGCCCCTGGATCCCGGATCGCCGCCTTCAGCGGCGTCCGGGATGACGACGGCCGCCGCTGCCCGCCGCGTTCTCGACTGCGTCGAGCCTCGAAAGGACGCGCGAACCTCACCGTCATCCCGGACAGCCGGAGGCTGATCCGGGA
>CAZPTD010000365.1:0-4265 GCA_964588915.1 uncultured Neomegalonema sp. | reverse complement strand
CCTCGGCGCCGGAATTGGTGAAGAAGACGGTGTCGGCGAAGGTGTGTTCGATCAGAAGCTCGGCGAACGCCTCCTGCCCGGCGATCCGGTAGAGGTTGGAGACGTGCCAGAGCTTCTCCGCTTGGCTCTTCAGCGTCGCGACGATTTCGGGATGGGCGTGGCCGAAGGCGTTGACGGCGATCCCGGCGCCGAAATCGAGATAGCGCTCGCCGGCCTTGTCGTAGAGCCAGACGCCGTCGCCGCGTTCGAAGACGACCGGCGCTCGCGCGTAAGTCGGCATCACGGATGCGATCACCTGCGTTCCCTCCCGTCCTTCTTCACGGCCGCGTTTTCGGCGGTCGGCGGCGAAAAAAGCCAACGCCTCGCGGCCCGGTAGACCGCGAGGCGTTGGCCAATGCAGTCACGGACATTACCCAATTGTCAATCTATCGAGCGCCGATTGGGCCGCGCAAAGGCGCCCCTGCGTCAGCTTTTCAACCGATAGCCGATGGCGAACAACCGCCAGCAGAGCGCCCACAGCCCGGCGATGGCGATCAGGCAGACGAGCGCGCCGAGCCAAGGGCTGGCGGCGCCCTCGTGATCGACGATCGCGTAGCGGTAGCCGTCGATCAGATAGTGAAACGGGTTGAAGTCCGACAGCGTTCGCCAGGGCTCGGGCAGGCTCGACGTGGCGTAGAAGGTGCCCGAGAGAAAGGAGAGCGGCATGATGACGAAATTCGACACCGCCGCGAGCTGATCGAACTTCACCGCCCAGACGCCGGCCGCGATCCCGAGCAGCGCGAGAATCGCCGAGCCGGCGACGGTGAAGAAGACCGCCCAAAAGGGATGCGCGACGCCGAGCCCGAGGATCGAGAAGATGCAGAGGCTCGAGAAGAGCGCCACCGCGGCGCCGCGGGCGACGCCGCCGAAGGCGAGGCCGGCCGTCAGCTCGGCCGCCGAGAGCGGCGGCGTCAGCGTGTCGTAGATATTGCCCTGAATCTTGGCGCTAATAATTGATGAGGACGTATTCGCGAAGGCGTTCTGAATAACGGTCATCATCACCACGCCGGGCGCCAAAAACTGCGGGAACGGGACGCCGCCGACATCGCCTTTGGTTTCGCCGAGCGCCAACGAAAACACCGCGAGGAACAACAGAGCCGTGGCGACCGGCGCCAGCAGCGTCTGTAGATAAACCTTGAGGAAGCGCATGACTTCCCGACGGCAGAGCGTCGCCAGGCCGAGCCAATTGACCGGACCGAAACGACGTTCGCCGCGGGCGAAATTCGAGGCATAAGCGCCATTTGTCGAGCTGGCTGACCCTGTCTCCGACGGATTTGTCATGCGGATTTACCCAAGTTTCTATTGTCGAATATTCGAAGTCGACAGCAGCGTTATTATGCGCAATAATATGACGCAACCAGAGAACCCGCTTCGCAACCTCCAGTGACCGACTTCCGTGCACCGCCTAAACCTGATACGTTTTAACCATAGGGAACGTGCGGCTGTCCGTGGACTCTGCGCCCGAGCGCCTATGTATACGGGCTCTCGGCTCGCGCTTCTTGGGTCCCACGCGTTTTCGCCGGCGACGACGGTGAAGGGGAGAGGCGTCGATGGCATGGACCGAGGAGAGGGTCGAGAAGCTGAAAACGCTGTGGGCCGAAGGCGTCACGGCGGCGGAAATCGCGAAGGCGCTTGGCGACGTAAGCCGCAACGCGGTGATCGGCAAGGCGCATCGATTGGGATTGTCGAACCGCGCGGCTTCGCATAAGGGCGCGGAGACGAAGCCAGAGGAGCCCTGTGAGTTGAAAGAAAGCTCAAGCAAAAAACGAGAAGCGGCCAACTCGGCCTCGGAGGCGACGGCCGCACCGGTCGACTCCGCAGCGGCCGACGAAAAGGCCGACGCGACAGCGGCGAAGTCCGCGAAGCGCGGGCGATCGAAGGCCGCCGCCGCGCCCGAGGAGCCGGCGCGGCCGGCCGCGGAGGCCGCCCGGCTCGAACCGAGCGCCGAGGTCGCGACTGTCGACGGCGCGCTTGAGCCGATCGAAGAGTTTGACGTCGAAGAGGCCGACGAGGACGTGATCAACCCGATCGTGGCCCTCGCCGCCGAAGCCGAGCGCAACGCGCGCAAGCTGAGCCTGCTCGAGCTCAACGAGCGGACCTGCAAATGGCCGATCGGCGACCCGAGCACCGACGATTTCTTCTTCTGCGGCCTTCCTTGCGCGCCGGAAAAGCCCTATTGCTCGGCGCATGTCCAGGTCGCCTATCAGCCGATGTCCTCGCGGCGGGATCGCGAGCGGTCCCGCGCCCGCGCGGCGACGGCCTGAGCGCGATCATCGAGAAGAGCGAGGCCGCATAGGCGGCCTCGACGCCCGCCCGTCGCCGCAGCGCGTCGCTCAGGCCGCGTCGTCGGCGCCCGGCCCGTCCCGGCTCTCGGCGGCGTAGGACGAGGCGTAGGTCTCGTCGAGCGCGTAGCCCGCGGTTCGGACCGTGCGAATCGGGTCGCGCTCGCCGCGCCTGTTCAACGCCTTGCGCAGCCGACCGACATGAACGTCGACCGTGCGCGCCTCGACATAGACGTCCCGTCCCCAAACGAGATCGAGCAGCTGCTCGCGGCTGAACACCCGGCCCGGCCGCTGCATCAGGCAGTCGAGCAGCCGAAACTCCGTCGGCCCGACATGCACCTCGCGGTCGCCGCGGCGCACGCGGCGCGTCTCGCGGTCGAGCACCACGTCGCCGAAGGTCGCGATGTCGCCGGCGAGCGTCGGCCGCGCTCGGCGCAGCACCGCGCGGATGCGCGCCACGAGCTCCGTCATCGAGAACGGCTTGGTCAGATAGTCGTCGGCGCCGGTGTCGAGGCCGCGGATCCGATCCTCCTCCTCGCCGCGCGCCGTCAGCATGATGATCGGCAAGTCGCGCGTGTCCGTCTGGGCCCGAATGCTGCGGCAGAGCTCGATGCCCGAGACGTAAGGCAGCATCCAGTCGAGGAGCACGAGGTCCGGCTTCTCGTCCTTCAGGAGCGCCAGCGCCTCGTCGCCCTTGCGGCAGATCGTGATCTCGAAGCCTTCGCGCGACAGATTGTATTCGAGCAGCGCGCACAGCGCCTCCTCGTCCTCGATCACCAGAATGCGCGCCACCATGCTGCAACCTCCCTAGCTCGGCCGAGCGGCGCCTGAACCCGCCGCCGCGCCCGCCCGCCGAGCGCTCCAAGGGGCCGTCGCTCGGGCGCCCGAGCCGCATCGATCAACCATCCGCACCTGTCGCCCGACCGCCCTGCCGCGTTTCAGCCGACGTCCTACTGTCCCTCGTCCTCGTCATAGAGCGGAATGAGCGGCTCGCCCTTCGGGCGGTCGTCGGCCAAAGGCGCGCCGACCGCCACGTAATAGGTCATCTCGGCGACGAAGGTCGTGTGGTCGCCGATCCGCTCGAGATTCTTCGCCAGAAACATGAGCTGCGCGCCCTGGCTGACCAGCCGAGGCGACTGCGTCATCAGCGTGATCAGGTCGCGAAAGAGCGAGTTATAGAGCTCGTCGAGTTCGACGTCCCGGCTCCACACCGCCTTCGCGGCCACCGCGTCCTGCGCGCTATAGGCGTCGAGACACGCGGCGAGCTGGGACTGCGCGAGCCTGCCCATGCGCACGATCCCGGCGTCCACCCGCGGCAGCGCGCCCTCGAGCAACGCCGGCACGCGCCGGGCGATGTTCTTGGCGAGATCGCCGATCCGCTCGAGCGTGCTCGCGATCTTGAGCGCCGCCACGGTCTCGCGCAGATCCTGCGCCAGCGGTTGACGGAAGGCGAGAGTCCGGAGCGCGAGCTCCTCGACCGTCACCTCGCGGCGATCGAGCTCGGCGTCCCGCTCGACGACCCGACGCGCGAGCGCGGGATCGCGGGCCGAGACGGCCTCGAGCGCCTTTTCGAGCTGCTCTTCGGCGAAGCCGCCCATCTCCGCGAGCCGGGCGCGAAGGGTCTGCAGATCGTTTTCGAACGCGCTGACCATCCGCTCCGCGGCCGCTCCCAATGACATGCGCTGCGCAATGAAGTCAGGGTCGCGTTGCAACTCGCGTCGCCTCAATTGCGCGCGCCGCCGCCCTCCGCCGCCGCGAAGGGCCGCGGCGGCCGGGCTTAGGCTTCGTTTCTCCCGTCTTCGCTTTCGGCGCGCGTCGCTGCGCCCAAGCCGCTTCTCGCCGGGCGTCGGCTCAGCCGAAGCGGCCGGAAATGTAGTCCTGCGTCCGCTCTTCCGACGGGCTCGTAAAGATCTTCGACGTGTCGTCATACTCCACCAGGTTGCC
>CAZPTD010000364.1:0-4287 GCA_964588915.1 uncultured Neomegalonema sp. | reverse complement strand
CGGCGCCGTCATCGGTGACGAAGACCTCGCCATGCTCGAAGGGCGACATCGTGCCCGGATCGACGTTGAGATACGGATCGAGCTTTCGCAGCCGAACCGAATAGCCGCGCGCCTGCAAAAGCGCGCCGAGCGACGCCGAGGTGAGTCCCTTGCCCAAAGAGGACACCACGCCGCCGGTGATGAATACGAACCGCGCCATAGCCTGTTTGTCCCGTACTCGGGCCCGACCGCTCTCTCGCGCCGGATCTCGAGCGGCTGCTCAACGCTCGAGACGGCGACCTCCTAGGGGCCCTGCTACGGGAGTTCAGCGCTACTCGAATTCGCCGCGCGCGTCCAGCCGGATGAGGCCGCGGATCGGCGTTCTCGCGCTATGAGTGCAGGATTGCGCATGAAAACAATCAGGGCGTCGACCGATCGAGCTGGGCGAACGCCTTCGCGGCGATGCGGCTTTGACGGTCGGCGCCGGCGTCGTCGCCGTCATCCTCGCCCAGCCAGAGCGCGGAAAGACAACACCAGGCCGCGATCCACTGGAGGAGCCGCCGCTCGTCGAGGCCGCTGCGCTCGACGACGATCGACAGTCGGCGCTCGAAGAGCCGTTCCGGCGGAAAGTCCTCGCTCGGCGCGCCTGTCGGGCCGGGGTTGCAGAAGAGATTCGCGTAGTCGAAGCCGCGGTCGCCGATCACGCCCTTCGGGTCGATGGCGAGCCATCCGCGGGCGCCGAAGTCGAGGATGTTGTCGTGATGGATGTCGCCATGCAGCACGCGGGGCTCCGCGGCGCGCTGGAGCAGCGTTTGCGCGGCGGAGGCGGCGCGGGCGAAGAGATCGCCGTGACGCGCGCCGCCGTCGGTCAGGCGGCGAAACCGCGTCTCCAGGCGCGCAAGCCCGAGCTCGGGCGACGGCTCCGGGGCGTGCAGACGGGCGACGACGTCGCAGGCGATCGCCGTCGCCAGATCGTCCTCGCCGCCGCGCGTCAGGTCGGCCAGCGAACGGCTCGCGGCGCGTTCGAGCAGGATCGCGTCGCCCTCCGACGCGAAGACGCGCGCGGCGCCCTCGCCAGACCACCAGCGCATGACGCGGGCGCCGACCCGCTCCTCTTCGCAGGTCGCGATCTTGAGCATCGCCCTCCGGCCGCGCCAGAGCACGGGCAAGAGCCGCGCGTTCGGCGTGAGGATCGGCGCGCCGTCGGGCGTCAGGCGCCAATGAGCGAGATGCGTGTCGAACATAGCGGCCGGCGCCGTCGCGCCGCGTCGGCGTTGTCGGCGGACGTCACGTCGCCGCCTTGCGCTCGCGCGCGATCAGCGTGAGGTTCCGCGCGTAGACGATGAAACCGAAGGCCTGGGCCAGGATGATGACGATGTCCTGGCGCAGGACGCCGTAGACCAGGAGCATCACGGCGCCGGAGAGCGACAGCCACCAGAAGGCGACCGGCACGACGCTCCGCTTCGCGCGCTCCGACGCGATCCACTGCACCAACATCCGGCTCATGAAAACGGCTTGCGCCAGCAGCCCGTAGACCGCGAGCGCGACGCCGCCCCAGCTGTCGACCAGCAGCAGGCGCATCAGCCAGTTCGGATCGGCCGCCGCCGCGCCGGCCGCCTCGGCGCCGGCGAGTTGCAGCAGCGTCATGCGTCCATCCTCTCGCGCGCGGCCTCGGCGGTCGTCGCCTGCGCGATCTCCGGCAGCTTGCGGCGGCGCAGGAGCCACCAGACGCCGAAGAGATCGGTGATCCCGACCATGGCGCGGCCGAAATTGGTGTATTTCGACCGGCCGTGCGCGCGCGCGCGGTGGGCGACGTCGACATGGCCGATCTCCCAACCTTCGCGCTTGAAGAGCGCCGGCAGATAGCGGTGGAGATGGTCGAAGAACGGCAGGGCGAGAAACGCGTCGCGGCGGAAGCCCTTGAGGCCGCAGCCGGTGTCGCGGGTGTCGTCCTTCAGGATGCGCGCGCGCAGGCCGTTGGCGAGCCTCGAGGCGAAGCGCTTCGACCACGTGTCCTTACGGCCGACGCGCTGGCCGCAGACGAGTCCGAGCCGGCCGGTCCGGTCCTCGATGAGCGGCAGGAAGAGTTTCGGCAGCTCGGAGGGCGGGTTCTGGCCGTCGCCGTCGAGAGTGCAGACGATCGGCGCGCGCGCATGGAGGACGCCGGTGCGCACCGCGGCGGATTGGCCGCAGCTGCCGGCGTGGCTGACGCGGCGCAGGAAGGGCAGGCCGGCGGCGGCCGCGTCGATCGCCGCCGCGGTGCCGTCGTCGGAGCCGTCGTCGACGAAGATCGCTTCGAAGGGCTCGTAGGGCGCGCAGGCCTCCGCGATCTCCCGGGCGAGCCGGGCGACGTTCTCAGCCTCGTTCTTCATCGGCGCGACGATGGCGACCCGCGGCGTCTCCGAAGACTGGCGCATCGCCTGGTCGAAGGTCATAGACGACGTCTCCTCACATCTCGCAACCGGCGGCCTCGAGCGCGCCTCGCTCGCCGAACAGCGTGAAGGCGCGCGGTTTGCCGCCATTATATTGGAAGCCCGTGGTCTCCGCGAGCGGCGCCGCCTCGACGCCCGCCGCCGCGAACGCGTCCTCGAGCCGCTCGCGATACCGGCTCTCGACCCAGACGAGCGGCGTGTCGCCCGTCGCCAAGCCCGCGGCGGCTTCTTCGGGATTGACGAAGGCCGTGTCGGCGCCGGCGAGGAAGACGAGGCTCGGCTCGGCGTAGCCCATCGACGCGAGGCGGGCCGGCGCGTCCGGCGCGCCGAGGCAGCTTCGGTAGGGCGCGGCGAGGTCGACCAGGCGCTCGCTGATCCAGGGCGCCGAGATCGCCGGCAGGCTGAACTGATAGGCCGTGACGAAGATCAGCCCGGCGCCGATCACGCTCGCGCGGATGAAGCCGACCCAAACGCCGCGGCGGAGCCAGCGCCAGGCGGCGAAGAGCGCCGCGAGCGCGAGCGCGCCGCCGATCATCGGCGCGATCACGAGCTCGCCCTCGATCAGCGTCGGCGCGAGCCCGAGGACGAGCGGCATGCCGGCGGCCGGGATCGCCCAGAGAACCGCGCCGATCCAGAAGAGCCGGCCCGAGGGCTTGGCGCCGCCGTCGAGCGCCGCGGCGGCGACGAGCGCGCACAGCGCCGGATAGGTCGGCAGAACGTAGTGCGGCAGCTTGGTCGCGACGATCTCGAAGATGATCCAGGTCGGCACGATCCAGCCGAGCAGGAACGCCGTCTCAGGCGCGCGGCGCCAATTCCAGACATGCGGAATCGCGAGCAGCGCCAGCGCGGTCCAGGGCCAGAACGTGCCGAAGAACGCGACCAAATAGGATCCCGGCGGCGCGCCGTGGCCTTCGGCGCCTCGGGAAACCTTGCCGCCGAGATCCTCGCCGAGCGAGGCGGCGAAGAACGCGCCGTCGCTCTTGACCGCGATCGCGACGAACCACGGCGCCGCGAGCAGAAGAAGCCAGGGCAAGCCCCAGCCCCAGCCGAGATAGGCGAGGCCGGAGAGGCTCTTCTCGCGGACGCACATCCACGCGATCGCGCCGACGACCGGCATGAATATGATCGGCCCCTTGATCAGCACGCCGATCGCGAGCGCCGTCCAGAAAAAGAAGACGTTCCAGCCATGCTCGCGCGGATCGTCGCGGCGGCCGAACCAGAGCCGCGCCAGCGCGCCCATCGCCGCGACGATGGCGGCGAGCAGGAACGCGTCGGTCTTGCCTGTGCGCGCCTCGAAGCTGAGAAGCGTCAGCGACGCGGTCATCACGCCGGCGATGAAGGCCGCGCGCGGCCCGACGAGCGGGCGCGCCGCCCAGACGGTGAGGAGCGCGGTCAGGACGCCGGCGAACAGAGAGGGCAGGCGATAGGCCCAGATCGGCGCCTCCTCGGCGCCGAAAAGCGCGGCCGATCCGGCCTGGAGCCAGTAGATTCCGATCGGCTTGTTGTGCCGCGGCTCGTCCTGGAAGCGAATGTCGACGAAGTCGCCGGTCTCGAGCATCTGCTTCGTCGCTTGGGCGAAGCGAGCCTCGTCGCGGTCGGTCGGTCCGAAGGCGGTCACGCCGGGCGCGAGCAGAGCGATCGCGATCAGCACGACGACGAGCCCGCGCCGCCAGGCGCTCGCGCTCGCCCAAGCGGTCACCAGGCCGACGCCGCGCCGAAATCCTCCGCCCGATGTGTTCGCCCCGCCCCCGGCCATCACCGCGTCCTCGCCTCACGCCCGCGGCGGAAAACCGAAACGCCGTCTTCCGCGATCGACAGGCTCAATCCCTGATCCGGGCGGCGCCGCCCGGACTGCGTTTAGCCGCCCGAGGGCGCC
>CAZPTD010000363.1:0-4293 GCA_964588915.1 uncultured Neomegalonema sp. | reverse complement strand
CGAGAAAGCCGCCGAGGATCGAGAGCAGCGTCGTCTTTCCGCAGCCCGACGGCCCGAGCAGCGCCACGTATTCGCCCGCCTCGATCTCGAGCGACACGCGCTCGAGCGCCTGGAACGCGTCGAACCAGTGGTCGATCTCCGACAGGCTCACCGAGGCCGTCATGCGCGGCGCCTCCTGAAGACGAAGAGCTCGAGAAGGGCGACGACGCCCACCGAGACCAGAAAGACGAAGCTGCCGATCGCGTTCAACCGCGGCGAGAGGCCCGAGCGCAGCATGCTCCAGATCTCGACCGGCAGCGTCACCTCGAAGCGCGTCAGCAGAAAGGCGATGATGAACTCGTCCCAGCTGAGCGTGACCGAGAGAAAGAACGCGGCGAGCATCGCCGGCGCGACCATCGGCGCGGTGACGAGCGTCACCACCGTCAGCTCGCTGGCGCCGAGATCGCGCGCCGCGCGCTCGGCGTTCTGCTGCTGCGCGCCCATCGAGGCGTAGATGATCGCGAAGCAGAGCGGCAGGTTGATGACCGTATGGCCGAGAGCGGCGGTCCAGAGCGAGAGCTCGGCGCCGCTGCGCTGAAGGACGATGAGCAGGCCGAGGCCGATGATGAGATAGCTGACGGTCAAGGGCGCGATCAGGAGCCCGCGCATCAGCGCCGATCCCGGCAGCCGCCAGCGCGCGAGCCCGTAGGCGGCGCCGAAGCCGAGCAGGACGGCGACGGCGCTCGAGCCCGACGCGACGAGAAGCGAGTTGGCGAGCGCGGCGGTCAGATCCTCGTCGCTCAGCACGTCCTCGTACCATTTGACGCTCGGCCCGTCGAAGGGCGGCGCCGGCAGCGATCCGGCCTGGAACGAATAGAGCGCCAACGTCCAGACCGGCAGGTAGATGAAGAGAAAGGCGACGGCGAGATAGAGCCAGGAGAAGACGCGCGTCATAGCCGATCGAGCCTGAGCCAGCGCGCGCAGGCGAGATAGGCCAGCGACACGACGCCCATGAGCACGATCGCCAGCGCCGAGGCGAGCGGAAAGTCGGCGCGTCTCTCGAGCTGGAGCATGATCACCTGCGGCAAGGTGAGCTCGTTGTTGCCGCCGAGAATCTGCGGCGTGACATAGTCGCCGATGCAAAGCACGAAGGTCAAAAAAGCGCCGGTGACGACGCCCGGCAAGGTGAGCGGCAGGACGACGTGGCGAAAGCTCTGGAAGGCGTTGGCGCCGAGATCCATCGCCGCCTTGCGGTAGTTCGGCGAGAGCTGCGAGAGATTGGCGAAGATCGTCAGCGTCAGCAGCATGACGAAGAAATGGACGAAGCCGGCGACCGTGGCGAAACGCGTGTTCGCGAGCGTGATCGGCTCGGCGATCAGGCCGATATCGATCATCGCCTGATTGACGACGCCCTCGCGCGCCAGCACGAGCAGCCAGGCGTAGGAGCGCACGACATAGGACGTCCAGAACGGCAGCACGGCGAGCAAGAGCGCGAGCCGGCGCCATCGGGCCGGCACGCGGAAGGCGAGGATCCAGGCGAGCGGATAGGCGAGCAGCGCCGAGACGGCCGTCACCGTGAGCGTGATCTCGAGCGAGACGACGATCGCGCGCCAGAGATAGGCCTTGGAGGCGAGCTCGGCGTATTTCTCGCCGCTGAAGTTCCAGACGATCTCGCGCCCTTCGAGCGACGCCAGGCTCATCGCGCCCATCACCAGGAAGGGCGCGAGGAAGAAGAGCAGCGTCCATAAGACGGCCGGGGCGACGAAGCCCCAGCCGGTCAGCGCGTGCGCGCGCATCGGCGCCGGGCTGCGCTACTGCTGCAGCGTCTCGAGCCAGAGGTCCTGCATCTCGATGTCGAGATCGGCGTCCGGCGCCGGATAGAGCTGCGTCCGAGCGAGATAGTCGGGCTGCTGGTCCCAGCGCAGGATCGCCTTCTGCGCGTCAGTGAGATGCGCGGCGGCCTCCGCGTTCGCCGGCATGCCCCAGAAGCAGGACGAGGTGGCGAGGCGCGCCTGTCCTTCCGGGCTGACGACGTATTTGATGAATTCGAGCGCCAGCTCCTGGTTTTCGCTGTCGGCGAGGATGCCGATCGACTGCGCCCAGCGCACGGCGCCTTGCTCCGGGATGGTCCAGGTCAGCGACGGCTGCTCCGCCGCCAGCCCCGCGGTCAGCCACTCGCCGCCGCCGATCACGATGTCGACCTCGCCCGTCGCCAGCGCCGTCTGCGCCGCGACGACGCCGGCGACCGACACCGCGCGCGACCGCATCGCCGACAGGGTCTCGCCGATCGTCTCGAGGTCGCCGCCGCCGATCTCGGCCGTCTCGATGTCGTTGGCGATCGCCGCCAGGCCGATCACCGGCAAGTAGTAGTCGTAGATGCTGATCCGGCCCGCATATTCTTCCGACCAGACCTTGTTCAGATCCTCCATGTCGGCCGGATCGACCTTGTCGGCGTTGTAGGAGATGGTGTTGTAGCCGAACTTCTCGGTCACGGCGTAGACGACGCCGTCGCGAGCGTTGTTCTCGGCCATGACGACCTGCGGGAAGAAATCCGCCGTCGGCAGCTGGTCGGCCGGCAGCGGCGCGAGCAGGCCGGCGTCGATGGCGCGGAAGACGTCGATGCCGTCGATCACGAGCACGTCCCAGTCGCCCGGCCGCGACTGCTCGAGCAGCGCCAGCGCCGCGCCGGTGCCCTCGTATTCGCGCAGCTCGACCGTGACGCCGTGCGCCGCCTCGAAGGGCTCGATCAGCGCCGGATCGGTATGGTCGCACCAAACGAGCGCGCGCAGCTCGGTCTGCGCGTTCGCGGCGCCGGCGACGGCGAGAGCGGCGCCCCCGGCCGCATAGAATAGCGTCCTCGAGATCGACTTTGCCCTGAAGCTCATGAGCGTTCTCCCGTATCCGATTGATCGATGCGCGTCCCGCCGAGACGCCGCGAGAAAAAAGTTGAATGCATTCAATTTTGTAGTCAACATCAAACTCGGGCTGGTTGGTGAGAGTGATGGCGGGACTCCGAGAGCAGCAAAAAGCTGATCGCGAATTGCGCATCCTTCGCGCGGCGGTGACGCTTTTCAAGGCGGAGGGATACCGCGCCGCCCGCATCGAAGATCTGGCCGAGATCGCGGAGGTGTCGGTCGGCACCGTCTACAATTACTACCGGACCAAGGGCGACATTCTGATCTCGATCGTCGCGATGGAGGTCGAGGAGGTGCTCGAGACCGGCGCGGAGCTGGCGGCCGATCCGCCGCCGGGGCTCGAGACGGCGCTCAGGACGCTCATCCTGCATTACTGCGAGCACTCGCTCAGCTATCTCAGCAAGGAGATGTGGCGCATGGCCATGGCGATCTCGATCGAGGCTTCGGAGACGCCGAACGGGCGCCGTTACAACGCGCTCGACCGCAAACTGGCGCGCCAAGTGACCGACTTGATCGCGACCTTGCAGCGGCGCGGCGAGGCGCGGTCGGACGTCGACCCGGAGCCGATCGGGCGGCTGGTCTTCAACGACCTGAACATGATGTTCATCGACTTCGTGAAGGACGAGAGCATGTCGTTCGACGCGCTGCGGACCGAGATCGCCGCGCATACCCGGCCTCTCGCCCGCATGCTGGCGCCGGAGGCGGCGAGATGAGCCGATTCAATCAGCCGCTCGGCGGCAACGACATGCCGCGCTTCGGCGGCCCGGCGACGATGATGCGGCTGCCCTCGGCGGCGACGGCCGAAGGGCTCGACGCCTGCTTCATCGGCGTCCCGATGGATATCGGCACGTCGAACCGACCCGGAACCCGTCTCGGCCCGCGGCAGATCCGCGACGAGAGCCGCATGCTCCGCCCCTACAACATGGCCACCGGCGCCGCGCCCTTCGACCGGATGCAGGTCGCCGATATCGGCGACGTCCCGATCAACACCTTCGACTTGAAGAAGTCGGTCGAGATCATCGCCGAGCACTATCGCGGCGTGCTCGCGCATGGCGCCGTTCCGCTCACGCTCGGCGGCGATCATACGCTCACCTGGCCGATCCTCAGGGCGGTCAAGGAGCGCCATGGGCCGGTCGCGCTCGTCCATGTCGACGCGCACGCCGACATCAATGACGAGATGTTCGGCGAGAAGGTCGCCCATGGCTGCCCGTTCCGCCGCGCCTGGGAGGAGGACTGCCTGCTGAACGACCGCGTCTTCCAGATCGGGCTCCGCGGCACCGGCTATGCGGCGGATGATTTCGATTGGGGCCGGCGGCGCGGATGGACGGTCGTCCAGGCCGAGGAGTGCTGGCATCGCTCGCTCGCGCCGCTGATGGAGACGGTGCGCGAGAAGATCGGC
>CAZPTD010000362.1:0-4300 GCA_964588915.1 uncultured Neomegalonema sp. | reverse complement strand
AGACGCCGAGCGAGCTGACCGCGAAGAGAAAGAGGATGCCGACATTGAGATCGGCGATCGCCCAGCCGGCGGCGACCGGGATCACCGCCCAGGCCGCGAAGGCGAGCACGAAGGTCATCAGCGGCGCGAGGAGGAAGACGACCCGGTCGGCGCCCGACGGGATCACCACCTCCTTGAGCACGAATTTGAAGAAATCCGCGAAGCTCTGCAGCAGGCCGAACGGGCCGACCACGTTCGGACCCTTGCGCATCTGCACCGCCGCCCAGATCTTGCGGTCGGCGTAGAGCAGGAAGGCGAGCGCGATCAGCACGCCGACGGTCAGGATCACGCATTGCAGCAGGATCCAGCCGCCCGGCAGCAGATACTCGTCGAGAAAGGAAATCTCTTCCACGGCGCCGGTCCTATTCGGCCGCGAGCGGCGCGCGGCGCGCGGCGGCGAGTTTCGCAAGCTCGGCCATCGTCTCGGACGCCCGCGCGATCGGATTGGAGAGATAGAAGTTCTTGACCGAGGAGCGCAGCGGCTCGGCGGTCAGCGGCCCTTTGCCGTAGCCGTCGGGCAGCGGCGCCCAGGGCGCGGCGATCGGCCGGCCGATATGCGCGGCGATCTCGGGATGCGCGGCGAAGAGATGGGCGCGCAGGCCCGCGAGATCGTCGAAAGGCAGCGTCTCGCCGAGCTCGGCCGACAGCGCTCTGAGGACGGCCCAGCCCTCGCGCGCCTCGCCCGGCGGAAAGGTCGCCCGAGCGGCGAGCTGCGGCCTGCCCTCCATGTTGATGAAGAGGCCCTGCTCCTCGGTCCAGGCGCCGCTCGGGAGCACCACGTCCGCCCGGGACGCGCCGGCGTCGCCATGGCTGCCCTGATAGATGACGAAGGGCCGCTTCAGCCGCTCCATCGGCAGCTCGTCGGCGCCGAGGAGATAGACGATCTCGATCTCGCCCGCCTCGGCGCCCTCGAGAACGCCGGCGACGTCGCGGCCGGTCGGCGTCTCGGAGAGCGTCTCGCCGTCGTCGGTCAGATGCGGAACGAAGCCGATCGACAGCCCGCCGACCCGCGCCGCCGCGGTGTGGATGACGCCGAAGCCGCGCCAGGCCTCGTCGCCGACGGCGCCCACCCGCTCGGCGAGCGCCATGGCGGCGCGCATCACCGCGGCGCCGTCCGGCCGCGCGACCGCGCCCTGGCCGACGAGAATGAGCGGCCGCGCCGCGTTCGCCAGCCACTCGATCACCTCCTCGGCCGGATCGTCGAGCGCCCGCGGGCTCGCGCCGAGATGCCGCCGGTCATAGGTGAGATCGACCGGCTCGCCGATGAGCGCGATGTCGGCGCCGCCGAGCCAGGCCTTCCTCAGCCGCGCGTTCAGAACCGGGCTCTCGGCGCGCGGATTGGAGCCGATCAGCAGGATCGCGTCCGCCTCCTCGACGCCGGCGATCGTGGCGTTGAGCATCCACGCCTGCGGCGCCGTCGGCGGCAGCTGGGCGCCGTCCTGGCGGCAGTCGATGTTCTTGACGCCGAGCCCGCGCATCAGCGTCTTCAGCGCCCACATCGTCTCGACCGAGACGAGGTCGCCCGCGATCGCGGCGATCCGATCGGGCGTGCTCACGCGCATCCGCCGACTGATCGCCGCGAACGCGTCCGCCCAGCTCGCCGGAACCAGCCGGCCCTCGGAGTTGCGCACATACGGACGGTCGAGCCGTTGGCGCCTCAAGCCGTCCCAGACGAAGCGCTGCTTGTCGTCGATCCACTCCTCGTTCACGTCGGCATGCTCGCGCGGCAGGATCCGCATCACCTCGCGGCCGCGGCTGTCGACGCGGATATTGGCGCCGAGCGCGTCCATGACGTCGATGGTCTCGGTCTTGCTGAGCTCCCAGGGCCGAGCGGTGAAGGCGTAAGGCCGCGAGGTCAGCGCGCCGACCGGGCAGAGGTCGATGACGTTTCCTTGGAGCTCCGAGGTCAGCGCCCGATCGAGATAGGAGATGATCTCCGCGTCCTCGCCGCGGCCGGTGGCGCCGAGCTCCGGCACGCCGGCGACTTCCGTGACGAAGCGGACGCAGCGCGTGCATTGGATGCAGCGCGTCATATGCGTCTTGATCAGCGGCCCGAGATGGATCTCGTCCATCGCCCGCTTGTTCTCCTGGAACCGGCTACCGGCGACGCCATAGGCCATCGCCTGGTCCTGAAGATCGCACTCGCCGCCCTGGTCGCAGATCGGACAATCCAAGGGATGGTTGATCAGCAGGAACTCCATCACGCCTTCGCGCGCCTTCTTGACCATCGGCGAGTTGGTCAGCACCTCGGGCGGCTCGCCGTTCGGGCCGCCGCGGAGGTCCTTGACCTGGAGATGGCAGGACGCGGCCGGCTTCGGCGCGCCTTTGGGCTCGACGAGGCACATGCGGCAGTTGCCGGCGATCGAGAGCCGCTCGTGATAGCAGAAGCGCGGGATCTCGACGCCCGCGAGCTCGCAGGCCTGGATGACCGCGAGCTGCGGATCGCACTCGATCTCGACGCCGTCGATGATGATTTTCCGGAGGTCGGCCATCGGCACCCTCTCATCCGCTCGCCGCGCAGCTTTGCCGGCGCCCTCGGCTTTTCAGCAGAGCGCGCGAACGCCGCACGGTCTTGGTCGGGTAATCTCATGCGGCGAGGACGGCGGCCGGGTCAACCGGCGCGTTGACGCGGCGCCCATGGCGATCACGCGGTTGCGAAATCCTGTCGCAGGCCGGCGGCGGCCGGGGTTGACGTCGCTCCGGATGCGGCGCGGCGAGCGCGGCGTCATCCCGGCCAAGTGCGGCCGCGCGCAGAGCCGGGATCCAGGGGCCCATTCGATCGATGTCGGAACCGGCCGCCCTGGATCCCGGATACGGCTTCGGCGCTCCGGCCTGACGAACGGGAAAACCTCAGCCGTTGCGCAGCAAGAGCCCGATCGCCGAGCCCGAGCCGATCTCCGACTCGGCGACCGAGCAGAAGGCGTCGTGGTCGGCGTTGGCGCCCGACGTGACGCCCCGCTCGCGCAGGAACGCGTCGAGCTGGCCGCGGAACTCGGGCGACTCCGGATAGGCCGTCAGCGCCGCCTGCGGCAGTCTGGCGCGCTCGACCGCCTCCGCGACGATCAGCCGATACTCGTCGAAGGGCGCCTCGCGGATCGCGACGCCGTCGCACTGGCCCTCGATCACCACCAGCATGGTGATGACGAAGAGCCCTTCCTGCGCCCGCGCCTCGAGCTCCGCCTGCGAGAGCAGCTGCGCCGCCGGCCGATCCGCCGCGCCGACCACGACGCACAGCGCCGCCGCCGCCAGAACAGCCCGAGCCGCCCGCGCCCACTCGCCCGCTTCTGCGCCCTTCGCCGACATCGTCGTCGCCGCCTTCCTAGAACCCAGGCTCAATAAAGCGCCATTCTCACCCTTGCGCGCAAGAGCACGCTTTCGTCATCGACGTCCGGCGCGTCGAGGAGCCGCTCCAGCGCCGGCCCGTCCTTGACCGCGACGAGCTCGATCTCCTGGCGCCCGGCCGCGAAGACGCAGCCGTAGAAATGGCAGGTCGCCTCCGCGCCGATCCGCGACGGCCGGTCCTCGGGCCGCGCGCAGCGCGCCGCCGAGGGCACGAAGAGCCTTGCCCGGAGCGCCGCCACCGCGCGGCCGCCGATCACCGCCTTCACCTTCAAGACCATGCCGGCGGCGTCGATCGGCGCCTCGAAGCCCGCCGGCCCGAAGCTCGCCACCAGCCGGTCGGATTCCGAATCGATGAGATCGATGCGCACGAGATGCGCGTCCGAGGCGAGCGCCTGCGCGGCGAGCTCGTCCTTGGTCGGCGGCGGCGGATCGAGCGCCTCCTCGGGCGGCGCGATCGGCGTCCGGATCGGCACGCGCCAGAGCTTGAGCGGATCGACGTTCGGATCGGGCCGCCGCAGCGCCGCCAGCTCGAGATAGGCCGCGTCCTCCGCCGGCCCCTCGATCGCGCGCTCGTCCGCGGCGGCGGCCAGCTCCTCGAGGCCGGTGAAGAGCGCGAAGGGCTCGATCCGTTCGGTCTTCGAGGCCGCCTCGTCGCCGCCCCGGACGCTGAGACGGGCGAAGGCCGCGGAAGAGGCGTCCGCCCCCGCGAAGCGCGCGACGAGCGCGGCGCCGCCGGCGGCGAGCTCCTTAAGGTCGATCGGCTCCGTCAGGGACAAGGGCTCCGCGTTCGTCGACGCCGCCGCGCCGCCCATCACGTAGAGCGACAGCGCGATCGCGGCGGCGCCTTCCTGGGGCGGCGGACGCCGTCGGGCGGCGCGGGCGAAAGAGGGCGCGGCGACGCCGAGCGCCGGGCGGGCGC
>CAZPTD010000361.1:0-4330 GCA_964588915.1 uncultured Neomegalonema sp. | reverse complement strand
GATACATGCCGACCGCTTTCAGCGCCCGCGGCGTCAGCACGACCTTGGCCCCGAACATGCGCATCAGCCGGCGCCGCTCGATCGAGAAGCTGTCCGCAATGGTCACGACGAGCGGATAGCCTTTGGCCGCGCAGACCATGGCGAGGCCGATGCCGGTGTTGCCGGAGGTCGCCTCGACGACGGTCTGTCCGGGTCGGATCGCGCCCTCGCGCTCGGCCGCCTCGATGATGTTGACGGCGAGTCGGTCCTTGACCGAGGCGGCGGGATTGAAGGCCTCGGCCTTGACGTAGATCGCGACGTCCTTGCGGCCGAGATTGTTGACCCGGATGCAGGGCGTGTCGCCGATCGTGTCGAGCACGCTGTCGAAGAGCCGCCCGCGGCCCTGAGTGGTGCGAATGCCGCGGTTTGTCATCTGTACTTCCTTCCCGCTCGGACCGAACGCGCGCTCAATTAGGCGTCTGCGCGTCTTATGGTCAATCTTGAAAGTTGAATAGCGGGACGTCATTGCGGAACTGGCCCGAGATCGACCGTGAAGGATTAGCGGGGAGATGGCGTCGAGGAGTCGCGAGCATGTCGATCTCGAGGGCTCTCAGCGTCGCATTCGTCCGGGTAGGTTGATCGGGGCGCGCGAAGGCTCGCTGATGATCGCGGGACTGACGCGGGACGCCGTCTTCTTGGAAGATGGCGCGTCCTCCAGCCGCCTGGCGTGGTCGAGCGCCCGCGGCCTGGCGGTTATCCGGCGCGCGGAGACCCTTCCGGCGGCCAGGGACGGGCCTTCTCCGCCGCGTCCCACGCCGAGATCCAGTCCGGCGTCGGCGGTCGCCACTCCTCGTGGCCGAGCTCCTTCGCCACCTCGTCGGTCGGCACGACGCCGCGGCCGGGCGCGATGACGGCGGTGCGCAGGAGGCCTTGGCTGCAGGGCGTCTCGCCGCGCCAGGTCGTCTGGACCATGTAGAACCAGCGGTCGTCCCGCGCCGCGAGCCGGGTCGTCAGCGTGAAGCGCTCGAAGGGCCGGATGCGCTTGCGGTAATGCATGCTCGATCCGGCGACGGTCAGGCCCCAGCGGCGGCGGCGCAGGACGTCGATCAGCCCGACCCGCACGCCGTACTCGAAGCGCCCGAGGTCGAAGAGCGTCAATTGCCGCCCGTTGTTGAGCTCGAGGAACGGATCGCAGTCCCATGGCCAGGCGGTGAGTCGTAGCTCGGAGGCCTCGTCCGGCCCGATCCGCGGTTTCGACTTCGCGGCGCTGTTGATCCAGAGCATGCGCAGAAACGGATACATGGCGCCTCCTGTGGCGTCGGGAACCGGCGCGCCGAATGCGCTCGCTCGGACGTAAGAGGCTGACGCGGCGGAGGTCCAGGCCGCGTCGCCGCGTTCGAGGGCGCTGCGCGGGCCGGCCGTTGCGCCGATGGCGCGCTCAACGCCGCGCGCGGCGCCGGTAGAGCGCGAGCGGCGTCAGCGACCAGATGACGAGCAGCGCGAAGTAGACGCTCTCGGAGAAGAGCCCGGCCCATCGCGACGCCAGCATGCCGCCGATCATCACCCCATGCGCGAGGACGGCCCAGACCAGGCTCGCGGCGATCTCTCGGCGCGGCGCGCGCCAGCGTCGCCGGGCGGCGCGGAAGATCAGAACGCCGAACGGCAGGAAAACGACGACGGAGGTGGCGAGGCCGGGATTGTAGGACGCCGTCGCGATCGCCGCCGCGACATGGGTCGCGCCGTTGACGACCATGATCGCCGCCATCGCCAGCGCCGGAAACCGATGATCCGGGCTGCTCACGATCGCCAGCGCGCCGACCAGCCAGACGAGCGCGGTGTTGATGACGAAGATCGCCTCGATCGAGAGCGCGTCCACCCGGCCGGCGCCGCGCCCGAGCGCCTCGAACACGAGATCGTTGACGTAGTCGTAGAAAGCGTAGAACGCGCCGGTCAAATCGACCCAATGCTCTTCGAATTGATGCAGGATGGAGGTGCCGAGCATCAGCGCCGCGGCGTAGCGCATGTCGGCGAGGGCCGGTCCGGCGCCCGGCGCGCGCGTCGCGGCCGCGGTCATCATGAGGAAAGGCGCGAGGAAGGCGCCGACGCGCATCCAATGATTGACGAGAAATTCCTGCTGACCGAGCGGCGCCCAGAGCGTTGCGAAGGCGAGGACCAGGAAGAAATAACGCGCGCGTCGCGACGCCATGCGGCCGCCCTCGTGATTGCAGCCGAAATCTCGGCGCGGACCTGCGCGACGGCGTCCGCGTCCGCGTTCCGGGCGCCGATTGCGCGGACGATGCAGGGAGTCGGGCGGCGGCGCAAGCTCCGCTCTCGCGCGGCCGGCCGCAGAGAGTGAGACCGAAGCGCTCCAGCGCCCAGGGATCAAGATCCGAGCGTCCTTCTCCTCTCGCGAGGCGGACGAGCCCGCGCTAAGCACCCGGCGGCCGCCGCACCCGGCCGCCCAGGGAGTCGAGCATGGCGCTCATCGAAATCCGCAACGTCTCGAAGACCTACGCCGGCGGCCTCAAGGCGCTCGACGACGTCAGCCTCGATATCGAGGACGGCGAGATCCTCGCGCTTCTCGGCCCGAACGGGGCCGGCAAGACGACGCTGATCAACATCGTCTGCGGCCTCGTCACGCTCGACGAAGGGCGGATCCTTCTCGGCGGCCGCGACGTCGTCGCCGACTATCGCGAGACGCGCGCCGAGATCGGCCTCGTGCCCCAGGAGATGCCGGTCGATCCGTTCGCGCGGACCATCGACACGGTCAGCTACAGCCGGCGCCTCTTCGGCCTGCGCGACGATCCCGAACGCATCGAGACGGTGCTGCGCGACCTCGCGCTTTGGGAGAAGCGCGGCAGCCGGCTCCTGGCGCTCTCGGGCGGCATGAAGCGGCGGGTGCTCATCGCCAAGGCGCTCGCCCATGATCCGAAGGTGCTCTTTCTCGACGAGCCGACCGCCGGCGTCGACGTCGAGCTTCGCCGCTCGACCTGGAATCTCGTCCGGCGCCTGAGAGAAGGCGGCGTCACCGTGATTCTCACGACGCATTATCTGGAGGAGGCCGAGGCGATCGCCGACCGCGTCGCGGTGATCGACAAGGGCCGGATCCGAGTCGTCGAGGAGAAGGACGCGCTGATGCGCTCGCTCGGGCTCAAGAAGCTGATCGTCGATCTCGCCGAGCCGATCGAGGCGCCGCCGGCCGCGCTCTCGAACCGGCAGGCGACGCTGGAGGCCGGCGGAAGGCGGCTGATCCTCGCCTATGATCCGGCCGAGGCGGACGGGATCGCGGCGGAGACGATGGCGGCGCTCGGGCGCGCCGGCGTCGCGGTGCGCGACGTCTCGACGGAGCAGAGCACCTTGGAGGAGATCTTCGTCAATCTGATCGGAGAGCGAGCATGACGCTCAACACCACGTCGATCTGGGCGATCTACGCGCGCGAGATGCGCCGGGCGTTCAACACGATGGTGCAGAGCATCGTCTCGCCGGTGCTGACGACCTCGCTCTATTTCGTCGTCTTCGGCTCGGCCATCGGCGCGCGGATCGAGAGCATCGACGGCGTCGATTACGGCGCCTTTCTGGTGCCGGGCCTGGTGATGCTGACGGTGTTGCAGCAGTCGGTCGCCAACGCCTCTTTCGGGATCTACTTCCCGCGCTTCACCGGCGCGATCTACGAGGTGCTGTCGGCGCCGATCTCCTATTGGGAGATCCTGATCGGCTTCGGCGGCGCGGCGGCGACGAAGTCGTTGATCCTGGCGGTGCTGATCCTGGCGACGGCGTCGATTTTCGTGCCGCTCCGGATCGAGAGCCCGCTGCTGATGCTCGTGTTCCTGGTGCTGACCTGCGTCAGCTTCAGCCTGCTCGGCTTTCTGATCGGGATCGTCTCGGAGAGCTTCGAGCAACTGCAGATGGCGCCGCTGATCATCATCGCGCCGCTCGTCTTTTTGGGCGGCGCATTCTACTCGATCGACATGCTGCCCGAATTTTGGCGGACGGTGAGCCTGTTCAATCCGGTGCTCTATCTCATCAGCGGCTTTCGCTGGAGCTTCTACGGACAGGGCGATGTCGGCGTGTGGTGGAGCCTCCTGATGATCACGCTCTTCCTGGGCGTCTGCCTCGGCCTCGTCTGGCGGATCTTCAAGACCGGCTATCGCTTGAAGCCGTAGGCGCCGAGACGCGTCCGGGACGGCGCGACGCGAACACCGCGCTGCGCCGCCCCGAGGCCGAACCGTCGGCGGCTTATCGTCCGATCGGTTCTGATGGAGCCAACCTCGCCCTTGTCGTCCCGGCCAAGCGCGAAGCGCGCAGAGCCGGGATCCAGGGCCGAGGGGGCGAGCGTGCGGCGAACCGGCCC
>CAZPTD010000360.1:0-4338 GCA_964588915.1 uncultured Neomegalonema sp. | reverse complement strand
CTGTTGAATGAGATCCTGCATCTGGGCGATCTGACGCGCGACGTCGCCGCCGGCATCGAGCACTACGGCTTCGACGGCGTCATTGGCCTCGGCCGCCTCGATGAAGGCCTGCTCGTAGGTCGTCTGATAGCTGTCGACGCCGACATTGTTCTGCGTGATGCCGATGGTGTGGGTTTGAGCCTCGGCCGCGCCCGCCGCGCCGACGCAGGCGACGGCGCCGACCGCCAGAGTCTTCAGAACTTGGGTTTTCATGCGAAACCTCCCGTGAAAGCGTATTGAGCCGGCCGCGCTCTGCTGCGCCTTACTTTCCCGTTCGATCGGGCTCCGCCGGCGTCCCCAACGTGCTCAGTTTCGATCGCCGCGCCTTGTGAAAAAAAAACCAATATGGACTTTTTGCTGTCCGAAATGGATGAATTTCGGGTGGGCGTTCTTGTCCAGTTTCGATGTTTTAGCAATGGAGTTCCGCAATGGCGGACGAGACGGACCAGCGAGACGTCGACAAGCTGTCGATCGGCGGGCGGGCGTCGCCCGAGATCGAGAGCGCGGCGCATGTGGAGGCGAAGCTGGGCGCTCCGGTTGTTCAAAATGAACTGATCGAGGCCGTGTCTTTCCTGGAAGACGTGTCGGCCGAGATCGGGACGGCTTTGGACCTCGGCGCGCCCAACCCGTATTTGATGATGGCGGCGCATTTGATCAGGAGCCACCTCGAAGCGAAGCCGGTCACGCCGACCTCGCTCGCCAGCGTCGCCGGCGTGCCCTACGCCACCGCGACGCGGCGCCTCAAGGAGATGGTCGACGCCGGCATGATCGAGCTCCGTCCGCGGACGCGCACCGGCAAGACCTTCTCGGCCCATCCGAGCGCCGAGCTCCTCGATCGCTGGCAGCGGCTCGCCGGCCGCGTCAAGCGCATCGCCCGCGAGACCTTCGGCGGCGCCGACGAGCCGCCCGAGGAGGACGACTACTTCTATGGCGGCTCCTATCTCGCCGCGCAGTCGATCAAGCCGCCGCAGGTGCTGCCCGAGCCGCTCGCCTTGCCCGGCGGCGTGCGCCTGCTCGTCCATGGCGACCCGACCTTCATGGTGATGAAGGCGCTGAAGAAGCAATTCGAGGCGGTGATCGGCTGCAAGATCACGCAGCGCGCCTTCTCGATCGACCGGCTGCGCGCCGAGGCCCTCGCCAACGCCGAGCGCGCTCAGAGCGCCTACGACATCATCGCCTTCGATCTGCCCTGGCTCGGCGAATTCGTGACCAAGGGCGTCCTGAAGCCGCTCGACGCGGTGATGGATCTCAACCGCCTCGATCCGAGCGATTTCCACACCGCCGGCTGGCGCGCGGCGCATTGGACGGGTCGGCCCTACGGCGCGCCGGCGCAGACGACGCCGGAGCTGATCTTCTATCGGACGGACGTCTTCTCGGAGGCCGGGCTCGAGCCGCCGGCGACGATCGACGCGCTCCTGCGCGCGGCGAAGGCGCTCAACTCGCCGTCGCGCGACCGTTACGCGATCGCCTGGAACGCCGCGCGCGGCACGGCGCTCGGCCACACCTTCATGATGGCCTGCGCCGATTTCGGCCAGCCGATCCTCAATCTGCCGCCGGTCGCCGGCGGCTTCGACGCCGACAATCTCGACCGCGGCGACATCCGTCCGAACGTCGACACCGAGCGCGGCCGCGCCGCGGCGGAGTTCCTGCGCGCGCTGATGCCGTTCTCGCCGCCGAACATCCTCTCGATGTCCTGGTACGAGCGCATTCGGCCCTACGCCGCCGGAACGGTGGCGATCGCCTACGGCTACACCTTGCTCGCGCCCTTCTTCGAGCTCGACGACGGCTCGCCGGCCAAGGGCCGCACCGGCTATCTGCCGCATCCGCACGGGCCGGGCGCGCGGCCGATCGCGCCGGTCGGCGGCTACGCGCTCGGCATTCCGGCGAACCTGCCCGAGGAGCGGATCGAACCGGCGGTCGAGGCGCTTATCGCCTTCACGTCGCCGGAGGCGCAGAAGCTCTACATCCAGAACGGCAGCCGCACCAATCCGCGCTACTCCGTCGGCGCCGACCCGGAGGTGCGGCGGCTCTCGCCGATCTTCGAAGCGATCGACGGCATGTCCTGGCGCGACGAGCTCCAGTTCTGGCCGCGCCCGCCGATCCCTGAGATCGCCGAGATCATCCAGATCTGCGGCGAGGAGATGCACGACATGCTGCGCGGCGTGACGACGCCGCAGGAGGCGCTGCGCGCGGCGCAGCGTCGATCGGAGAACGTCATGGGGCCGAGATAGGCCCGATCAACCGCCGCGCCCGCGGCGACAGGGAGGAAGCGATGGACCGCGAGAGGCTCAAAGGCAAGAACATCGTCATCACCGGCGCGGCGCAGGGCATGGGCGCGGCCAACGCCGAGTATTTCGCCGCTCAGGGCGCGAATGTTTGCCTCGGCGACATCAATCACGAGGGCGCCGAGGCGGCGGCGGCGCGGATCAACGCCGCCGAGGGCGGCCGGGCGATCGCGGTCCGCATGGACGTGACCAAGCGCGAGGACCACACGGCGGCGCTCAACGCGACGGTCGAGGCCTTCGGCTCGATCAACGTCTATTTGAACAACGCCGGCGTGAACAAGCCGAAGATGTTCCTCGACATCGACGAGGCCAATTGGGACTTGATCATGAACATCAACGCCAAGGGCATGCTGTTCGGCATGCAGGAGGCGGCGAAGAAGATGATCGAGCAAGGTCCGATGCCGGACCATCCCTACAAGATCATCAATGTCGGCTCGATCGTCTCGCGCACGGCGTTTCTGGACGTCGTGCCGTATAGCTGCTCGAAATACTGCGCCCTGGCCATGATCATCGGCGGCGCCAAGGCGCTGTGGCCGCATAAGATCACCGTCAACGGCTACGGCCCGGGCGTGGTCAAGACCGAGCTTTGGGAGCAGCTGGACAAGGATCTGGTCGAGATCGGCATGTTCGAGAAAGAGGGCCAGTCGATGGATCATCTCGCTCAGACGATGATCCTGATGAAAGAGCTCTCGACCCCGGACGACGTCAAGGGCACCGCCGCGTTCCTCTGCTCGGACGAGTCCGACTACATGACCGGCCAGCTCCTCATGATCGACGGCGGCATGATCATGCAGTGACGCCGGCCCGCTCTTCGACCGGCCGGCGCCGCCGGCCTCCTTTCATCGCGGCGCGCCGCAACGCACGGCGCGTCGAGCGCGTCCGCTCGGACGCCGCAGGGAGAAAACATGTCTCGCGCACTCACGCCCAACATCCTGACGCCTCAGGACCTCGAGCCGAATTGGCGATGGGAAGGCCGATTGCCCGCCTGGGGCCACACCTCGGTCGATTTCGAGCGCCGGGTCGATCATGACCGGCTCCGCCGCTACCGCCTCGCGCGCGCGCGCCAGGCGCTCGAGCAGAGCAATTGCGGAACGCTGCTGCTCTTCGACGTCAACAACATCCGCTACGTCTCGGCGACGAAGATCGGCGAATGGGAGCGGGACAAGATGTGCCGCTTCTGCCTGCTGACCGGCGACGACGCGCCCTATGTCTGGGATTTCGGCTCGGCCGCGGTCCATCACAAGAAATATTCGGACTGGCTCGCGCCGGACCACTGCCGCGCCGGCGACCTCGGCATGCGCGGCACCATCCCGCCGAGCATCGGGCAGATGAAGCGCTACGCCGAGGAGATCGCCGGCCTCATCCGCGACGCCGGCATGGCCGGCATGCCGGTCGGCGTCGACTACGCCGAGACGGCGATGTTCCACGCGCTCCAGGAGGCCGGCCTCGAGATCGTCGACGGCCAGCAGATCATGCTCTCGGCCCGCGAGATCAAGAACTGGGACGAGATCCAGCTGCTCACGCAGGCGGCGAGCATGGTCGACGGCGTCTATCACCACATCTACGAGGCGCTGAAGCCGGGCGTGCGCGAGAACGACATCGTCGCGCTCGCCAACAAGCTGCTCTACGAATGGGGCTCGGACGACGTCGAGGCGATCAACGCCATCTCGGGCGAGCGCTGCAACCCGCATCCGCACAACTTCACCGATCGGCAGTTCCGCCCGGGCGATCAGGCGTTCTTCGACATCCTGCAGAGCTATCAGGGCTACCGCACCTGCTATTACCGCACCTTCAACATCGGCCGCGCGACGCCGGCGCAGACCGATGCCTATGTCAGGGCGCGGGAGTGGATCGACGCCTCGATCGAAGCGATCCGGCCCGGCGTGACCACCGATGCGGTGGCCAGGCTGTGGCCGGCGGCGCCGGATTTCGGCTTTCCCGACGAGCTGTCGGCCTTCGGGCTGCAATTCGGCCATGGGCTGGGCCTGGCGCTGCATGAGCGCCCGATCATCAG
>CAZPTD010000359.1:0-4340 GCA_964588915.1 uncultured Neomegalonema sp. | reverse complement strand
CGCCGAAGCGCAGCGCGTTCAACAGCGCCACCGGGCGCGCGCCCATGGTGAAGACGTCGCGCAGGATGCCGCCGACGCCGGTGGCCGCGCCCTGATAAGGCTCGATGTAGCTCGGATGGTTGTGGCTCTCCATCTTGAAGACCACCGCCTGGCCGTCGCCGATATCGACGACGCCGGCGTTCTCGCCCGGGCCCTGGATGACCTGCGGGCCCTCCGTCGGCAGCGTCCGCAGCCATTTTTTCGAGGATTTATACGAGCAGTGCTCGTTCCACATCGCCGAGAACACGCCGAGCTCGGCGAAGCTCGGCGTCCGGCCGATGAGATCGAGAATCCGCCGGTACTCCTCGGCGGTGAGCCCGTGCTCGGCGGCGAGCGCCTGGGTCACGGCGGGCCCGGTCGCGGCGCTCTCGGCGGCTTCGTTCGGCGTCACGGCGCCCTCCTGACTTCCCGGCTCGGGTTAGCCCGCGCCGCCGCCCGGCGCAATCGCGAACGGTCCGCGATCCTGCGCCGATCAGTTCCAGACCTGCTGCATCTTCGCCAGAACCGAGAGCGGGCCGCTGCCCTCCGGACCGTGCACGACGACGAAGCTCGCCGGCTCGCCCTCGACGACCGCGCACATCACGACGAGGTCGAAGCCGGCGTAGTCGGCGTTGAAGACGTAGACCGTCCACGAATCCTCGACGACGCCCGACGCGCCGAACCGGTCGCGATACATGCGAGCGGCGAGGCGCGCGCGCTCCATGCAGTCCGCTTGGCTGGACGCGCCGAGAAGCTCGCCCACGGCCATGTCTCCGGCCGACGCCGGCGCGGCGCAGACGGAAGCGGCCGCGGCCGCCCAAGTCATCGCCATCCAACGCATTGCAAAGCGTCCTCTTCTCGCCCGTCGGTTGTCCGAGCGCCGACGGATGCGCTTCATGGTTAATCGCCGCGGCGCGCCGGCGCCAGGGCCTTGTCGAGCGCGCGCCGAGCGCGCCGCGGAAACGGCGCGAATGCGCGGCGGGTTCACGGCCAAATGTCGCGGCGGCTCGGACGCCATTGACCGCTCGCGGCCGGCCGCCGAGGTTGCGGCTCTCCGCGCTCGACCGAGCGCCCCGCCGGATCGTTCGCCATGACAGAGATCGACGCCGCCGCCGCTTTTCCGCGGGCGAAGCGCCTCCTCGGGACCGTCGCCGGCCTCGTCGCGATCGCGATCTGGGCCGGTTGGATCGTCTGGACCGAGAAGAGGGTCGCCTCGGGCGCCGGGCCGGGCTTCGCCGCCTTCGACATCGCGCTCCTGCGCTTCGGGCCGCCGGCGGCGCTGCTCGCGCCCTTTTGGCTGAGGCCGCTGCTCCGGCGTCGCGGCGCGCCGGCGGCGCGCGCCTTCGCGGCGAGCTGGAAGCCGCCCCAGACGCGCTGGCCGCTCCTTCTGATGATGCTCGGCTGGGGCGCGCCCTTCGTCCTTCTCGCCAGCCACGGTCTGACCATCGGCGGTCCGCCGCTCATGGCCGCGATGATCCCGGGCGCGGCGCCGCTCTACGCCGCGCTCATCGCCGCGCTCTTCTTCGGGCTTCGGCCGCGCGGCGCGGCGCTCGTCGCCCTGATCCTCATCGCCGGCGCCGCGGTGATCAGCCTCATGGCGGCGCCGGCCGAGCAGGCGCCCGCCGCGATCTGGTTCGCCGGCGCCGCGATCGGCTGGGCGGGCTACATCGTCGCCTTTCCGCGCTCGGGTCTCGCGCCGCTCCAGGCCGTCGGACTGCTTTCGGCCTGGTCGACGGCGCTCCTGCTTCTCTCGGCGCCGTTTCTGTCGTCCAACCTCTTCGAGATCGAGCTCGACGCCGTCCTGACGGAGTTCGTCGTCCAGGGCGTCGTCTCCGGCGCGCTCTCGATCATCGCCTACACGATCGCGCTCGACCTCGCGCCGCCGCTGCTCGCCGTGTGCCTGCCGGCCTGCGTGCCGGTCGTGGCCGCGGTCTTCTCGGCGGTCTTCGGCGGCGCGCCGCCGAGCGTCGGTCAAGCGATCGGGCTCGGCGTCGCGACCGCCGGCCTCGTGGTCCTCGGCGTATCGAGCCTGCGCGCGCGGCGCGTCGCGGCCGGCCCGTGACGCTCGTCACGACCGAGCCGGAGCGCCGAACGCCGCGTCATCCCGGCCAAGCGGCCCGACGTTCCGGATATCGGCCCTGGATCCCGGATAAGCCTCCGGCTTTCCGGGATGACGTCGTCGAGAGCGAGCGCGTCGGCCTGATCATAGCGCGCCCCAGGGTGTGGACTCGCGAGTCCAGCTGTCGTCAGCTCGGTTCTGGGGTTCGCAGAGCAGGAAGCGGCCGCCGGCCTCGTGGTCCTCGGCGGATCGAGCCGAAGCGCCGAACGCCGCGTCATCCCGGCCAAGCGCGAAGCGCGCCGAGCCGGGATCCAGGGCCAAGCGGCCCGACGTTCCGGATAAGCCTCCGGCTTTCCGCGACGACGTCGTCGAGAGCGACCGCGTCCGCCTGGTCATGGCGCGCCCTAAGAGCCCGCCAACGATCGCACCACGCAGCGCAAGTCGTCGCTCCACTCGACGCCGCCGTCGGCCACGGCGCTGTAGCCGCCCGAGCAGACGTCGCCGTCGCATCGGATCTCGTATTCGTAGCTCGCCGTCGCCTCGAAACGCCGATCGCCGACCGAAAGATCGATCTCTTTCGCGTCCGCGCCGTAGATCCGCTCGCCCTCGACGGAGACGCTCGATTCGCCGTCGGCGTTGAACACGATCGGGACGACGCCGAGATCGCCATAGACGCCCTCGCGCGCGCAGCGGACGGTGTAGGCGCGCGGCTCGCCGAGCCGATAGGCGCCGACGCGGACGCCGCCCTCGCAGTCGAGCGCGCCGCGGACGACGTCGATCTCGACGACGCCGTCGCCGAGAAACGTATAGCGCGTCACCTGCGTCCCGCCCAGAACCTCGTAGGACTGAGTGGTCTCGCATTCGACGACGCGCCCGTCGAAGAGCGTCTCGGACGCCGCCGACGAAACCGACGCCGGCGCGAGAAGAATAAGAAGAATGAGCGTCGCACCGCCTCTCATGGGCGCCTCCCTGGCCGCCGGACGCGCGCGTCCGCCGCGTCCGATCATTCGTCAGGCGGCGGCGAGCGCCGCGAAGAGCCGCGCGCCGTCGACGCCGCCGAGCGCCGCGTCCGCCGAGCGCTCAGGATGCGGCATCATGCCGAGCACGCGCAAATTCTCCGAGTAGACGCCGGCGATGTTCCCGATCGAGCCGTTCGGATTGGCCGCCGGCGTCGCGCCGCCCTCGGCGTCGACATACCGAAACGCGACGCGGCCCGCGTCTTCGAGCGCCGCGCGCTCCTCGGCGCCGATGAAGAAATTGCCGTCGTGATGCGCGATATGCGCGCGAATCGTCTCGCCCGGCGCGTATCCGGCCGCGAAGACCGTGTCGGCGCGCTCGACCCTCAGCGTCGCCTCGCGACAGACGAAGGCGAGCCCGGCGTTGCGCAAGAGCGCGCCCGGCAAGAGCCCGAGCTCGATCAGCGTCTGCCAGCCGTTGCAGACGCCGAGCACGTAGCCGCCGCGTTCGGCGTGCGCCGCGACCGCGTCCATGATCGGCGCCCGCGCCGCGATCGCGCCCGGCCTCAGATAGTCGCCGAAGGAAAAGCCGCCCGGCAGCGCGACGAGATCGACGCCGGCCGGCAGCGCGCCGTCCTTGTGCCAGACGCGCGTCGGCGGCGCGCCCATCGCCTGCGCGAGCGCGACCATCATGTCGCGATCGCAGTTCGACCCTGGAAAAACGACGACCGCCGCCTTCATAGGATCTCGATCCGGTAGCTCTCGATGACGGTGTTGGCCAGAAGGCGCCGGCACATCTCGTCGAGCCGCGCCTCCGACGCGTCGGCGCCGTCGGCGATCTCGATGTCGAAGACCTTGCCCTGGCGCACGCTCGCGACGCCGTCGAACCCGAGGCCGCCGAGCGCCTGCCGGATCGCCTCGCCCTGTGGATCAAGCACGCCGGTTTTGAGCGTCACATAGACGCGCGCTTTCATGCTGCTCGCCGCCTCTTCATCCGCGCCGAACCGCGCCGCGCGCGACTCGTCGCTCTTGCTCGGCGTAAGCCTAATGCACGAGCTTCGGACCGGGAAGCACCTTCCCGCCGGCCTCGGGCATGATGCCGAGGCGGCGCGCGACCTCGGAATAGGCCGTGATCAGATTGCCGAGATCGCGCCGGAAGACGTCCTTGTCGAGCTTCTCGCTGGTGCGGACGTCCCAGAGCCGGCAGCTGTCCGGGCTGATCTCGTCGGCGATGATGATGCGCTGGAAATCGCCTTCCCAGATGCGGCCGGACTCGATCTTGATGTCGATGAGCCGGATGCCGACGC
>CAZPTD010000358.1:0-4366 GCA_964588915.1 uncultured Neomegalonema sp. | reverse complement strand
CGGGCGCTGCTCGGCGGCCGCGTCGCGCTCAACGCCCGGCTCTTCGCGCCGCCCGGACCGGCCGAGCCGGGCGGCGTCGACTATCGCCGCCGCGCCTGGTTCGAGGGCGTCGGCGCGCTCGGCTCGGCGCTCGATTGGCCGCGCGACGCGGGCGCCGCTTCGCTCGAAGGTCCGATCGACGCGGCGAGCGCCGCGATCGACGCGGCGCGCCGGGCGATCGCCGCTCGGGCGCGGGCGGCGCTGCCCGAGGGCGGCGGCGAGATCGCCGCGGCGCTCCTCGTCGGCGACCGCTCCGGCCTGCCGCCGGAGGCGGTCGAGGCGCTGAGGGCCTCGAACCTCGCGCATCTTCTGGCGATCTCCGGGCTCCATATGGGCATCGTCTGCGTCGCGGCGTTCGCGCTCATGCGTCTGGTCTTCGCGCTGCCCGCGGCGCCGCCCTTCGGCCTCGCGCCGAAGAAGCTCGCGGCGGTCGCGGCGCTTCTGGTCGGCGCCGCCTATCTCCTGCTCGCCGGCGCGTCCGTGCCGACCCAGCGCGCCTTCATCATGGCCGCGGTCGTCTTCGGCGCGATCCTGGTCGACCGGCCGCCGGTGACCTTGCGCGCCGTCGCCTTGGCGGCGCTCGTCATTCTTCTCCTTCGGCCCGAGAGCCTCTACGAGGCCGGCTTCCAGCTCTCCTTCGCCGCGACGACGGCGATGGTGGCGGTGTTCGAGGCGCTCGGACCCTGGATCCGCGGTCGGCGCGGGCGGCGCGTCGGCTGGCGCGGGCGGCTCGTCGACGGCGCGCTCGGCCTGATCCTCGCGAGCCTCGTGGCCGGCCTCGCCACGGCGCCCTTCGCCGCCTTCGCCTTCAACCGCGTCGCGCCTTACGGCCTCGTCGCCAACCTGCTCGCGGTGCCGGCGCTCGGTCTTTGGATCATGCCGATGGGCCTCGTCGCCGTCGCCCTCGCCCCGCTCGGTCTCGACGCGCCGTTCTTCCAGCTCATGGGGCTCGGGATCGACTACGTGCTTCTCGTCGCCGAGACGGTCGCGTCGTGGGAGGGCGCGCTCAGGCCGATCAAGGCCGGGCCGGTTTACGCGCTCGGGCTCCTCGCGCTCGGCGGTCTCGGCCTCTGCCTCTGGCGCGGCGCGGCGCTTCGGCTTGTCGGCCTTTCGGCCGTCCTTATCGGACTCGCGCTTTGGCGCGCGGAGCCGCGCCCGGACGTGCTGATCGCCGAGCGCGGCCGGATCGTCGGCGTCCTGGGACGCGACGGACGCGCCTTCGACCGCTCGCCGGTCGGAAGCTTCGAGGCGGAGCTCTGGCTCCGCCGCGACGGCGACGCGGCCGAGCCGGCGGCGCGCCGGCGCGATTTTCTCGTCTTCGACGGCGGCGCGCTGGCGCGGACGGCGGGCGGCTTTCGGGTGGAGACCGTCTCCGGGCGGCGCGTCGATCTCGGGCTTCTCTGCGCCGAGCCCGGCCTCGTCGTCGCGCGGCGCGGATCGGTCGGCGCGCCGCCGAGACGCGATTGCGTCGTGTTCGACCGCGATCGGCTGGCCGAAACCGGCGCCGTCGCGCTCTACGCCGGCGGCGGCGCGCCGCGGATCGAAACCGCAGCGGCCGCCGCCGGACGCCGTTTCTGGAGCGATCGCGAGACGCGTCGCCGGCTGCTCGGCGCTCCGACCGAGTGACGGTCGGCCCGGCGCGTCGCCGTCGGTCGGTCGCCGAGCGCCGCCGACGCCGATCGCGTCTCGCTCGCGCGCCGGTTAGCCGCCGGTGATCGCGCAGTCCATCGTGATTTCCATGGAGATCGGCGGCGCGCCGAGCTCGGGCGGCAGCACGACCGTCAACTCCATGAAGTTATAGAGCTGCAGACCGGTCGCGACGTCGAACGCGCCGACGCCGGCGCCGCTCATCATCATCTGCCCCGAGCCGCCGGGCAGCGGAACGGCGGCTTCGAGCGTCATGCTCGTCGCGAGGGCGCGCCGGCCGTTCGAGAGCGACTCGCCGGTGACGTATTGGCCGCCGGTGATCGTCACCGTCCCGTTCGGGTCGGTCATGGCGATCAGGATCGGGCCGAGCAGCTTCTCGAGGTCTTCGCCTTCGACGATCGCGTCGCCCTGGTTGACCGACCGCCGATGCAGGATCGTGCTCTCCATCGTGTCGATCAAGAGACCCTCGAACTGAGCGCGCATCTCCGGCGGCATGCCGTCGAGCGCCGAGCCTTCTTCGAGCGTCACCGCGCCGTCGTCGGAGATGACGAAGCCGATGGTCATGTTCGCCGCCTGGTCGATCATCTGCAGACGAACGCCGTTCTCAGCCTCGTCGACCGTCAGCCGCATCGATTGCCGCTGCTCGGGGCCCGCGTTCGACCGCGCGACGGTGACGCAATCGCCCATGGCGCCCGGCGTCAGCTCGACATAGACCGGCGCGCTGAGCGCGGTCGGCGCGTCGAGCGGCGGATTGAAGGTCGTTTGAGCGGTGGCCGCGCCCGCGGCTAAAAGGCTCGCCGCGGCGAAGGCGAGCGGTCTGCGGAATGATTCGAACATTTCCCTCTCCTCATGGACGGTTTAGTACTGCCGATCGCCTCTTCGCGCGTCTGCCCGCGCGTCACCGCGATCCGTAGACGGTCGCGGCTTACATGTCGAGCGCGCCTGAACGCCGCGCGTGGCGCATCGCGCGCGATTGGACGACCCCGCCCTTCACAAGAGAGAGAGCCTCATGGACACCGACGACGCGCCCGGCGACGGGACCGAAGATCTCGAGAAGCACCGCGCCAAGATGGAGAAGAAGAAGGCGGCGCGTGACAAAATTATGGCGACGAAGACGGTCGAGAAAGGCCTGATCATCGTCCATACCGGCAAGGGCAAGGGCAAGTCCTCCGCCGCCTTCGGCATGCTCTTCCGCGCGATCGCCCATGGCATGCAATGCGCGGTCGTCCAGTTCATCAAGGGCGCGATGGCGACCGGCGAGCGCAAGCTGATCGAGGAGCGCTTCTCCGATCTCTGCCGGTTCCACGCGATGGGCGAGGGCTTCACCTGGGAGACGCAGGACCGAGCGCGGGACGTCGAGATGGCGAAGGCCGCCTGGGCGAAGGCGCAGGAGCTGATTCGCGACCCGGCGAACCGGATGGTGCTCCTCGACGAGATCAATATCGCGCTCCGCTACGACTATCTCGACATCGCCGAGGTGGTCGGCTTTCTAGAGACGGAGAAACCGGAGACCAGCCACGTCGTCTTGACGGGACGCAACGCCAAGGACGAGCTCTTGGAGATCGCCGATCTCGCCACCGAGATGACGCTGCTGAAGCATCCGTTCCGCTCGGGCGTCAAAGCGCAGCCGGGCGTCGAGTTCTAGCGATGGCCGCCATGCGGGCCTATCGCCCGTCCGACGACGCGGCCCTCCGGAGAATCTGCCTCGAGACCGCGGACAATGGCGGCGACGCGACCGCCCTCTATGGCGACGGCGCGCTGCTGGCCGACCTTTACGCGGTCAACTACGCCGTCCATGCGCCGCGGCTCGCCCTCGTCTTCGAGGACGAGGCGGGCGTCGGCGGCTACGCGATCGGCGTCGCGGATACGGACGCGTTCGAGACGTGGATGCGCGCGACATGGCTGCCGCGTCTCGGGACGCGGAACGCCGGCTGCGGCACGCCGGCCGACCGCGCGGAGCGGCGCCCGATGGACGATCTCCTCGACGAGGTTCGCGACCCGCCGACGCGCAACGCGGCGATCGTGAAGGAGTATCCTGCGCATCTGCATCTCAATCTTCTGCCGCGGCTTCAGGGAAAGGGGCGCGGACGCGCGCTCTTCGAGGCTTGGCGCGCGGCGGCGCGGAACGCGGGCGCCGGCGCCGCCCATGTCGCCGTCTACGAAGCGAACGGGCGCGGCCTCGCCTTTTGGCGCGCCATGGGTTTCGAGGCGCTCGCGGAAGAGCCGGACCGCGCCGGCGACGCGATGGTCTATCTGGGGCGCCGGCTGTGACGCCGCGCTCCGGCGCCGCGCCCGGCGCGAAGTCCTTGATCGGGCGGCGGCGTCGAGCGATTGACCGAGGCGACAGGCGGCTCGGACGAAACGGTCCTTTCGTCGGCGAGCCGAGAGCGATCTCTTCTCGGGCGGCCCGAACCCGGCCGTCCCGCAGCGAGACAGGCGGCGAAGAGAGGCGCCAGCCTCGATGAGCAAGCAAGCGCGAGCGTTGATGATCCAGGGCGCCGGCTCGAATGTCGGCAAGTCGACGCTGGTCGCCGGCCTCTGCCGCGCCGCTCTCCGACGCGGGCTCGCCGTCGCGCCGTTCAAGCCGCAGAACATGTCGAACAACGCCGCGGCGACGGAGGAGGGCGGCGAGATCGGCCGCGCCCAGGCGCTCCAGGCCCGCGCCGCCGGCCTAGAGCCG
>CAZPTD010000357.1:0-4369 GCA_964588915.1 uncultured Neomegalonema sp. | reverse complement strand
AGGACGTCGTCGCGCAGCGTCTCGTGCGCGATGTCGAAGAAGGCGCGCGTCAGGTAGGGCGAGCCCCATTTGCGCGCGCCGGTGTCCTGGTAGAAGCGCCAGAACGCGTCCCAATGCTCCGGCCTGACGTCGTCGCCCGTGAGCCGCACGATCTCGACCCCGTTCTCGACCGCCTTCGCCCGCTCCTTCTTGAGCTGCTTGCGCTTGCGCGAGGCGAGGCTGGCGAGAAAGCCCTCGAAATCGCCGAAACCCTGGTCTTGCCAGTGGAACTGCTGGTCCTGGCGCTGCAGCATGCCGATCTCGCCCATGCGCCGCCACTCCTCTTCCGTGCAGAAGGTGACGTGGATCGAGGAGAGATCGCTCTCGAGCGCGAATTGGCTCGCGCCTTGGAGCAGGATCTCGGCGAGCGCGCCGTCGTCGATCGGCGCGTCCGGATGGCGG
Source organism: uncultured Neomegalonema sp. (assembly GCA_964588915.1). Taxonomy (GTDB): domain Bacteria; phylum Pseudomonadota; class Alphaproteobacteria; order Rhodobacterales; family Rhodobacteraceae; genus JALEGB01. The sequence continues at coordinate 3,928 of CAZPTD010000357.1, read as the reverse complement.
AGAAAGCGCCGTCCGGCGGCGGGCGTGAAGGGCACGCTCGCCTGAATCTTCGGGTAGTAGCGCCCGCCGGCGCGCTCGAAGGCGTCGGCCCAGCCATAGTCGAAGACGTACTCGCCGCGGCTATGCGATTTGAGATACGCCGGCAGGATCCCGAGCGTTTGTCCGGCTGCGTCCTCGGCGACGAAATGGCGGGCGCCCCAGCCTGTCTGCGGGGCGGCGGAGCCGCTCTCTTCGAGGGCCCTGAAGAAGCGGTGGGTCAGGAACGGATTGTCGGGACGGCCGCCCTCGCGGGCCGCGATCGGGCAGGCGCAGGCGTCCCAAATCTCCGGCGAGACGGCGCTCACGCTGTCGGCGACGCGGATCCTGACCTCGGTTGGCGACATGCCTCTCCCTTCCCTGCTCCGCGGCGGCGAGCGTCGCTCCGACAACCATTTAGGCGTCTCGCGGTCGACGCCAAAGCGCCGCCGCGCAGCGCCGTCACGGCGCGAAGCCCTCGAAGGTGATCTGATCGGCGTGGGCGCGGCTCGCCGCCGCCTCTTCCGGGCGCCGGATCGTCCAAACGACGACCGGCGCGCCCGCGGCGCGGCGTTCGGCGACGGAAGGTTGCGGCAGATCGGACCAGCGATAGGAGACGAAAGACGCGCCGACGGCGTCGAAATCGGCGAGGCCGGCGAGGGCCGCGCGCCGCTCCGCGTCGGCGACGTCCTCGAACGACCAGCCGATGAGGCCGCGCGGCGTCTCCGGCGCGGCGTCGCGGAGCCGCGCGACGCTCGACGGGTTGAAGGACATCAGCGCGACCGGGCCGTCATAGCGGGCGAGAAGCTCGGCGACGCGCGCCTCGAGCCGTCCGTCGATCGGGCCGAGCGCGGCTGCGCCGTCCTTCACTTCGATGAAGACCGGCGCGCGTCCGGCGAGGTCGGCGAGAACCTCCGAGAGGCGCGGCGGCGGCTCGGGCGCCGCAGCGCCGACGAGGCTGAGGCGTCCGATCTCTTCCGCCGTCAGCGCGGCGACGGCGCCCAGGCCGTTCGTCACGCGGTCGAGCGTCGCGTCATGGATGACGATCGCCTCGCCGTCGGCGCTCGTCCGCACGTCGATCTCGACCGCGTAGCCCGACGCGACCGCCGCGCGGATGGCGGCGCGCGAGTTCTCGATCACGCCGGCGGCGCGATCGTGCAGGCCGCGATGGGCGATCGGCCGAGCGACCAGCTCCGGCGGAAGGCGCGGGCCCATGCCGGAAGCTCAGCCGGCGAGAAGCGCGGTCATCTCGACCTCGACCATCACGCCGCGCGGCAGCGATCCGCAACCGACGGCCGCCCTTGCATGCGCGCCCTTCGGCCCGAAAACCTGACCGATCAGGTCAGAGGCGCCGTTGACGACCTCGGGATGCTGCGTGAAGTCCGGCGCCGCGTTGACGAAGCCGCCGACGCGCAGGATCCGGGCGACCCGGTCGAGATCGCCGCCCGCCGCCGCCTTCAGTTGCGCGATGAGATTGAGCGCGCAGGCGCGCGCCGCGGCGACGCCGTCCTCGAGGCTGGCGTCGGCGCCGAGCTTGCCGATCCAGCGCTTCTCGCCGATGATCGAGACCTGCCCGGAGACGAAGACGAGATCGCCCGAGACGACGTATGGGACGTAGTTCGCCGCCGGCGCCGGCGCGTCCGGCAGGGCGAATCCGAGCTCTGCGATTCGCGCGTCGATCGATTGGGACATGCGGCTCCTCCTCCTCGGCGCTCCACATTTCGGCGCGTGCGGCGCGGGACGACGCCGGCGCGCCGCCACGCTACCGCCGCGACCGCGCGGCGCCAACGTTTCGCATCGGATCAAGTCCATGATTGTTGTGGCAATTCGGCCGCGGTGCGGCGGGGCCTCGAAAACGCGGCGCGCCCGAGGCCGAGTTTGTTTCGGCTTTGTCAGGGTTTCGCCTCATATGCTATCCGCGACGTTAGCAAAGAACGGGGCGGTGACGATGTTGACGAAATTCCGGAGCGCGCGGCGCGGGCGGTTGAGCGCGGTTGCGGCGGCGGCGTTTCTCGCGGCCGCGGTTTCCGGATGCGCGAGCACGAGCGTCGACGAGCGCGGCAGTCTGGCGGTCAACGATCCTTACGAGGAGACCAACCGCGACATCCACAGCTTCAATCGCGGGCTCGACCGCTATTTCATCCGCCCGGTCTCCTACGCCTATGACGAGGTGACGCCGGCGCCCGTGCGCTTCCTCGTCGGCAACGCGCTCAACCATCTCGAGCTGCCGCGCGATTTCGTCAGCCATCTCCTCAGCGGCGAGGTCACGTCCGCCGGCCGCACGTTCCTGCGTTTCGGCGTCAACACGATCGCCGGCGCGGGCGGCCTGCTCGACCCGGCGACGGATTTCGAGCTGCCGAAGGAGGATTCGGACTTCGGCGTCGTCCTCGCCTCCTGGGGCTTCGCGGAGGGCGTCTTCATCGAGCTGCCCTTCATCGGTCCGTCGACGACGCGCCACACGGTCGGCCGCGTCGTCGACGTCTTCCTGGCGCCGACGACCTATATCGGGCGTCCCTACGCCGGCATCGCGGTGACGACGCTGCAAACGGTCGAATTCCGGTCGAACAACGCCAACGTGATCGACAATGTCTTGTACGAGAGCGTCGACAGCTACGCACGCTCGCGCTCGGTCTACTATCAGAACCGCCGCGGCTTCATTGACGGCGACTTGACGCTCGACGACATTCAGCCGCTCGAACCCGAGGAGTGACCCGCGGCGGCCTGCGCGCCGTCGCCGCGGAACCTCTCGGGTTTCGCCATATTCGAGCCTTCGAGCGATGTTCGCCTATATGGCGGGGCGGGCGACATGGGGAACGCGCCCGCCACGGCCGCATCGGAGCGTCGGGACGCCGCGCGGCAGAAGCTGATCGTTGCGCGTTCGCGGCGGCGGCCCGTCTTCGGCCGGCGCGGGCGTTCTAGGAGAGGGACAAGCCATGTATTTCGCAACGCCATCCGCTCGGATCGGGCGGCTCTCGGGCGCCGGTCTCAAGCGCGCCGCGCTTGCGGCCGTCGTCGCCGTCGCCGCGTTCGCCGCGCCCTTCGCGGCGCGCGCCTTAGACGAAGCGGGCGCGCGCGACCATGTCGCCGCCGTCTTCGACAGGCTGGTCGACATCGCGGTCAGCGGATCCAATTCGAGCGGACAAACGGCGGCGTTCCGGACCGTCATTCTCGAGGACATCGCCTATCGCGACATGGCGCGTCTCTCGATGGGGCGGACCTGGCGGGCGATGTCGGACGACCAGAAAGATCGTTTCCGCACCGCCTTCGTCGACTACACGAGCGCCAGCTATTCGTCGGCGTTCGAAGACTTCAACGGCGAGCGGCTCGAGGTGGGCGACGTCGTCGACTCCAACGACCGCGAGGTCCTGATCGCGAGCGCGGTCGTGTCGCCGGGCAACCGCGAGCCCATCGAGGTCATCTGGCGCGTGATCGACGACGGCGGCGCGCCGAAGGTGCTCGACGTCTATATCGAGCGGGTCTCGCTGCTCGAGACGCTCAGGAACGAGTTCGAGGCGATGCTCGAGCGCAATGGCGACGATATCGACGCGCTGATCGTCGAAATCGCGCGCTGAGGCGCGTTGCGATCAGACCGACGCGTCCGCGGCTTCGCCGCTCCGGCTCGAGCCCGGGGCGGCGGAACGGCCTTCAGTCCATCCTCCGCGCGCCCTTGCGCCGCAGCGCCGCCGGCTCGTCGTCCTGCGCTTCGGGATCGGCGTCCCAGACGAGCCGCTCTTCGCCGGAGAGGCAGACGAAGCGCTTGCCGCGCATCCGGCCGATCAAGGTCAGGCCGACCTGACGCGCCAGCTCGACGCCCGAGGCCGTGAAGCCCGAGCGCGAGGCGAGGATCGGCACGCCCATCAGCGCCGTCTTGATCACCATCTCCGAGGTCAACCGCCCTGTCGTGTAGAACAGC
>CAZPTD010000356.1:0-4374 GCA_964588915.1 uncultured Neomegalonema sp. | reverse complement strand
CGACGCTCGGCGCCTGGGGCCTCGGCTGGGAGGTGTGGTGCGACGGCATGGAGGTCAGCCAGTACACCTATTTCCAGCAGGTCGGCGGACATGACTGCAAGCCGGTCTCCGGCGAGCTGACCTACGGATTGGAGCGTCTCGCGATGTACGTGCTCGATGTCGGCAATGTCTACGACCTGCCCTTCAATCCGCCGTCGAGCCCGATCCCGCTCAGCTATGGCGACGTCTTCAACCAGACCGAGCGGGAATATTCGCGCTGGAACTTCGACGTCGCCGACGCCGAGATGCTGTTCAAGCATTTCGAGGACGCCGAGAAGGAGTGCCGCCGGATCCTCGAGCAGCCGGAGTTCGACCCGCGCTTTCCGGACGCGCGCCGCGCCAACGTCATGGCGCATCCGGCCTACGACCAGTGCATCAAGGCCTCGCATCTCTTCAACCTGCTCGACGCGCGCGGCGTCATCTCGGTGACCGAGCGCCAGGCCTATATCGCCCGCGTCCGCGCGCTCGCCAAAGCCTGCGCCGACGCCTTTCTTCGCACCGAGGCCGGCGGCGGCCAAGGAGCGGCGGCGTGAACGCCGGCAAGGCGATCGTCGTCGGGATCGGCGTCGCGATGGCCGCCGGCGTCGCGCTGGCCTGGTGGATGAGCACGGAGCTCGAATACCAGAATGTCGACGGGCTCACGGAGATCACCGTCGGCGGCGCGCCGTTCGAGGTGAGCGACTATGTCGGCACCGACAATCCGGACGCCCGGATCCGCCTGCTCGGCTGCTTCCGGATCGCCGATCCCGAGGGCGCCGTCGCCGCGGGCGCGCCGGCGGGCGCGATCGAGCCGCGCGCCTCGATCGACGCGCCGGGCTGCAAGCGCACCGAAGAGATCCGCCGCGATGTCGTCGCCGGTCGGGCGCAGGCGGTGATCGCGGAGATCTATCCGGGCGAGAACACCGATCTCGAGCGCGTCGTCGCGGTCTATCCGGACGGCGAGGCCTATCAGTGGGTGCGGGTCAAGGAGTAGCGCGCGCTCAGGCGGCCGGCTTCTCGCCGTCCGGCGCGAGCGAGTCGTCGAGTTCGTCGTCGAAGAGCATCGCGAACTCTTCGTCGAGGGCCTCTTCGAGCGCGGCGCGGGCGGAGGTGTCAGACGGCGCGAGATCCGCCTCTTCGACCATGGTCTCGACCGCGCGCCTGCCGGCCGGATCGTCGGTCTCGACGTCGTCCGAAGCGTCGGCGCCGACGAACTCCTCGAGCGGCGTCGCCGCCGACGCGCCGCGATCGAACGGCGCGGCCTCGGGCCCCTCGGCGTCTTCGGCCTCGATTTCCGCGTCGTCGGCGTCCTCCGCATCGCGTCGCGCCGCGTCGAAGGGCGTCTCGGCGGTCGACGCCAAGGCGGCGAGCCGCTCTGCCGCCGCCCGAAGGACCATCGCCGGCCGCGTCTCGGCGCGCTCGGCGACCCGCGCCCGATAGGCGTCGCCCGCCGCCGCGATCTCGGCGAGAGCGCCGCCGCCGCCTTGCGGCCGCGCGCCGAGCTCGGCGGCGCGATCGGCGAGCAGACGCGTCTTCTTGGCGGCTCCGGCCGCGGCTTCGGAGAGCGCCCGCGCCTCCTTGGCGACGGCGCTGAAGCCGCGTCCGGCCTTGCCCGCCCGCGCCGCCTCGACCGCGGCGTCGAAGGCGAGGCGATCGCTCCGGGCGATGAGGTCTTGGACGCGGCGGAGCGCCTCGGCTCCGTCGGCCGCCGTAGCGACGTCGACGGTCTTCGCGTCGCTCGACGCCGCTTCGGCCGCCTCGCCGCGGGCGACGGCGACGGCGTTCAAGAGACGCGCGAACGCCGCCTCGACCGCGCCTTCGGCGGCGCCGGCGGCCGAGAGCCGCTCCGCCTCGGCGCGCATCGTCGCCGCGAATTCCTCGACCCGCGCCGTCGCCCGCCGCTGCGCCGCCGCCTCGACCGCGCACAGCGCGGAGTCGACGCTCGCCGTCAACGGCCCGAGCCGCTTGTCGAGGCCGTCGACCGAAACCGACGCGAGCTCCTTCTCGGCCGCGTCGGCGACCGCGGCGTCGAGGCGCGCGATCCCGCGCTCGAGCGACGACGCGTTCTCCAGGCTCTTCTCGCGGAAGCGCCTGATGTTGCGCCTGAGCGCCGCCAGCGCCCGCGCCGCCTCGCCGGTCTCGTCCCGCGCGTCGAGATGCGGAATGTCGCCGCCGAGATCGCCCTCGGCCATGGTCTTCATCCGAGCGCGCAGCGCGCGATAGGGCGCGAGAACGCTCATCGCCAGAAGAAGCGAGAGGCCGAGAAACACCATCGTCGCGGCGGTGATCGGAAAGACGATCTCGGCGCGCAGGACGCCCAGCTCGCCCATGATCGTGTCGGCCGCGACGCTCGACTGAAGCGTCACGCCCCAGGGCTCGAACACGACGGTTCTCACGAGCCGCGGACCGTCGCCGACGCCGGCCTCGGCGCCGTCGGGCAGCGCCCGCGCCTGCACGACGCCGTCGCTGTCGACCGCGATCAACGCGCTGCCTGGCTCCATCGGCTGCGCGCCGATCATCGCGAAGGCGCGGGCGCGCGCGTAGGGTTCGGTCATCTCGCCCGCCGTCGCCGCCGCCGCGAATCGCTCGAGCAGGTCGAACGCCGCCGCAAGCCGGCGCTCGGCGCCGTCGGTCAGACGCGCCTCGACCCGCCCCGCGGCCGAGGCGCCGAGATAGGCGGCGACGCCGAGCAGAGCCGCGACCCCGAGAAAGACGACGGCGTAGATCCGCGCCGTGGCGCTGATGCGGTGAAGGATTTTCATAACGCGACGCACGTCTCGCTGCTGCTCGGACCTCGATCGAGTTTGCCATTTCAAGGTGAACGCGGGCTGAAGACGCGCCGCCGGCTTGGCGCCGCCGGGCTCTGCATGTATGGGGCGAGCGTCCGCGGCCGAGCGCCCTTCACGCTCGGCCCTCTTCTTGAGAACGCCGAAAGCTGAGCGATGCCCGAACTCCTCCTCGAACTCTTCAGCGAAGAGATCCCGGCGCGGATGCAGGCCAAGGCCGCCGACGACCTCAGGAAGCTGATGCTCGCCGGAATGCAAGAGGCCGGCCTCGCCCACGGCGCCGCCCGCGCCTTCGCGACGCCGCGGCGGCTGACGCTCGTGGTCGAGGACGTCGCCGAAGAGACCGAAGCGGTCCGCGAGGAGCTCAAGGGCCCGCGCACGGACGCGCCGGCGAAGGCTCTGGAGGGCTTCCTGCGCAAGACCGGCCTCAGCGAAGACCGGCTCGAGAAGCGGGACGACAAGAAGGGCCAGGTCTATTTCGCGGTGATCGAGAAGCCGGCGAAGAAGGCCGAGGAGATCATCGCCGAGACCGCGGCGCGGACCATCGAGAGCTTTCCCTGGCCGAAATCGATGCGCTGGGGCTCGGGCGAGCTCCGATGGGTGCGGCCGCTGCGCTCGATCCTCTGCATGCTCGGCGACGGGAAGAGCTTCGTCGTTCCGGCGTTCGAGGTCGGCGGGCTCGCGAGCGGCGCCGTCGCCTACGGCCATCGGTTCTTGAGCGTCGACACGAAGACGGGCGCGCCGAAGGCGATCCGCCCGACCGGCTTCGAGGACTATGTCGCCAAGCTCGCCAAAGCCTTCGTCACGCTCGATCCGGCGGCGCGGAGGGCGGCGATCGAGAAGCGGGCCGCGGCGCTCGCCGCCGAGCACGGGCTCGAGCTGGTCGAGGATCGCGGGCTTCTCAGCGAGACCGCCGGTCTCGTCGAGCACGCCGTTCCGCTCGTCGGATCGATCGACAAGGAGTTCCAGGAGCTGCCGTCGGAGGTGCTGCAAACCTCGATGCGGGAGCACCAGAAGTATTTCTCGCTCCGTCACCCGAAATCCGGGCAAATCGTCAAATTCGTCACCGTCTCCAACATGGAGGCGGCGGATGGCGGCGCGAAGATCGTCGCCGGCAACGAGCGGGTTCTGCGCGCGCGGCTGTCCGACGCGCGGTTCTTCTACGCCAACGATCTGGCCAAGCCGCTCGAAGACAATTTGAACGCGCTCGAATCCGTCACCTTTCACAACCAGCTCGGCAGCCAGGCGGCGCGGATCCGGCGGATCGGCCGCCTCGCCGAGGCGCTGGCCGAAGCGGGCGGCGCCGAGCCGGCGGACGCGGCGCGGGCGGCGCTTTTGGCCAAGGCCGATCTCGCCTCGGAGATGGTCTACGAGTTTCCGGAGCTCCAGGGCGTGATGGGCCGCTATTACGCGCTCGCGGCCGGCGAGGCGCCCGCCGTCGCCGACGCGATCCGCGACCATTACGCGCCGGCCGGGCCGTCCGACGCGGCGCCCCAGGAGCCGGTCGCGATCGCCGTCGCGCTCGCCGACGCGCTCGACCAGCTCGCCGGCTTCTGGACGATCGGCGCCC
>CAZPTD010000355.1:0-4403 GCA_964588915.1 uncultured Neomegalonema sp. | reverse complement strand
GAGATACTCGTAGTCGCGCTTGATATCGGCCTTGGTGCGGTTGGCGCCGGCGGTGCGGACGATGAGGCCCATGCCGTCCGGCACCTCGAAATCTGAGGCCAGCGCCTTGAGGCGCTTGCGGTCGGCGGCCGAGGTGATCTTGCGCGAGATGCCGCCGCCGCGCGGCGTGTTCGGCATGAGCACGCAGTAGCGTCCGGCGAGCGACAGGAAAGTGGTCAGCGCCGCGCCCTTGGTGCCGCGCTCCTCCTTGACGACCTGGACGAGCACGATCTGGCGGCGCTTGATGACCTCCTGGATCTTGTAGTCGCGCGGCCGGATCTTGCGCGGCTTGATCTCCTCGCGGACGTCGCTGGCGCCGACCTCTTCGACGTCGGACGCGCCGCGGTCGCCGATCTCGCCGTCCTCGGACTCGTCGTCGTCTTCGCCCGGCGCGCGGCGGGCCTCGACGTCAGCGGCGTCGATCTCCGAAGCGTGGGCCTCGGCGCCCTCCTCGGCGGCGCCGTCGCCCTCGGCCTGCGCCGAAGCCGCGGGCGGCGACGCCTCTTCGGCGACCGTCTCGACCGCGGCGAAGGCTTCGGCCGCGGCGCTCGGGCCGGCGTCGTCGCCCGGCTCGCCCCGGTCCTCGGCGTCCGTCTCCGGCGCCTCGACCTCCGGCCGGAGCCAGAACTCGTCGGCGCCGACGGCCTCGGCGGCGACGGTGGGCGCCGGCGCGTCGGGATCGATCGGCGCGGCGCGCAGGCGCTGCTTGTGCGGTCCCTTTTCGCGGCCCCGCCCGCGCTTGCTTCTGCCGCGCGGCTCGTCGGCGCCGTCCTCGGCGGCGTTGCGCGCGTCCGCGGAGCGGCCGTTCTTGCGCCCGTTCCGGCGCCGCTGCGGCGCTTCGTCTTCCTCCTCCTCCTCCTCGGCGGCGCGTTCGGCCGCCAGGAGCGCCTCGCGATCGGCGACCGGGATCTGATAATAGTCCGGATGGATTTTGGAGAAGGCGAGGAAGCCGTGGCGGCCGCCGCCATACTCGACGAAAGCGGCCTGAAGCGACGGCTCGACGCGGGTGACGCGCGCGAGATAGATGTTCCCGGAGATCTGCGCCTTGGTTACGGTTTCGTAGTCGAACTCCTCAACGCGGGAGCCTTCCACCACCACGACCCGGGTCTCCTCCGGATGCGCGGCGTCGATGAGCATTTTATTCGCCATTGGGTCCTTTTGTCGGGCGGGGACCAGAAGCCGAGGCGCGCAGCGCGCCCATTCGCGGCGGCGGCGTCGACGCCGATCCCAGCCCGCCATTTGGTTGTCGGCGCCGCGCGAGCAGCGCGCAAGCCGAGCGGCGCGCGAGAGCGGCTCTCCGCGCGTCCGACTTCGCTTCTCATTTCGCGATACGCCATCACTGATCCGAGGCCGCCCGAGAGCCGCGCCGATCGTCGAGATCGCGCCGAGGAGGCCTCGGTCGCGCTACTGGACGCCGGCCGCTCCGGAGCGGCGGCTGATGGGGCGGTGCGAGCGACCGCGACGACAAGTCGACGCCGGCGCCGCATACGCCCAATTTCAAAAGTCGCGCGGCGGCTTCCCGCATCGACGCGCAGTCGCCTCGATGCGATCCGGCGCCGAAGCGGCGACGCGTTCGCGACGCTCCGCCCGTCTGCGCGTTCGGCGCACGCGACGCGACGGGTCGCGCGGCCGGTTCAACTTCGCCCGATCGGGCGCTTCACACCTCTTCGGCGGCGCCTCCAGCGCGACGCCGGCGCGCCGTTCGCGCGCCATCCAACTCCTCGGAGACGTCGCAGCGCCGGCCGCTCCGTCACGCGCCGACCCTCTGCTGGCCTCGTCCTGACGGCCCTTCGCCTTCGAAGGAGCCGCGTCTCACGGTTCGAATCGCGCTTGCGTCGCGCGATCTTGAGAAATCGCGCGGCGCGCGTTTTCCCGATGCTAATGAAAGCGCGTCATTGACAAACGCAACGTTAGCGTAGCGAGCGCTCGCGCGCTCTGCCATCCTTATTTTTCATTCGCCTCAACAATTAGTAAAATCTTTTCGGCGAAAGCTGGGCCGCGTGGATCATCCTGGCGAGAATGAGGTGAGTCGTGGGCCCTTTCATGATTCTCATTGAAGCTCTGCGTCGGGCGCGCGCAGCGGCCCTTCGCGGCCGCCTCTCGACGCTGCGCCGTCGCGCCGGCGCCTTTCGCCAGCGCATGCGCCATGACGAGCGGAGCCGTCTCGCCCGCGTTTATCGCGCGGCGCCGAGCGTCGCGCCGGCGCTCCTGCTGCTCATCGTCCTCGCCTTGCCGACCGGCGACGCCGCCGGCGGACCGCTTCGCCCGTTGTCGCAGCCGCCCGGCGTCACGATCGCCGAGCCGCCGCGGCTCGCGCTCCGCCCGGACGGCGCCCTCGTCCTCGAGATCTTCCTGAGCCAAGAGGTCGACCATCAGCCCTTCGTGCTCGACCCCTATCAGGGCCGCGCCCATCGCCTGGTGGTCGATTTGTCGCAGGTGAGCTGGAGCCCGGCGCCGCCGCCGGCGACCAGCCCGCCCGGCGTCGAGGGCCTGCGCTACGCGCTCTACGAGCCGGGCCGCTCGCGGGTCGTTCTCGACCTCGCGGGGCCGGCGAACATCCTCAGTTCGCGCGTCGCGCCGGCCGCGAACGGCGGACCGGCGAAGCTCGAGGTCGCGTTCCGCATCCAAGGCCCGGCCGCCGCCCCGACGCCGGCGCCCGCCGCGCAGCCGGATCCCTGGAGCCCGCCCGTCGGCGCCGAGCCGGCGCCTTGGGACGCGCAACCTGCGCCGTGGAGCGCGGCGCCGGATCAGGCGCCGAGCGGCGCGCGCGCCGTCGACGCCGGCGCCTTCGACACCGGCTCGATCGCGCCGCGCCCGTCGCCCGCCGGCGCCGCGCCGCTGATCGCGCCGACGCCGGTCGCGAGCCCGCGCCGGCGCCCGGACGTCGCCATCATCGTCATCGATCCCGGCCATGGCGGCCATGACGGCGGCGCCAGCTATGGCGGCGTGCGCGAGAAGGACGTGGTGCTCGAGGTCGCCAAGGATCTGCGCCGGCGGCTGCACCGGCCGGGCGTCGTCCATGTCTATCTCACGCGCACCGAGGACGTGTTCCTGACGCTCGAGCAGCGCGTCGAAATGGCGTCGAAGATGGGCGCGGACGTGTTCATCTCGCTCCACGCCGACGCGCTGCCCAACCATCCGGAAGTCTCGGGCGCGTCGATCTACACGCTCGCCAATGAGGCGCGGGACGCCTATGTCGCGTCGCTCGTCGAGCGCGAGAACGCGGGCGCGCCGGAGACGTCCGATTACGACGACGATTGGGTCACGGCGCGGCTCGCCGAGTCGATCGGCCGTCGCGTGACGCGCGAATCGCGGGTCATGGCGTCGCTCTTCCTCGAGGAGTTCCGCAGCAGCGGCGTCGGCCTCCTGCAGGGCCGCCCGCACCGCTCCGGCAACTTCTTCGTGCTGCGCACTCTCGACATGCCGGCCGTCCTCATCGAGCTCGGCTTCATGACCAGCGCGAACGACCGGCGCCGCTTCGGCAGCGACGCCTGGCGCGAAGGCGCCGTCGACGCCATCGCCCGCGCCGTGCGCCGTTGGATCGCCCGCGACTACGACTTCGACGCGTTCGCCCAAGCCGACTGACGCGAGCGGAGCGACGCCGGCGCCGGCGGCGGCGGGATGCGCGGCCACAAATCCGGCGCCGCGGCGTGCGACGCGAGAGAAGGTCTTGGACGGAAGGCCGCGGCGCGGTATGGCTCGCCGAGGAGAGAGACGTCTGCGCCCGACGAGACGAATGGCGGCCGACAGGCGCGTTCGGACGCGCGCCGACGCGGCGCGCGATCGGTCGAGGCGGCGGCGAGGCGACAGATCGGAAGGTGAGCGGAAATGCGGTTCTTGGGCGCCCTCTACGCCGCTGGCGCATATGCGTTCTGCGCGTGCTTCGTGTTCGCCATGATGGTGTTCCACACCTACGAGGTCACGACGCAGAGCGAGGAGACCCTGGCCGCCTACCAGCCGCCGACCTTGAGCCGACTGCTCTCGAGCGACGGCGAGGTTCTGGCCGAGTTCGTGCGCGAGCGCCGGCTCTACACGCCGATCGACGAGATGCCGGATCTCCTGATCCAAGCCTTCATCAGCGCCGAGGATAAGAACTTCTTCGTCCATGGCGGCTTCGACGGCGTCGGCTTCGCCAAGGCCATGGTCGACAACGTGCAGCGCGCGCTGCGCGGCCAGAGCCTGCGCGGCGCCTCGACGATCACGCAGCAGGTGGTCAAGAACTTCCTGCTCTCGGGCGAGCAGACGCTCTCGCGCAAGATCCGCGAGGCGATCCTGGCGGTGCGGCTCGAGCGGGCCCTGACCAAGGATCAGATCCTCGAGCTCTATCTCAACGAGATCTTCCTCGGCGAGAATTCCTACGGCGT
>CAZPTD010000354.1:2395-4406 GCA_964588915.1 uncultured Neomegalonema sp. | reverse complement strand
GCTCTGCGCGCTTCGCGCTTGGCCGGTTGGCCCTGGATCCCGGCTCTGCGCGCTTGGCCGGGTTGACAAGGGCGAGGTTGGCTCCGTCGGAACCGATCAGACGATAGACCGCGCCGCCTTTTCGGGGCGCGGCCGCCGCGTCGGGCGCGCCGGTGCGGCGGCAAAGCGAGGAGGGCGCGGGATGCTCGTGTTCAAGATCAGTCCGAAGGGCGCGTGGCGCGCGGCGGAGGCGTCCGGTCGCTACGAGGGCGCGCCGATCGATCTCGAGGACGGCTTCATCCATCTCTCCGCGCCCGATCAGGTCGCCGAGACGGCGGCGAAGCATTTCGCCGGTCAGTCCAACCTCGTCCTCGTCGCCTTCGACGCCGCGGCGCTCGGTCCGGCGCTCCGATGGGAGCCGAGCCGCCGCGGCGCGCTCTTTCCGCATCTCTATCGGGCGCTCGATCCGGCCGAGGCGGTCTGGGTCCTGCCGCTGCCGCTCGGCGCCGACGGCGAGCACGCGTTTCCCGAAGCGGCGGGTCTGACAGGTCGATCGAGAACCGATTAGGGTGCGCGCTCGTAAACCCGGCTGTTGTCGGCTCGGTTCTGGTGGTCGCCGAGCGGGAAGCGGCGTGAGGGCGGCGCCAATCCACCGTCGAGCCGAGCGCGCGCCGCGCCCGGCGCGCGCGCCGCGCCCGGCGGGCGCGACCGATCCGCCGAAACACGACCCCCAAGAGGCCGCAGCGCCTAGAGCAGATCCCGGAGCGCCGGGATCAGCGGCGCGTCGGCGGGCGGCATCGGATAGTCGCGCAGCTCGGTCGGCCGCGCCCAAGCCAGCGCCGCCGCTTCGATCGGGCGCGGGACGCCCGTCCACTTCCGGCACACATAGAGCGGCATCAAGAGATGCATGCGCTCATAGGGCCAGCTCGCGAAGGTGAGCGGCGCCAGACAGCTCGCATGGGTCGAGACGCCGAGCTCCTCCTCGAGCTCGCGGATGAGCGCGTCCTCGGGCGATTCGCCCTCCTCGAGCTTGCCGCCCGGGAACTCCCACATCCCGGCCATGTGCTTGCCCTCCGGCCGCTGCGCGATCAGAACCCGGCCGTCGACGTCGACGAGCGCGCAGGCGACGACGAGCAGAAGCGGTTTCGCCATTTCGGGATCCTGAGAGAACGGCCGTCCGCTGATCGCTCTCTCCCCAGCGTCACGAGCCGGGGAGAGAGTCCGCGGACCACTTGCCGACGGTTTTTCCGGGGACGACCTGCGTCAGCTGCGATAATCCGCGTTGATTCGCACGTAACCATGGGTGAGGTCGCAGGTCCAGAGCGTCGCATCCCCGGATCCGACGCCGACATCCACAAAAAGCTCCAACTCCGGCGCTTTCATATAGGCGGCCACAGTCTCCTCGTCATAGCCGGCCGCGCGCAGACCGTTCTCGGCGACCGGATGCGGCCCGTAGCGAATCGATAATTTGTCCCGATCCGCCTCCTCGCCGGCCTTGCCGACGGCCATGACGATCCGGCCCCAATTCGGGTCCTCGCCGGCCCAGGCGGTCTTGACCAAGGGCGAGTTGGCGATGGCGAGCCCGATCCGCTTCGCCGCCTTGCGGGTCTTGGCGCCCGACACTTTGACCGTGACGAACTTCGTCAGCCCCTCGCCGTCCTTGGCGAGCTGGATCGCGAGGTCGCGCATCACCCGCTCGAGCCCGCGGCGAAAGGCGCCGTAGCCTTCCGATTTCGGCGTCTCGAGCCGCCCGGCGCCGGATCGGCCGGTGGCGGCGAGCAGCAGCGTGTCCGAGGTGGAGGTGTCGCCGTCGACGGTGACGCTGTTGAAGGTCGTCTCGGTCAGGTCCGAGAGCAGCCGCTGCAGCAGCGCGGGCTCGACGGCGGCGTCGGTGAAGACGAAGGCGAGCATCGTCGCCATGTCCGGCGCGATCATGCCCGAGCCCTTGGCGATCCCGGCGATGCGCACGCGCCCGCCGGCCAACGTCACCTCGGCCCCGGCGCCCTTGGCAAAGGTGTCCGTGGTGCGGATC
>CAZPTD010000354.1:0-2385 GCA_964588915.1 uncultured Neomegalonema sp. | reverse complement strand
GCGTCCTTCGCGCCCGCCAGCGCCGCCTCGATCCTCTCGACCGGCAAGGGCTCGCCGACCACGCCGGTCGAGGCGATGAAGACCCGCGCGAGTTCCGCGCCCGGCGCCTGCGCCGCGGCGCGCGCCATGCGCTCGGCGCCCTTCTCGCCCGCGGCCCCGGTGTAGGCGTTGGAGTTGCCGGCGTTGACCGCGATCGCGACCGGGCCTTCGCCCTTGGCTTCGCGGATCCGCGCCTCGCACCAAAGCACCGGCGCCGAGCGCGTCTTCGACGTGGTGAAGACGCCGGCGACGCTCGGGCTCGCGCCCTTCGCGCCCTCGACCAACATCAGCGCGAGGTCGGCGCGGCCCTTGTAGCGCACGCCGGCGGAGACGCCCGCGAGGCGCACGCCGTCGATCGGCGCCGGCGCGGCGAAATCGAGCGGCGCGAAGGGCGAGACGCCGCCGGTCTCGTCGAGAAGAACGTCGATCTCGCGGAGCCGCCGGCGCGCCTCGGCGACGCGGTCGCGGCGCCCGGCGAGCTTCGCCTCCAGCTGCGCGACGACGGCCGCCGCCACCCGCGTTCCCGCGCCGCGTTTCTCGGAACTGTCGCTACGGTCGTCCATGGGCCTCCGCCTTTCCTCCCAGACGTCGGTTGCGCTTCTCGGCCGCTCAGATTATCGCCCGTCGCGCGAACGGCGAGGCCGCATGCGCGGCCGGGCGCGAAAAACCTCCGCGCTGTGGGCGCGGAGGCCGTTCCGACGTCGGGCCGCGATCCGCGGCGGCCGGCGTTATTCGCCGAGGATCGAGTCGTCCATGATCGACTCCGGCGGCGGCAGGCTTTCGACGCGCGAAATCGGGAACTGGCTCTCGACGTCCGCGAGCGCCGCCTCGACCGCCGCGCCGACCGTGTCCTGATCCTGGCCGGAGAGCCATTGGTCGAAGCTCGGCGGCGAGCCCTCGCGGCGCTCCTCGAGGCGGACGACGTGAAAGCCGAAGGTCGTCTGGATCGGGTCGCTGATCTCGCCGGGCGCGAGCGCGCTGACGGCGGCGGCGAACTCCGCCGGCAGCTCGGACTCGTTGAAGGCGCCGAGCGCGCCGCCCGACGCCGCCGCCGGGCCGGTCGAGCGCTGCTCGGCCACGGTCGCGAAGTCCGCCCCGCCGTCGAGCTCGGCCTTCACCGCGAGCGCGTCCTCTTCCGACTGCAGCAGAATCTGGCTCAAGACGACCTCGGAGCCGAGGCCGCCCGCGGCGAGGGCGGCGTCGTACTGGCCGCGCAGCGCCTCGATCAAATAGGCGTCGGCGAGCACCTGGCGCCGCGCCGCGGCGAGCTCGGCGGCGACCTCGGGCGTTTGGTCGAGGCCGGCCGCCTCGGCCGCCTGCGCGAAGAGAAGCTGCCGCGTGTATTGCTCGAGCAGTCCTTCGAAGAGCACCTCGGGCGGCAGGTCCTGGAATTGCGGGTCGAGCGCCTGGCGCTCGCGCACGAGGTCGCCGAGGGTCACCTCGACGCCGCCGACGGTGGCGAGGACGGTCGACGCGTCATAGGCGTCTTCGTTCTGCGCCAGCGCCGAGGGGCCGGCGGCCAGAACGCCGACCGTCAGGACGGCCGCGGCGGCGGCGCGTCGGAGGAGGGTCTCAATCATCACGTCGTCTCCATTGGCGCGGCCGCCCTTGCGATCGGCGACGACGCGCGGATGCGCAGACCGCGCCGGCCCGAGGACCGGTTCGGGCGAGCCGGCTCGAGACGCGCTGCGGCGAAGCTCAGAACGGTCGGCGCGCGGTCCCTTCCGACTTCCGCGCCGCCGCCGCCGACCTTGCGTCGACGGCGGCTAGGGCGTAACCGATCGCGTCGAAGAGGTGAACCCGTCCGAGCGCGCGCGGCGGCGGCCGAGGGCGCGCGGTCGCCCACCAGGCGCCGCCGAGGTGGTTCAGCTTATGGAAACATCGCCTATCTATGGCGTCAGCTTATGGGCGCGTCGGGCGCCGCGTAGAGAGGAAAAGGGTCGCAATGCTGGGCATCGGCGCGCTCGCGAGGCGCATCTTCGGAAGCGAAAACGATCGCAGATTGAAGCCGCTCTCGGCGACCGTCGAGAAGGTGGCGGCGCTCGAGCCGGAAATGCAGAAGCTTTCCGACGCCGAGCTCGCGGCGAAGACGCCGGCCTTCCGAGAACGGCTCGAAGCGGGCGAAGATCTCGACGACCTCCTTCCGGAAGCCTTCGCCGCGGTGCGCGAGGCGTCGGTCCGGACGATCGGCCTGCGTCATTTTGACGTGCAGATTCTCGGCGGCATGGTTCTTCACCAGGGCAAGATCGCCGAGATGAAGACCGGCGAGGGCAAGACGCTGGTCGCGACGCTGCCGGTCTATCTCAACGCGCTCACCGGCAAGGGCGTGCATGTGGTGACGGTCAA
>CAZPTD010000353.1:0-4418 GCA_964588915.1 uncultured Neomegalonema sp. | reverse complement strand
GCGCAGGACTCATAATCCTGAGGTCGAGGGTTCGAGTCCCTCCCCCGCCACCAAAATCTATCCGCGCCATCAGATATTTATACGTCCTCCGGGTCGAGGGCGACGTTTTCAGGAGCCCCGCGCGGGACCCCCGGTCGCTCAGGGCCGCCCGGCTCAGGCCCCGTCGCGCGGCTCTCGCGTCGCCTCCTTCTACCGTTCGCCCTTGCGATAGGGCGTCATCAGCGCCGCCGGCACCTGCGCTCGCCGCGCGACCAGGATGAGCGCGACGATCGAGAGGACATAAGGCGCCATCAGGAAGAGCTGATAGGGCACGCCTTCGACCACCGTCTGCAAGCGGAGCTGATAGGCGTCGAAGAAGGCGAAGAGCAGCGCGCCGAGCAGCGCCTTGCCCGGACGCCAGGAGGCGAAGACGACGAGCGCGATGCAGATCCAGCCGCGGCCCTGGACCATGCCCGGAAAGAAGCTGTCGAACGCCGCCATGGTGAGATACGCGCCGCCGAGCGCCATCAGCGCCGAGCCGACCATCACCGCGCCGATGCGCAGCGCAATCGGATCGAGGCCCTGGGCCTCGACCGCGCGCGGGTTCTCGCCGGTCATCCGGAGCGCGAGACCGAGCGGCGTGCGCGTCAGCACCCACCAGACGATCGGCACGATCAGGAGCGCGAGATAGGTCGGCGCGTTCTGCGAGAACAGCACCGGTCCGAGAAAGGGAATGTCCGAGAGCGGACCGAGATCGAGCGCCGCGAAGGGCTCGATCGTCGGCGGCGACGCGCCGACGACCACGATCAGGCGATAGAGATAGTAGGCGAGCGCCGAGGCGAAGAGCGTGACGCCGAGGCCGGAGACATGCTGCGACAACCCGAGCGGCACGGTGAGAAACGCGTGCAGGAGCCCGAAAAGCGCGCCCGACGCGGCGGCGACGACCAGCCCGAACCAGAGATCGCCGCCGAGATGGACCGCGAGCCAGCCGCTCATCGCGCCCATCGTCATGATCCCTTCGATGCCGAGATTGAGCACGCCCGACCGCTCGCAGATGAGCGCGCCGAGCACGCCGAAGATCAGCGGCGTCGCGATCCGGAGCACCGCCGCCCAGAGGCTCGCGGTGGTGAAGAGCTCGAGCGCTTCGGTCATTTGCGCGCTCCGCGGGTCGGGCGGATCCGGTAGTTCACGAAGAGGAGCGCGACGAGCATCGTCAGCAGCGACAGCGCGACGATGACGTCGGCGATGAAGCTCGGGACGCCGGCGGCGCGGCTCATGGCGTCGGCGCCGACGAAGACCGAGGCGACGAAGATCGCCGCCGCGACGACGCCGATCGGATGCAGCGCCGCCAGCATCGCGACGACGACGCCGGCGTAGCCGAATCCCGGCGACATGTCGGTGGTGACCTGAGCGGTGACGCCCATGACCTGCACCGCGCCGCTGAGGCCGGCGAGCGCGCCCGAGAGGAGCGCGACGCCCATAATCGTCTGCGGCAGAGAGACGCCGGCGAAGGCGGCGGCGCTCGCGTTGAGGCCGGCGGCGCGGGTTTCGGCGCCGAAGACGGTGCGCGCCATGATCAGCCACACGACGACGGACGCGCCGACCGCGACCAGAAAGCCGACATGGAGCGGCGTGCGCTCCACGAGATCGGGCAGGCGATAGGCGTCGTCGACCGGCACCGATTTCGGCCATCCGAAGGAATATTCGTCCTTGAGCGGCCCTTCGATCATCAGCCCGACGAAGAGGATGACGATGAAGTTGAGCAGCAGCGTCGTCACCACCTCGTCGACGCCGAAGCGGAGGCGCAGGAAGGCCGGCCCGGCCAGAAGAAGCGCGCCGGCGGCCATGCCGAGCGCCATCAGCGCGATCATGCCGGTCACGCTCTCGAGCTCGAGCGCGTATCCGGCCCAGGCCGCGACCAAAGCGCCGACATAGAACTGCCCTTCGGCGCCGATGTTCCAGAGCCGCGCGCGGAAGGCGACGGCGCAGGCGAGCCCGGTCAGGATCACCGGCGTCGCCCGCGCCAGCATCTCGGCGACCGCGAGCCTGGAGCCGAAGGCGCCCTTCACGATCTCGCCATAGGCGGCGAGCGGATTGACGCCGGCGGCGGCGATCAGGCCGGCCGCGAGCACGAGCGACGCCAGAACGGCGAGCAACGGCGCGGTCGCCGCCAGGGCGAGCGGCGCGCGTTCGCGTCGCTCAAGCCGCATGGCTCTCCTCCTTGTCCCAGAGACCGGCCATCATCAGCCCGAGCGTGCGCGCGTCCGCCGCCTCGGCCGTCACCGGCGGCGACAACCGGCCCTTGACGATCGCGCGGATGCGATCGGCGAGGCCGACCGCCTCCTCGAGCTCCTCGGAGATGAGCAGAATCGCGGCGCCGGCGTCGCGGGCGGCGAGGAGCTCGCGATGCACCGCGGCGATCGCGCCTTCGTCGAGGCCGCGGGTCGGCTGGTTCGCGAGGATGAACCGCGGCGCCGCGGCGAGCATCCGGCCGATGATCAGCTTCTGCATGTTGCCGCCGGAGAGAAGCCGCGTCTCGGTCTCGGGCGCCGCGCCGCGGATGTCGAAGCGCCGAATGAGATCGGCGGTGAAGCGCTTGGCGCCGCGCCGTCGAATAAAGCCGAACCGCGAGAAGAGGGCCGCGCCCAGCCGCTCGAGGACCGCGTTCTGCCACACCGGCAGCTCGCCGATCGCGCCTTCGGCGTGCCGGTCCTCCGGGATGCGGCCGACGCCGGCGCGGATGAGCGCGCGCGGGCCGAGGGTCGAGAGGTCCCGGCCGAGGATCTCGAGCGCGCCGGCGGTCGGCTTCGCCAGACCGCAGAGCAGCGCGCCGAGCGCGGCTTGGCCGTTGCCGGAGACGCCGACGACGCCGAGGATCTCGCCCTCGGCGACCTGGAAGGACGCGTCGTCGAGCCGCGTCTCGCCGTCTTCGACGAGGCTGACGCCGGTCGCGACCAGCACCGGCGCGCCCGGCGGCCGGGCCGCGCGCTTCGGCCGCGCGACGGCGCGCCCGACCATCAGCTCGGCGAGTTCGGCCGGGCTCGTCTCCGCGGTGCGGCGCTCGGCGACGAGCCGCCCCGCGCGCAGGACGGCGACGCGATCCGACGCCGCCATCACCTCCTGGAGCTTGTGGGTGATGAGAATGATCGAGAGCCCGCCTTCGGTCATGCCGCGCAGGGTCTCGAAGAGCGTCTCCGCCTCGGGCCGCGCCAGCACGGCGGTCGGCTCGTCGAGGATCAGGATGCGCGCGTCGCGATAGAGCGCTTTCAGGATCTCGACGCGCTGGCGCTCGCCGACGGAGAGCCGTCCGACCCGCGCCTCGGGATCGATCGGCAGCCCGAAGCGCGCGCTGATCCCGAGGAGCCGCGCCCGCGCCTCGGCGCGGCGCGAGGCCAGGCGCAGGAGCGGCTCGGAGCCGAGCATGACGTTGTCGAGGACGGTGAGATTGCCGGCGAGCGTGAAATGCTGATGCACCATGCCGACGCCCGCCTCGATCGCCGCGCGCGGGCGGCCGGGCGGCAGCTCCTCGCCGAAGACGCGCACCGAGCCTTCATCGGCGGCGTAGTGGCCGAAGAGAATGTTCATCAGCGTCGTCTTGCCGGCGCCGTTCTCGCCGAGGAGCGCGAGGATCTCGCCCTGACCGAGCGACAGGGCGACGTCGTCATTGGCGGTGAGCGCGCCGAAGCGCTTGGTGATGCGGTCGAGCTCCAGAACCGGGCTTTCGGGGGCGGCGGTCATTGTGGGAGTCCGGCGATGGGATGCGGATACGGGATCGGCGGCAGATCGGCCTCGATGCGCGCGACGAGCGCGAGGAGGCGTCGATCGGAGCCTATCGGGCCCGAGAGCTGCAGGCCAAGAGGCAGTCCGTCCGCCATGCCGAAGGGAAAGGCGAGAGCTGGCAGGCCGGCGACATTGGCGATCGTCGCGTTGGGCGCCGTCGCCTCCATCCTGTCGAAGCGGGCGCCGGCGTCGGTCTCGCTCGGGTCGAACCAGCCGAGAGGCGGCGGCGGGCCGCAAAGGACGGGCGAGAGGACGGCGTCGACCCTGTCGAAGAGCGCCGCCGCCCGATCGGAGAGCTGCGCGATCTCGCGCGCGGCGGCGAAGATCGACGCGCCCGAGAGGCGACGGCCTGCTTCGGCGACGGCGGCGCCGATCGGGCTGATCTCGGCGTCCGCGACGCCGCAGGCGTCGAGCCACTCGGCGAGCGAGACGGACAGAACGCGGCGGGCGACCGCGGCGCAGTCGGCGCCGAGCGGGTCGAGAGCCGGAAGCTCGACGATCTCGGCGCCCGCACGCTCGAACACGTCCGCCGCCGCGCGCGCCGCGTCGCGCTCGGCCGGGCCGCGGCGCGCCGATAGCGCGAGGCCGACGCGCGCGCTCGAGGGCGCGCCGTCGGAACGCGGCTCTGCCGCCTCGTCGAAAGCCGCCGTCACTTCCCT
>CAZPTD010000352.1:0-4426 GCA_964588915.1 uncultured Neomegalonema sp. | reverse complement strand
CGGCGCTCGAAGGGCTCTACATGTCGCGCGACATGTTCTGCACCCAATGCGAGGCGCAGGGCTTCCGCAAGATCACCTATTATCCGGATCGGCCGGACGTGATGGCGCGCTTCGAGGTCCGGATCGAGGCCGACAAGGCGCTCTTTCCGGTGCTGCTCTCGAACGGCGATCCGATCGAGCGCGGCGATCTCGAGCACGGTCGCCACTACGTGGTCTGGCGCGATCCGTTCCCGAAGCCGTCCTATCTCTTCGCGCTCGTCGCCGGCGATCTCGTCGTCGACGAGGACCGTTTCACCACCGCGTCGGGCCGCGAGGCGCTCTTGCAGCTCTACACGCGCAAGAACGACGCCGGCAAGACCGCCTATGCGCTCGACAGCCTGAAACGGGCGATGGCGTGGGACGAGCGCGCCTATGGTCGCGAATACGATCTCGACCGGTTCATGATCGTCGCGGTCGATGATTTCAACATGGGCGCGATGGAGAATAAGGGCCTCAACATCTTCAACTCGAAATACGTGCTCGCGAATGAAGAAACCGCGACCGACGCCGATTTCGAGAACATAGAGAGCATCGTCGCCCACGAATATTTCCACAACTGGACTGGCAACCGCATCACCTGCCGCGATTGGTTCCAGCTTTGCCTCAAGGAAGGCCTGACCGTTTTCCGCGACCAGCAATTCAGCGAGGACCAGCGCTCGGCCGCCGTGGCGCGGATCGACAGCGTCGCCGGGCTGCGCAGTCGGCAGTTCCGCGAGGACGCCGGACCGCTCGCGCATCCGGCGCGGCCGGAGGAATACGCCGAGATCAACAACTTCTACACGTCGACGGTCTACGAGAAGGGCGCGGAGATCGTCCGGATGCTGCATACGCTGCTCGGACCCGACGGCTATCGCGCCGCGCTCGATCTCTATTTCGAGCGCCATGACGGCGAGGCCTGCACGATCGAGCAGTTCCTGCAATGCTTCATCGATTCGAGCGGCCGCGACCTCTCCGCCTTCGCGCGCTGGTGGAGCCAGGCCGGCACGCCGCGGATCGCCGTCGAGGAGAGCTACGACGCCGCCAGCGCAACGTATCGCGTCGGGCTGCGCCAGCGGACGCCGCCCACGCCCGGACAGGCCGAGAAGGCGCCGCTCTTCATGCCGATCGTCTTCGCCGCGCTCGATCGCGACGGCGCCGAATACGTCGGCG
The DNA here is from genome assembly GCA_964588915.1 of uncultured Neomegalonema sp. GTDB lineage: Bacteria > Pseudomonadota > Alphaproteobacteria > Rhodobacterales > Rhodobacteraceae > JALEGB01. The sequence continues at coordinate 3,238 of CAZPTD010000352.1, read as the reverse complement.
CCGGCGTCGAAGCCGACGCGCCTATGCGCAGGATCGAGCCCGGCTGGCTCCTGGAGATGACGGGCGAATCCGCGGAGATCACCGTGCGCGGCGCCGAGACGAAGCCGGTGCTCAGCTTCAATCGCGGCTTCGCCGCGCCGATCATCGTCGAGCGCCGGATCGACGACGCCGAGCGCGCCTTCCTGCTCGCGCATGACCGCGACAGCTTCGTGCGTTGGGACGCAGGCCGCGCGCTCGCGGTCGACGCGATCCTCGACATCGCCGCCGATATCCATGACGGGCGGCCGGCGCGGGCGGCGGACGGCCTCTTCGACGCGTTGGCGACGATGCTCGCCGATGAGAGGCTCGAGCCCGCCTATCGGGCGCAGATGCTGGCGATGCCGGGCGAGGACGAGCTCGCCGGCGTCGCCCATGAGCGCGCCGCGGCCGGGCGTCCCGGCCTCGCGGCGGCGGATCCGGACGCGATCCACGCGGCCCGCGTCTTTGTCCGGCGCAGCTTCGCCCAGCGCGAGCGCGCGCTTCTCGACGAGACGCGCGCCGCGATGGCGGTCGCCGGTCCTTACGATCCGTCGGCGGAGCCGGCCGGCAGGCGCGCGCTCGCCAACGCCGCCCTCGCCTATCTCACGCTGATCGGCGACGACCGCGCCTACGAGGCGGCGGATCGGCAGTTCGCCGCGGCGACGAGCATGACCGACAAGATCGCGGCGCTCTCGATCCTCGTCCACACCGCGGCGCCGACCCGCGGCGCGGCGCTCGAGCATTTCTTCGAGCGCTGGCGCGAGGACGCGCTCGTGCTCGGCAAATGGTTCAGCGTGCAGGCGACGAGCCCGATCGACGACGCGCTCTACGTCGTCGAGAGCCTCACCCGGCATCCGGCCTTCGAATGGCGCAATCCGAACAAGTTCCGCGCGCTGATCGGCGCGTTCGCGATGGCCAATCCGGTCAATTTCCATCGGATCGAAGGCGCCGGCTACCGCTTCGTCGCCGACTGGCTGATCAAGCTCGACGCCGTCAACCCGCAGACGGCGGCGCGGCTGATCACCGCCTTCGAGACGTGGCGGCGCTATGACGAGCGGCGTCAGGCGATGATGCGCCGCGAGCTCGAGCGGATCGGCGCCGCCGAAGGCCTCTCGCGCGACAGCCGGGACATGGTGACTCGGCTGCTGGCCGCCTAGGCGCGCGCGATCCGCCGGTCGAAGACGCCGCGGATCGTTTCCTTCGCGTCGGCGAGCCGGGCCTCCAGCGTGGCGAAATCCGCGACGTCGACGGCCCTGGCGAGCGCTCGGCGCACGCCCTCGCCGGCGCTCTCCATGTCGAAGGGCGGCTCCATCGCGAGCCGCCGCATCTGCTGGAGGGCGAAAAGGAAGGCGTGCGCGGCCGCGAGGTCGCTGAGCTCGTCGGCCTCGAGCCAACCGGCCGCGCCGAGCCGCGCGAAGGCCTCCTGCGTCGAGGCGCCGCCCGCGCCGGCGACGCCGGCGGCGAGGCTTCCGGCCTGGGCGACGAACTCCGCGTCCATGAGCCCGCCTCTGCCGTGCTTGAGCGCCCAGCGCCGGTCGAGATCCCGCCCATGCGCCTGGTCGAGCCGGTCGCGCATCTCCTTGGCGGCGGTCAGCGCCGCGTCGGCGTCGCGCTCTTGCGCCAGCGCCTCGCCGATCGCGCGCCGCGCCGCCTCCTGCGCCGCCTCCGGACCCGCGATCGGCCGCGCCCGCGTCAGCGCCATATGCTCCCAAACCCAGGCGTCCTCGCGCTGATAACGCTGGAACGCCGCGAGCGAGGTCGCCAGCGGGCCGGCGTTCCCTGAAGGTCGAAGCCGCATGTCGACCGCGTAGAGCAGGCCTTCCGCCGTCGGCGCGGTGAGCGCGGCGGTGAGCGTCTGGGTGAAGCGGGCGTAGTATTGCGCCGCCGCGAGCGGCCGCGGCCCGTCGGAATTGTCCGTAAGCTCGGCGTCGTAGATGACGATCAGGTCGACGTCCGAGGTCGCCGTCATCTCGCGCGAGCCGAAATTGCCCATGGCGAGCACGGCGGCGCCGACGCCGGGCGGCCCGCCATAGCGCCGACGCATCTCGGCCTCGACCTTCGGATAGAGCGCGGCGACGCATGCGCCGGCGACATCGGCGAAGGCGGCCGCCGCCGTCGGCGCCGAGAGCGCGCCGCGCAGCAGCCCGACGCCGATCTGAAACCGCCGCTCGGCCGCCCAGCGCCGCGTCTCGTCGAGGGCGCGCTCGTAATCGTCGGTCCGCGCGAGCGCGGCGTCGAGTTCGGCGCGCAACGCCGAGTCCGGCGGCGGCGGGCCGAAAAAGTTCGAATCGAGAACCGCGTCGAGGACGCGCGTGCGCCGCGCCAGCGTATCGGCGAGCCGCGGCGCGACGGCGGCGATCTCGGTGATGAGATCGAGGAGCGCCGGGTTCTCCTCGAAGAGAGAGAACAGCTGCACGCCGGCAGGCAGGCCGGCGAGGAACCGATCGAAGCGGACGAGCGCGCCCATCGGATCGGAGGCCGCCGCCATGCGGCGCAGGAGCTCGGGCGCGACGCGTTCGAGCTTGATGCGCGCCCGCTCGGTCTTGACCGCGCGGTAACGGCCGGCGAGCCAGCCCTCGACGATCCTCTGCGCGTCCTCGGGCTCGGGCAGCGCGGCGATCGCGGACATGAGGTCGCCGCGCGTCGCGGGCCCGATCGGGCGCGGATCGAGAAAGGCGCTCGCGGCGCGCACGTCGGTCATGAGCGGGCGGGTCTCGTGTTCGAGCGCGGCGAAATCGGGCTTGTCCATCAGCGCGGCGACGCGCGCGCAGGCGGCGGCGTCGTCCGGCACGCGATGGGTCTGGCGATCGTCGATCATCTGCAGCCGATGCTCGAGCCGGCGCAGATGCAGATAGGCGGCGTCGAGCTTGCCGCGCGTCGCCTCGTCGAGCCGCTCGGCCGCGACGAGCGCCTCGAGGGCGGCGCGGGTCTGAGGCGCGCGCAGGGTGGCGTCGCGGCCGCCGAGCACGAGCTGCTGCGTCTGGGCGAGAAACTCGATTTCGCGGATGCCGCCGGCGCCGAGCTTGACGTCCTGGCCGCGCACCGCGATCGCGGCCCCGCCCTCGGCGGCGCGGATCTTGGCGAGGATGCCCGCCGTCTCCTCCATCGCCGCGAAGTCGAGATGTCGCCGCCAGACGAAGGGCGTGAGATCGGCGAGATAGGCGGCGCCGGCCTCGCGGTCGCCGGCGGCGCCCCGCGCCTTGATATGCGCCGCGCGCGC
>CAZPTD010000351.1:0-4442 GCA_964588915.1 uncultured Neomegalonema sp. | reverse complement strand
CCGGACGGGCCTCTGCTCTTGCAGGCGGCGAACGCGCGGCGCGAGACGCAGTCGCTGCGCCGCGCGGCGCTCTGGCTCGGCGTCGCCGCGGCGCTGTTTCTCGCGCCCGGCGCCTGGCGCGGCGTCGCGGCGCGCCAGGCGGGCGCCGACGAGATCGAGGCGCGTCAGGCGCGGGCCGAAGCGGCGTTGGCCGAGGTCGAGACGGTGCGGACCGCGACCCTGGCCTTCGCCGAAAGCGCGCTCCGACCCTTCGAGCGGCGACGCGACTCGCGCACGTCGCTCGAATGGCTCGACGCGATCGCCGAGGCGCTGCCGTCGGGCTCCGTCGCCGAGCGGATCGTGATGGCCGACGGCGTCGTGCGCGTCGAAGGCGCGACCGGGGCGCCCGAGGGCGTTCTCTCCGCCTTCGAAAGCGCGCCCGCCTTCGACGCGACGCGTCACGCGGACGCGTTGCGGCCGATCGCCGGCGCCTCGGGCCGGTGGCGCTTCGCGATCGAGGCGCGCCTGACGCCGCATGCGCCCGATGTCTGACGCGACCGATGTCTGACGCGACCGATCGGACGAAGGACGATCCCGCAATGCCGTGGCCAGGAAAGCGCGAGACATGATCCGCAAAGGCACGCCCCTGAGCCGCTTCGTCGCGCTCGCCGTTCTTTTCGGGCCGCTCGTCGTCCTCGTCGTCGCCTTCGCGATCTGGGCGGTCACGGCCTGGCGGTCCGCCGGCGATCGGATCGAAGCGGCCACGGCGGCGCTGCACCGCATCGACGCGCGCCGGAGCCAGGCCGAGCTCTACGGGCCTCTCGGCGCGAGCTGGATCGAATACGCCGAGGCGGCCGGATCGGGCCTGGTGCTCGACGACGATCTCGACGCCGCCACGCGCGCGCTGGTCGAGCGCGTCGAGGGGCTGTTCTCGCGGGTCGAGGGCGGCGACGGCGCCGTCGCGGTGCTCGGCGTCGAGCCGGCGGGCGACGGGCTCGAGGTCATCCGCGCCGAGGCCGCCGGCGCGCTGCCGCAGGCGGCGCTGCCGCGATTCTTCGCGTCGCTCGAGAGCGGCGAGCCGTTCCTGTTCGTCGAGTTCCTCGAGATGCGGCGGGCGCCCGAGAGCGGCCAGGCGATCATCGAGCTGCGCCTGCGCTTCGCGGCCTATCGTTTGACGGGCGCGCGCCCGGCGGTCGGAGACGGCGAATGACCCGGACGCAGCTCTGGATCCTGAATTTCGCTCTGGCGGCGGCGGTGATCGCCGCGGCGTGGTGGGCGGTCAACGCCGCGCGCGTCGCCGCGCCGTCGCCGACGCCGCTCGGCGCCGTCGATCTGCCGACCGAGCGTCCGCCGGTGCCGCCGGCGCCTTTTCGCCGCGCGCCGAGCGACAGTCCGGACGGCGTCGGACGGCGCGACGTCTTCGCCGCGTCGCCGGCCCGCCGGTCCGACGCGCCGGCGACGCGCGCCGAGGCGCCGGCCGCCGCCGGCGTCGTCGCGCCGAACGCGGCCGCGCCGACGCGCGACTCGCTCGGCGAGCGCCAGCGGCCGAGCCAGGACGATCCGTTTCGCTTCGCGGAAGGGATCGAGAAGCCGAGCTACGAGCAATACGCCGGCGCGCATCTCATTCCGCCCGAGCAGCGCGAGAGCGACCGCGCCGGCGTCGTGCCGGCCGGCGAGCCCGGCAACGCGCCGCTCTACGCCGCGCGGCCTCGGATCAACCCGCGTCGGGCGCCCGCCGGCGGCGCCGACGCGGCGCCGCAGGACGTCGCGGCCGGAACGCCGGAAGCCGTCGAGCCGACGGAGTCGTCATTGGCCGCCGGCGCGGTCGACGGCTTCATCCTGCTCGGCGTCTTCCGTTCGAGCGGCGAGGATCGGGCGCTGGTGCGCAAGCCGGACGGCGAGAGCGTGCGCGTCGTTCAGGGCGACGAGATCGAAGGATGGCGCGTCGCCGATATCGGCGACGAGTTCGTCGAGCTCCGGCGCGCCTCGCAGACGCGTCTCCTGCGGTTGCCGGAGTAGCGCCGCAAGCGGCTCACCGCGGCGACTCCGCCTCGAGGCGCATGAGCCAGAGCTCGATCGCCGTCGCGACGCTCTCCGACGATTCGAGCGGCGCCATATGTCCGGCGTCGCCGATCTGGCTGAACCGCCCCCGAGGCGCCGCGCCCGCGATCGCCTCGGAGAGCGGCGGCGGATACACCTTGTCGCGCCCGCCGACGATCGCCTCCACCGGCTCGGCATAGGTCGTGAGCGCCTCGATCCGATCGGGCCGCCGCGAGAGCGCCCGCGCCTCGCGCGCGAGCCGGTCCTCCGCCGCGACGAGCGCCATGTCGCGCAGCTCCGGGCCGATGCGCGCCGCGACGCTCGGCCGATGCAGGAACGCGTTGGCGAGCAGCGCGTCGACATAGGCGCTCGGCCCGGCGATCTGCGCCGCCTCGACCAGATGCTCGCGATAGGCGATCTCTTGAGGATGCGCGGCGTGAGGATCGCTGGCGATGAGCGCGGCGCCGCAAAGGCGCTCCGGCCAATGCGCGACCATCGCCATGGCGATGACGCCGCCGAGGCCGAAGCCGACGACCGCGAAGCGCTCCGGCGCGGCGCCGACGAGCTCCTCGGCCATCTCGTCGACGGTCGCCGCGTCCGGCGGAAGCGCGACGCGCGAGCCGCCGCCGCAAGCGACGCGTCGCGTCACGTCCCGGAAGACCCGGTCGTCGCAGAGATGGCCTGAAATCATCAGCAGCGGCGGATTTCTCACGAGAGGCGCTCCTCGCGTCGATCTCGGCGGTCGCCGTCTCGGCGCGCATCGGCGCCGGGCGGTCAGATCTACAGATGGAGAATCTGCGCAAGTTCGCCAAGATGCGCGGCGGCGATCCGAGGCACATGCGCATGATGCGTCAGCGCCACGCATTGCATCGTCGGCCGCGCCGCTCCGCCGAGCCCGGCGAGCGCCGATAGACCGGCGGCGAGGCGTTCGTCGTCGAAGCTCGCGAAGAGATCGTCGGCGATGAAGGGCGGCGTCGGCCGGTCGGCCGCCCAGCGCTCGATCGCGGCGAGGCGCAGCGCGAGGAAGAGCTGGTCGCGCGCGCCTTCGCTCAGGCCCTCGACGTCGACGCGCTCGCCGGGCGCCGCGGAGGTCTTCGATCGGACGGCGACGATCCGCTCGACGCCGGCCTCGTCGGGCTCGACGACGAGCGCCTCGAAGCCGCCGAGCGTCAGGGTCTCGAAATGGCGCGAGGCCGCGGCGAGCACCGGATTGGCGGCGCGCTCGCGATAGCGCCGCGCGCTCTCGGTCAGGATGAGCGCGGCGGCGCGGAGCGTGAGCCACTCCTCGGCGGCGAGCGTCATCTCGGCGGCGGCGTTCTCCTCGGCGCGGGCGGCCTCGGCGGCGCCCTGATCGGCGTCGAGCGCGGCGCGGGCGGCCTTCGCTTCGGCTTCGGCGGCGACGGCGGCGTCATTCGCCTTCTTGGCCTCGCGCCAATAGCGCTCGCCGGCCTCGAGCCGCGCCCGCGCCTCGTCGAGATCCGTCGCGGCGACCTCGTCGCGGATCGCCGCTTCCGAGCGGCCTTCCGAGGCGTCGCGGAGCCGCCTCTCGAGATGGCCGAGCGCCGCCGCCGCCTCGCGGACCCGCGCGGCGCGCGCGATCTCCGCCGAGACGCCGCCCGCATCGGCGACGCCGAGCTGGCCCGCGACGTCGGCCAGCGTCCTGGCGGCGGCCTTGCGGCGGCGCGTCGCCTCCTCGAGCGCGGCGGTCTCGTCGCGCAGACGCTCGGCGCGCGCTTGGCGGCGCGCATGCGCCGTTCGCGCCGCCTTGAGCTCCGCGCTCCAACGCTCGACGCAGAGCGCCGGATGGCTCGGCGGCTCTTCTCCGAGCGCCGCGGCGAGCGCCGCCGCCGCGTCGTCGAGCGCGGCGCCGCCCTCCTCGACGGCCGCCTCGCGCTTCTGAAGCGCCGCCTCCTGATCGAAGAGCGGCTCGGCCGCGCGCCAGGCCTCGAGCGCCGCCTCCGCCGCGGCTTCGAGATCGTCCTGGGCGACGTCATGCGCGTCGCCCAGGAGACCCGTCGCCCGCCGGACGAGGACGCCTGTCGCCTCCGCGAGCGCGTCCGCCGCGGCCGACGCCGCCTTGTCCGCCTCGGCGACCGCCGCCGCCGCCGCCGCGACCGAGGCGCTCTGGCCGGCCGCGTCGATGCGCGCGTCGGCGGCGAGATCGGCGAGCCGGGTCAGGCTCTCCTGGCGATCGAGGCGCGCGCGCTCCGGCAGGCGTCCGGCGTCGAGCTCCGCCCGTAGCTCGGCCCAAGCGGCGTCGCGCGTCGCGCGCGCCCCGGCCGGATCATGCGCATCGAGAACCGTCGGCCGGCTCTCGCCCGTCGCAGCCGCCTTGGCGCGCGCGCTTTCGAGCCGCTTCGCGGCGGCGTCATGGGCGAGCCGCGCCTCGTGGCGGCGCTTGAGCGCGGCGGCGGCCGCTCGGC
>CAZPTD010000350.1:0-4483 GCA_964588915.1 uncultured Neomegalonema sp. | reverse complement strand
CGGTGTCGTCGAGCAGGTGATGCGCCTTCTAGAGCTTCACCGTCTGGCCGACGACATAGCCGCCGCAGCCGGTGCCGGCCGGCGGCCCGCCGGCCTCGACGCACATCACGCCGTTGTAGCCCTCGTAGACGAAGTCCTCGGGGCGGAGCTCCTCGGTGTGGAAGTCGACCTGCTCCAGCACGTCGATCACCGTCGGCATCAGCTTCTTCGTCAGCGTGAAGGTGCTGTCGTGCTTCGGATCGCAGCCGATCTGCAGCACGCGCTTGCCGAGCTTGGCGAAGGCGACCGAGAGGTTCGAGGACGTCGTGCTCTTGCCGATGCCGCCCTTGCCGTAGACCGAGAACACCTTCGCGCCCTCGATGCGCAGGGCGCGGTCGGCGTTCGGGTCCATGCGGACCTGGACGCTGCCTTCGCCGTCCGGGCGGTTTCGGATGATGGGCGCGGCGGGTCGGTCAAGCGCCATGTCGGCCTCCTCGGGTTGCGGCGGCGCGCGACAGGCGGCGCAGGCGGATTGCGAATGCGGTTCGGGTCATGCGGCGGCCTCCGCGACGCCTTCGAGCCGATCTTCGAGCTCTTCGCTCGCGGCGCGCAGCGCGTCGAGGGTCGCGTCGTCGGGCTCCCAGTAGCGCCGCTCATGGGCCTCCAGGAGCCGGCTCGCGACCTTGGCCGAGGCCTTCGGGTTGAGCGCGCTCATCCGCCGACGCATCTCCTCGTCGAGCATGAAGGTCTGGCTGATGCGCTGATAGACCCAGGGCGCGACCTGGTCGGTCGTCGCCGACCAGCCGAGCGTGTTGGTGACATGCGCCTCGATCTGGCGGACGCCTTCGTAGCCGTGGCTGAGCATGCCCTCGTGCCATTTCGGATTGAGCGTGCGCGTTCGCGTCTCGAGCGCGATCTGCTCGGCGAGGCTGCGCACCGCGCCCGGCCCGGCGGTCGCGTCGCCGATATAGACGGGCGCCGCTTCGCCGCGGGCGCGGCGCACCGCGCGGCCGACGCCGCCGAGCGTGTCGAAATAGTGGTCGATCGTGGTGACGCCGAGCTCGACGGATTCGAGGTTCTGGAAGGCGATGTCGACGGTGCCGAGCAGGCTCTCGAGCATCTCCGGACGCTTCGTCGGCTTGCCCGAGGCGCCGTAGGCGAAGCATTTGCGCTTGGTGAAGGTCTCGGCGAGCTCGTCCTCGTCGACCCAGGCGCCGCTGTCGATCATGTGGTTGACGTTCGAGCCGTAGGCGCCGTCGGCGTTCGAGAACACGCGCACGCTCGCCTCTTCGAGGCTGCAGCCGCGCGCTTCGGCGAGCGCGAGCGCGTGCTTGCGCACGAAGTTCCGCTCCACGGGCTCGTCGGCGACGGCGGCGAGATAGGCGGCCTCGGCGAGCAGCTTCGTCTGGAGCGGCAGAAGATCGCGGAAGATGCCCGAGAGCGTCGCCAGAACGTCGATGCGCGGGCGCCCGAGCGTCTCGAGATCGACGAGCTCGGCGCCGCAGAGGCGGCCGTAGCTGTCGAGCCGCGGCTTGGCGCCGATGAGCGCCAGCGCCTGGCCGATCGGCGCGCCTTCGGTCTTCAGATTGTCGGCGCCCCACAGCACGATCGCGACCGTCTCGGGCGGCTGGTGGCCGTCGGCGGCGTGCCGGGCGATCAGCCGCTCGGTCTGGCGGGCGCCGTCGGCCAGCGCGTAGGCGCTCGGGATCCGGAACGGATCGAAGCCGTGGATGTTGCGGCCGGTCGGCAGCATCGCCGGCGTGCGGATCAGGTCGCCGCCCGGCGCCGGCGGCGTGAAACGGCCGTCGAGCGCATGGAGCAGCGCCGGGATCTCGTGATCCTCGGCCAGAAGCCGCGCCGTCCGCTGGAGCGCCGCGAGCCGCTCCGGCGCGCCCTTGTCCTCGACCGGCCGGCCGGCGACGATCGCCTCGGCGTCGGCCTCCGAAAGCGCCGTCTCCGACGCCGTCGCGATCGCCATGAGGAGCTCGGCCCGCTCGCGGTCGCTGGGCGGCCGGCCGACGACATGCAGCCCGTGCGGGATGAGCGCGTATTCGAGCTCGAGGAGCTTCCGCGTCAGCTCTCGCACGCGCGTCTCCGCCGCGTCCCAGGCGGGCTCCGCTTCGGCGAGATCGAGCTGGGCCGCCTGCGCCTGGATCATCTCGGCGAGCCGGGCGCGCTCCTCGATCGCTTCGGGCGCGGTTCCGCGCCAGCGCTCGAGCGAGGATTTGAGATCGACGAGGCCGCGATAGAGCCCGGCCTTGGCGACCGGCGGCGTCAGATGGCTGATCAAAGTCGCCGCGGCTCGGCGCTTGGCGATCGCGCCTTCGGACGGGTTGTTGCCGGCGTAGAGATAGAAATTCGGCAGCGCGTCGATGAGATAGTCCGGCCAGCACTCGGCGCAGAGCCCGGTCTGCTTGCCGGGCATGAACTCGAGCGCGCCATGCGTGCCGAAATGGAGGAGCGCGTCGGCGCCGAAATCCTCGCGCAGCCAGCGATAGAAGGCGGCGAAGGCGTGGGTCGGCGCGAAGCCGCGCTCGAAGAGGAGCCGCATCGGGTCGCCTTCGTAACCGAAAGCGGGCTGCACGCCGACGAAGACCGACCCGAACGTCGCGCCGAGCACGAACAAGGAGCGCCCGTCGGTCTGATGACGGCCGGGCGCCGGGCCCCATTGCGCCTCGATCTCGCCGAGGCGCTTCTCGCGCCGGACATGGTCGTCCACGGCGACGCGCGCGGCGACGTTGGCGTCGGCGCCGGTCCGGTCCGCGTCGCCGCCGAGGATGCGCGCGCGCAAGGCGTCGACGCTTTCCGGCGGCTCGACCGCGTAGCCGTCGCGCTTCAGCGCGTGGAGCGTGTTGAAGAGCGACTCGAAGACCGAGAGGAAGGCCGCGGTGCCGGTCGCGCCGGCGTTCGGCGGGAAGTTGAAGAGCACGATGCCGAGCTTGCGCTCGGGCTTCGGCGTGCGGCGCAGGCGCACCAGCCGCTCGACCCGCGCGGCGAGCATCGCGCAGCGATCGGGATCGCCGCGCATCGCGCGCGCCGGCGCGCCGGCGGCGGCGTCGGGCGCGGCGCGTTCGGAGCGGCCGCCGAAGACGATCGGGCCGGTGGCGCCGTCGATCTCCGGGATCGCGACCATCATCGTCGATTCGATCGGCGACAGGCCGCGGTCGGAGGCGCTCCACTGCTCGAGCGTCTGGAACTCGAGCGCATGGGCCGAGAGATAGGGAACGTCGAGATCGCTGAGCGTCTTCTCCGCCGCGGCGGCGTCGTTATAGGCCGGGCCGCCGACGAGCGAGAAGCCGGTGAGCGACACCACCGCGTCGACGGTCGCGCGCCCGTCCTTGACGAAATAACGCTCGATCGCCGGCCGCCCGTCGAGGCCGCTCGCGAAGGCCGGCACGACGCGAAGGCCGCGCGCTTCGAACGCCGCGATCGCGGCGTCGTAATGGCCCGAGTCGCCGGAGAGCACGTAGGAGCGCATCAGCAGGAGCCCGACCGAGCCCTTGGCGCCGTGCAGGCGGGGCAGGGCGGCGGCGTCCTCGCCGACGCGGTCGGGCAGGCGCGGATGGTAGACGCCGATATCGGGATAGCATTCGGGCTCGGCCGCCGTCAGCGCGCCGCGCAACGCGATCCGCTCGCCGTCCGCGTAGCGGTCGATCAGGAAGCGGACCAGGTTCTCGATATTCGCGTCCGAACCGGCGAGCCAGTATTGCAGCGACAGGAAATAGGCGCGCAGGTCCTGCGCCTTGCCGGGAATGTATTTCAGGATCTTCGGCAGCCGCCGCAGCATCGCCATCTGCTTGGCGCCGGAGCCCGAGCCGGTCTTCGACTTGGAGCCGCGCAGGCGCTTCAGAAGGGCGAGCGCGCCGGTCTGCGGCGCGTCCATCCGGAGCCGGCCGAGCTTGGTCAGGCGGATCACCTCGCCGCCCGAGATCGTGCCGATCATCGCGTCGCAGGCCTCGCGCCGCGCTTCGAGCGCCGGCAGCACCGCGCGGACATGCTCGTCGAGGAAGAGCATGTTGGCGAAGATGACGTCGCCCTCGGCGATGTCGGCGCGGGCGCGCTCGGCCGCCTCCGGATCCTCGCCCCATTCCGCCGCGGCGTGGAAGCTGAGGCGCAGACCGGGAACGGCGCGCGCCAGCCGGACCCGCGCGCGGTCGACGGCGCTCTCGATGTGCCGGTCCAGCGTGACGATCACGACGCGGACCGTCGGCGCCGCGTCAGCGGCCGTGATGGGCTTTGGCGTCATAGAGCGTCTCAAGCGTGATGGTGGCGAGCCCGCGCTCGGCGGCGAAGCTCTCGGTGTTGCGGCGCGCCTTGGCGCGGACGAAAAACGGGATCTTTCTCAGCTCCTTCTCGGCGTCGGCGGTCCAAGCGGTCTCGGCGGCGGGCGCTGGCGCCTCGGCCGACCGCTCCTGCGGCGCCGGCGCGCCGCCATGGAGATGCGACGGGCCGGCGGCGTCGTTGAACTCGAAATCCTCGCGGAACATGCCGAGCAGATGCTCCT
>CAZPTD010000349.1:0-4489 GCA_964588915.1 uncultured Neomegalonema sp. | reverse complement strand
GGTCGAGCGCGGATTGCGAGAGGTCGTCTTCTGCTCGATCGAGATCGCCGGCGACAGGCCGGAGATGCTGTCGAGATCCGGCTTCTCCATCATGTTCAGGAACTGCCGGGCGTAGGCCGAGAGGCTCTCGACGTAGCGGCGCTGCCCTTCGGCGTAGATGGTGTCGAAGGCGAGCGACGACTTGCCGGAGCCCGAGAGCCCGGTGATGACGATCAGGCTGTCGCGCGGCAGATCGACGTCGATGTTCTTGAGATTGTGCTCGCGCGCGCCGCGGATCGAGATGCTGCGCATCTCGGCCGGCCGCGACGGCTCGGCGACCGCGAGCTTCTTCGCGCCCGCGGTCTTCTTCTTTGCGGCCGGCGCCGATTTCGCGACGGCGCGCTTCTTCACCGCCGCGCCGTTCGCGGACGCCTTGCCCGACGTTCTCGCCATGTCCTGCTCCCTCGACCGATTCCGCTCATATAGCTCGATCTCGGTCGAAGCGCGACATCGGCGCGACGCCCAGCCGCGTCGGGCGTCCGCGCGTGACCTTTATCGTATGCGTCGCCGACCGAAGAGGCCGAGGAGATAGTCGAGCGAGATCGCGCCCGCGCCGCGGAGCGTCAGATAGAGGAGCGGCGCAAGCCACAGCAGCCGCTGATCCATGATCGGCGAGTTGGCCCTTCCGTCGAACATGAAGGCGGTGTCGAACGGCACGCCGTGGCTGACGACGTCGACATAGGTCTGCACCGCGACGAACACGATCATGCCGAGCGCGGCGAGCCGCGTCAGCAGGCCGATGACGATCAGCGCCGGCAAGACGAACTCGGCGTAGGTCCCGGCGTAGACGATGAGGTGGTGGATGAACGTCAGATCCGCCTGTGCGACGTTGGGCAGGATCTGCAGATAGGCTTCCGGCTCCACGGTCAGATAGTCGAACGGTCCGGACGCGACGCGCGCGCCGCCCTGGCTGAAATCCTGCGGGATCACCTTGGTGATCGCCGAATTCCAGAAATACATCAGCAGCACGCTCGCAAACGTGAAGCGCGCGAAGAGGCCGAGCAGCCAATTCTCGGTCACGCTCTGGAGGGCGCCGAAGACCGAATTGTGCAGCCGCCCGAGCGCGCCGAAAAGAACGCCCGACGCTCCGCCGATCACTCGGCCCGTCCGGCTCCGCGGGCCTTCCGCCATGTCCGTCATCTTCTAATTCTCCTAATTCGCCGGCGCGTCGATCGCCGCGATCGCGCCGGCTTCCATCAATGCAGTCAACACCTCGGCGAAGTCGCCGCCTTCCGCCGCCGCGGCCTCGGCCGCCGCGCCGAGCGTTTCGCCGGCCGCCGCCCCAGCCAGAGCCGCCGCCGTTCCGGTCGGCGCCCGGCGGCACGAGACGTCGATGTCCGGCCGCGACACGAGCGCCGTCTCGGCGCCCGACAGCGCGCCCGAGCCGCCCCGAAGCGCCCTTTCGCGCAGCGAGACCACCGGATAGCGCGAGGCGAGCGCGCGCGCCGCGGGATGCGGCGTCAGCCGCCGCTCGGCGAGCGCGTCCGGATCGAGATCGGCGACGGCGGCGGCGAAGCCGGCCCGGTCGAGCGGCGTCGCGTCCGCAGCGTGCGTCGCCTCGAGCAGAAGCCGCTCCAGCCGCGCGACGTCCGGCAGATAGACGAGACCCTGCGCCGGCTCGAACGCCTCGAGCCAATCGGCGAAGCCTTCGCCGTAGTAGATCATGACCGGCGTCCGCGGCGGATGCGCGCGGACGAAGACGCCGGCCGCCGCCTGGAAGAACGCGTCGCCGACGAGCGCGCGCACCGCTGGATAGGCCTTGCCGAGGGCGTCGATCAGGCTGGCGAGGACGTTGTTGCGATAGACGTCGAAGCGCTTCTTCGGACGGCCGACGACGCCCTCAGGCGTCGGCGCCGAGGGATCGAGCAGCGCCGCGACGAAGGCCGCTTGGCCGGCGCCTGCCGTCGCTTCGGGCGCGTGCTCGGCGGCGGACTTGTCGGCGCGCGTCGACATGGCGTCACGCCGCGCTCGCGGCGCGCGGCGCCGCGTCCAGGATCCGGTTCGCGCGCGCCGCTTCGTCGGCGAGCGTCGGCCATTCCGGGACGTTCGCGTCCCATTCGATCAGCGTCGGGCGCGGGCCGATCGTCTCGACGACCCGGGCGTAGAGCGCCCAGACCGGATCGGCGACCGCGCGGTCATGCGCGTCGATCAGGAGCGGCGCGCCGTCGTCGTCCTCGTCCGGCGCGTGGCCGGCGAGATGGATTTCGCCGACCGCCTGGAGCGGGAAGTCCGCAAGGTAGCGCTCCGGCGAATAGCCGTGATTGGTGGCGGAGACGAAGACGTTGTTGACGTCGAGCAGGAGCCCGCAGCCGGTTCGCCGCGCGATCTCGCGCAGATACTCGGTCTCGGACATCGTCGACGCCTCGAAGAGGATGTAGGTCGACGGGTTCTCGAGCAGCATGCGCCGCCCGATCGTCTCCTGGACCTGGTCGATATGCCGGACGACGCGGTCGAGGCTTTCGTCGTTATACGGCGCCGGCAAGAGATCGTTGAGAAAGCCGACATCGTGCGTCGACCACGCGAGATGCTCGGAGACCATGCCGGGCTCGTAGCGGTCGGCGACGCGCTTCAGGCGCGCGAGATGCGCGGAGTCGAGCCCGCGCTCGGCGCCGATCGAGAGCCCGACGCCATGCACCGAGAGCGGAAACTTGTCGCGCAGCGCGGTCAGCATGCGATGCGGCGCGCCGCCCTCGCCCATGTAATTCTCGGCGTGGATCTCGAACCAGGCGACGTCGTGGCCGTCCTCGACGGCGGCCTCGAAATGTTCGGCCTTGAAGCCGACGCCCGCGCGCGGCGGCAGCGCGTCTTCCGCCGCGTATCGGCGCGTTTCTTGGGCTGCTTCGCGCGACATTGTCGGACCTCGCGGCGCAGTTTCCTCAGTCGATGGGCCGCCGCCCGGCGCGGGCCGAGCGGCGGGATCGCGATGCGCGTCTCAGAGCCCGGCCGCGGCGCGCGCGGCGGCTTCTTCCTCTTCCGAGACGTAAGGCTCGAAGCCCTCGACGGTCTGGTATTCGTCCGCCGGCGTGGGCAGATCGGCCGACGAGAGACGCGGCAGGTCGCGCGCGAGCGGCTCGAGGCTGCCTTGGCGCTCTTTGCCGTCTTCGGCGTCGGTGATCACGATCGACTCGCACTGACCCGCCGGCACCAGCGACCAAGCGTTGCCCTGATAGTCGATCAGCGAGCTCGCGGCGCAGGTCGTGCCCGGACCGGCGGCGCAGCCGTTCTCTTGAGCGAGCGAGACGCCGTAGCACTTCTCGTTGTCAGCCGCCTGAGCGGCGCCTCCGACGCCCGCGAGGACGGTCGCGACCGCCGCGCTGAGGGCGCCTTTCGCACTCAATTTCTTCGCCATTCTCGCACTCCTCCGTATTGCGTTTGCCCAGCTGCGCGCGTGGCTGCGCGCAAAAACGCGGCCGACAGGGAGCGAGTCGACCGCGCAAATTCAAAATCGGCGGTAATCGACCAATTCGCGAATCACGTGCGCGTCACTTCACTCGTGAGCACGCGGCGACGTGAACGTTACACGCGCTGCGCTAACGTTACGCGTCTCGCTCCGTCGCCGCGTCCGCCGCCACAATATCGCCTCGGGCGTAGCGGAGGTTTCGCGCAATTACAAACGGGTTGGAGGACAGCGCGGGCCCGATGACGTTGGGCGGCGGAGCGCGAAGAGCGCGCGTCGTCGTCGTGCGGCCCTGGCGCAGTTTATTGTCAACTGTAGGGGATGTCCTCGTGAAACTTCTGAAAGCTGCCGCCCTCGCCCTGCCGCTGGCGGGCGCCGGGCTCGTGCTCGACGCCGGCGAGGCTCAAGCGCATCACCGGGTCGTCTGCGCGGCCGAAGCGTTCCGGGCCAACGGCGCCTTCGTTCGCGGCTCGCGCGCCGAAGCGGTGGCGCGATTCGAGCGGCGCGCCTGCCGCCGCGCTCTGCGCCGCTGCGAGCGCCGCCTCGACCGCATCCGCTATCGCCGCGGACGCCCGATGCCTTACGCCCGCTGCGAGGTCGTCGACCTCTTCGTCGCCCGCCACGGCCGGCGCTACTGATCGCCTTCGGCGGTCGCCCGGCGCGGGCCGGGCGACCGTCCCTTCGGGCCGGGCTCGCCTTTTGCGGCGCTCGGCGCTAATCCTGCTCGCTGAAGAAGCGCGCGCGACGCGCGAAGCCGTTGGAGGGCAGGCATGGCCGGCAGCGTCAACAAAGTCATCTTGATCGGAAATCTGGGCGCCGACCCGGAAGTGCGCAGCTTCCAGAACGGCGGCCAGGTCTGCAATCTGCGGATCGCGACGTCCGAGAACTGGAAGGACCGCAACACCGGCGAGCGGCGCGAGAAGACCGAGTGGCACAATGTGGCGATCTTCTCGGAGCCGCTGGTCCGGGTGGCGCAGCAATATCTGCGCAAGGGCTCGAAGGTGTATATCGAGGGCCAGCTTGAGGCCCGGAAATGGCAGGACCAGTCGGGCC
>CAZPTD010000348.1:0-4509 GCA_964588915.1 uncultured Neomegalonema sp. | reverse complement strand
GCGGGCGTCTCGGCGGCGAGCGCGCCCGACGGCAGCGCCCAGAGGCGCGCGACGCCGTCCCAGCCGGCCGACGCCCCGAGCCCGCCGCCGGGCGACACGGCGACGCCGGCGACCTTGCCCTGATGCTCGGCGAGGCGCGCGGCCAGCGCCGCCTCGCCGCGCCGCGCCGCGTCGAGATCCCAGAGGATCAGCGTGAAATCGTCGGAGCCCGACAGCGCGTAGCGGCCGTCCGGCGTCGCGGCGACGGCGTTGACCTGCGCCTCATGACCGTCGAGCCAGGCGATCCGTTCGCCCGCCTCGAGATCCCACAGCCCGAGCGCGTAGTCGAAACTCGCGGAGAGCGCCTCGGCGCCGTCGCGCAGGCTGGCGACGCCCTTCACCGGCCCGCCATGCCCCGCCAGAACCGCCGCCGCCGGCTCGGACGCGCGCTCCGCCTCCTCGACCTGCGCCAGCGCGCCGACCGCCCAAACCGCAGCCGCGAGGATCGTGACAAGCGCCGAGGCCGCGACGCGTCGCTTCGTCGACATGCCCGCATCTCCCTTCGCGCCGCGCTCGCTCAGACGAGCTGCGCCAATCCTTCGCGCACCAGACGCCGAGCCAGCACGATCTTGGACGCGTCGTCGCGCAGTCCCGGCAAGTCGCGCGGCTTGAACATACGCGACGACAGCGCGTAGCGCACCGCGTCGCGCGTGGCGATCGGAAAGTCGATCTCGACGCCGTAGCACTCGAGACGCAAGACCGGCGAGCCGCCCTCTTCAGCGTCCTCTGCGTCCTCGGGCTCGACCACCGCCTCCGAGAGCCGCCACATCAGGTCAGGACGCGCCCGCAGCGTCGTGTCGGCGTCGATGGCGTCGAGGCGCATGACGTCGCGCAGCTGGCCGCGAAGAAGCGGCGCGCGCGTCGCCAGGATGTCCTCGACGAACGCGTCCAACGCCTCGTCGAGACTGCCTTCGGACTTCAGGAGATCGGCCAGCTTCGTGAAATAGGCCCGGGCCGCGCTCCGGTCGAAATCCGCGCCGGCGAAGCCGGCCGGCAGCGCCTTTCGAAACGCCGGCTCCCTGCGCGCGAGCCGCACGACCGCGTCCGTCATCAGATCGGTCCAGCTCTTCGCCATGATCCCGGTGGTGATATGGAGCGACGTCTCGTCGGTCGCGACCGCGTCATGCGCGACTCCGCGCGGCACGTAGAGCATGTCGCCGGCTTCGAGCGTGAAGCTGTCGGTCATCTCGCCGATCGGCGCGCCGGCGGTGAAGGCCTGGCTGAACAGCGGCAGCTCGACCGGCGTGTCGTAGATCCGCCAAACCTTGCTGCCGGCGATCTGCAGCACCAGCACGTCATGGCTGTCGTAGTGCTTCTTGAAGCCCTGGCTCCGGCCCGGCGTGAGGTAGATGTTCGTCTGAAAGCGCGAACTGAACGTCGCCTCGAGGGACCGCGCGAGCGCCGCCAGCTTCGGAAGCCGCAGGTGCAAATGCGGCAGGATGATCGTGGCGCCGTCGGCGAAGAGCTGGAACACGCGCGACGGATCGACGACGCCGCTGTCGTAAAGATAGTCTTCGGATTTAATGGTCTTGTCCGCCCGGGCGATCGTCAGGTTTTCACCGAGCAGGCTCATGGACGTGATCACGAGATCGATGTCGTCAAGCGTCAACAGCTCGGAATAGTAGTCGCGCTGACCGCGCCGCACGAGCAAATTGTTCTTCTCGTAGTAGTCGGCGAAGAAATCGGCCGCGTCGATTGGCGCGATGACCTGATCGAACGAATAGTCGCTAGCGTGCATGCGCCCTCAAAACGTCACTGCCGCGCGCCGCTCATGTCCCCGTAACGTCGCGCGCCGTCGTCGCCTTGACGCTGCCGCCGCGGGATGCGGCGCGGCGCGCGAACTTTTCCGCGAAGGGGCGGCGAGCCCCGGCGCGCGGCCGGCGCAGGATCAGCAGCGCGGAGATCCGCGGCCGTAACCCTCGACATCGGTGATGCTGCCGTTGTCGCTGTCGGTGAGATTGCTCCGGTACCCGCCGGATCCGCGGCCGCAGCCCTGCGCGTCCGAAATGTTGCCGTTGTCGCGATCCGTGGCGCCGCCGCCGCCGCCGCCGCCGCCGCCGCCGCTGCAATAGGGCTGGCCCCTGCCGCGGTTGCTGGCGTCCGTGATCGCGCCGTTGTCGTTGTCGGTGACGCCGGTGTAGCGGCCCGGCCCGCCGCGCGGGCAGTTGCCTTGATCCGTCCAATTGCCGTTATCCGCATCCGCGGCGGCCACGTCGCGCGGCACCGCGATCAACGCCGCCGCGGCCGCGCCGCCGGTGATCGTTCTCGCCAGAAAGGCGCGGCGCGATTTGCGCCGCCGGGTCACGATATCGTCGTCAGACAGCGTGGCGCCGGGCTTGGTCGAAGGGTGCTTATTCATGCTATTCCTCCCGAATGCGGCGCGGTCTCGGAGCCCGATCGGGACCCATGTACGCAATGCCGCTTCAGCTAGATCCATGAATTCTCAGAAGAAGCACTGCTAATCGATCAATATTCGCAATGAAAAGGCAGTCGATCGACCTATCGTTCCCCGGTTCAAGTCACCGCCAAGACCACCACGAAATACCACGCGTCCAAAACACGCCGCGTCACGCAATCGTGATAAATTGACGCCAGTTTGTAAACCGAAATCACCACGGGCCTCGATGATTTCCGGCGCAAACCGGATCGAAGAACCGCCGCAGGTACTTGCTCGGCCGCCAGTTTAAGCACCTCGCGACGTTCGGTTCAGCGCGCGCCCGCGCGAGGCGACAGGCTGAGTCGCGGCCCGAAGCGCGCTCCGGCGGGCCGAAGCCCGCCGACAACGCTTCCCCTACTCGGCCGGCGCCGCCGCGCCCGGCGCCGGCGCGGCCGGCGCGGCGCGGCCCTTCGCCTGCTCTTCCTCGACCCAGAGATTATGGTGCTCTTTCGCCCAGTTGAGGTCGACCTGGCCGCCGCCCATCGCGGCGAAGGCGCCCTCCATGCCGAGCGAGCCGATATAGATATGCGCGACGATGATCACCATCATCGCGAAGGCGACGATCGTATGCCAAAGCGACTGCAGCTGCTCCTCGCCGCGCGGGTCGAGTTCGGTCGGCAGATCGAAGCCGACGGCGTTCAGCACGTTGAAGCTCTCGGACATCATATGCGTCTGATGCGGAAAGAGGAGCGCGATCCCGGACATGCTGACCGAGACGCCGAGGATGATGGTCGCCCAGAAGATCAGCTTCTGACCGGCGTTGAACTTCCGCGAGTCGACATGGACGCCGCGGCGGAACAGGCCGCCGCCCTTGGCGAGCCAGCGCAGGTCGGCCCGGTTCGGGATATTGCGCCCGACCCACATGACGAAAACGAGCGCGAGGCCGAGCATGAAGGCCCAAGCGACGTTGTTGTGCAGCCATTTCGAGCCCTGCAGCACCGCCGCGAAGCTCGAATGGCCGAAGCCGAAATAAGGCTCGCCGCTCGCCGTCTCCGCCGCGCTCATCGACGGATCGCCGGCGAGACCCTGCATCCAATGCAAAATCTCGCGGCCGAAGGAGAAGAGAAGGCCGGTGAGCGCGAGAATGATGAAGCTGCCGGCGAGCAGCCAGTGGCCGAAGCGCTCGATCGCCACGAAGCGCGTGATCGTCTGACCGGACTTGCCGGCCTCGATGCGGATGCGGCCGCGCAGGAGCAGGAAGATCAGCAGCAGGACGACGATCCCGCCGAGCGCGTAGGCGCCGTATTGGCGGACGATCGGCTGCGTCGAGCGCCAGGCCTCGCCGCCGGACTGGACGAGAACGCCTGCGGTCCGGTCCGGGATCGAGACCTCGCCCTGATAGCCCGAGCGGACGGCGCGCCAGATGTCGGCGCGGTCCTCGCTGTCGATGGCGCCCGGGATCTCGCCGCCGAGGCCGCCGGCGCCGATGCGCGCGCCCGCTTCCGGCCGCTCGGCGCCGCCGCTCGGCGGCGTCGCGTTCACGACCGCGTCGTCGGGCGGACGGACGGCCTGCGCGGACGCGCCCGAATAGAGCGAAAAGGCCGAGACGACGAGAGCGACGACGCTCACGCACAGGGCGGCCGCGGCGACCGCGTAGCGCCGACGGCGCCGGCTCTCGAAACTGAGCGCCATTTCTTCCTCCCAGATTGTTTCTCGGCGCGGCTCGTCAGAGCGCGCCCTGGCGCGCCACCCGTTCGCGCAGCGCCTCGCGCGCCTCCGCCGACAGTTCTTCGTCTTCGGCCCCGCCATAGACGCCCGGCTCGTAGCTGAGCGGCCGCTCTTCGGACTCGCTGCAGCCCGCCAAGGCGGCCGCGATCAACACCGCGGCCCCGAAACGGGCGGTCCGCCGCGCGCTCGATCGGCGCATCGTCCTATCGGTCGTCATGCCCTGCGCCCCAACCCTTTCTCGGTGTCGCTTCGGCGGCCGCGGAGCCGCCGAAGCCTCTCGCATCGGCCGATCAGGAGCCGTCCTGAGGACCGTAGGCCGTGCCCCAGCCCCAAGCGCCGGAGCCGAAGCCGCGGGCGACGACGCG
>CAZPTD010000347.1:0-4529 GCA_964588915.1 uncultured Neomegalonema sp. | reverse complement strand
CGGGCTGATCGTGCGCGTGACCACCTACTACAACCTCACCGAATGGACGCGCCAGGTGGCTGGATGAGCCTGACGGTGCGCCCCATTCCGCGGGCCGAGCTGGACGCGGCGCTGCCCGACATCGCACGCCTCAGGATCGAGGTGTTCCGCGCCTGGCCCTACCTCTACGACGGCGACATGGCCTACGAGGAGCGCTACCTGCAGGCCTACCGCGACAGCGCGCAGGCCGTCGTCGTCGGCGCCTGGGACGGCGACCGAATGGTCGGCGCCGCGACCGGCGCGCCGATGGACGGACAGCACGCCGAATGGGCCGAGCCCTTCCGCGCTCAGGGCCGCGACGTCTCGGAGATCTTCTATTGCGGCGAGTCGGTGCTCTTGCCCGAATATCGCGGCCGCGGCGTCGGCCACGCCTTCTTCGACTGGCGCGAGGCGCGGGCCCGCGACCTCGGCAAGCGGGTCTCGGCCTTCTGCTCGGTGATCCGGCCGAAGAACCATCCGCTCGAGCCGGAAGGCCACCGGCCGCTCGACGGCTTCTGGCGCAAGCGCGGCTACGCGCCCGAGCCGGGCCTCGAAGCGGTCTTCGACTGGCGCGAGGTCGGCGCGGCCGAGGAGACGCCGCATCGCCTGCAGTTCTGGCTCCGCCGGCTCGACGACGCCTGAGCCCCGGCATGGCCGTCTTCTTCACCGCGGACACGCATTTCGGCCATTCCGGAATCATCAAGCACGGCAAGCGGCCCTTCCCGTCGGTCGAGGCGATGGACGCCGCGATCGTCGAGCGCTGGAACGCGCGCGTCACCGACGAGGACCGCGTCTATCATCTCGGCGATTTCTGCTTCAAGGGCTCGGCGCTGGCGCAGCGCTGTCTCGACCGGCTCGCCGGCGAGATCGTCTTCATCCGCGGCAATCACGACACCGAGAACACGGCGCAGCTCGAGCGCTGGGCGGCCTGCCACGATCTTCACGAGATCAATCTGGAGGGGCGGAAGATCGTGCTCTGCCATTATCCGCTGCTGGAGTGGCCGGGCGCCTTCCGCGGCGCGCTGCATCTGCACGGCCACACCCATGGCCGCGTCCCGCCGCATAAGAAGCGCTGCGACGTCGGGGTCGACGTCTGGGACTTCACGCCGGTGACCCTGGAAGAGATCGAGGCGCGGCTCGAGTCCGCGCCCGACTACGACCCGACCGAAGCGTATCGGCTGGCTTGAGGGGCCGGTTCGCTCCTGTCTCACCATCGGCATGAGCCGCCCACGCCGCCGGATCCGCCAATCACATGCGTCTGTCGATCATCGCCGCCGCCCGATCAAGGACGGCTTTTTCGTTGAAAAAGCCGCCGGCGAGCCGGCGCTGCGCGCCCTTGACCGGACGCCCGCGACGATCGTCGGGCGTCGATGCGATCGTCGGCTCCAGCGGCATGGGCTCGGGCGGCGCCGAAGCCCGGCTTCTGGCGACGCTCAAAGCGCGTCGAGCGCCTCGGCCAGCTGCAGGTCGCGCATCGTCAGCCCGCCGACGTCGTGGCTGGTCAGCGTCACCACGACCCGGTTGTAGACGTTGCTCCATTCCGGATGATGGTTCTGCTTCTCGGCCAGGATCGCCGCGCGCGTCATCCAGCCGAAGGCGGCGACGAAATCCGCGAAGCGATAGGTCTTGACGATGGCGTCCCGCCCCTCGACACGCGCCCATCCCGCCGCGACGAGCGCGTCGATCTGGTCGGCGCCCAGCTTCTCGTCGAGCTGCGACATCTCGGCTCCTCCTCGATCCCGCGCGGCCGGCGCCGCGCACGCGCGACAGCTTATTTCCTTATCGCCGCAAGCGCGAGCGCGGCGATGAACGCGGCGGCCGCCTGGACGCCGGCGGAGACGATCGAGAGCCCGTCGATCGGCAGGAAGAGCCGGAAGACGTCGAGCGTCTCGGTGAGACCGAAAAGGCTCACCGGCACGAACCAGAGCGCCGCGAGCGCGAGCGCCGCGGTCCAGAGGCCGCGCCCGTCCCGCGCGCGCAGGCCCGCCCAGAGGCAGACGCCCATGTCGCGCAGAACGAAGAGCGTCAGCGCGATCGGCGCCGCGTCCGCGTCGAAGAGCGCGCGCGCGTCGCGCGGCGTCGCCTCCTCGAGATCCGCGACGATCTGCGGATAGAGGATCGCGAGCGCGAGCGAGAGCGCGATCCAGGCGTAGACCCAGGCCGGACCGCTCGCGACGGCGCGGAGCCTGAGGCGCCCGAGATCGCCGATCCACGTCGCGAGCGCCATCCGCCGGTGCGGCTCGATCAGCGCGGCGGCGTAGGCCGAGGCGGCGAAGCCGAGCAGAAGGCCGATATCGGCGTCGCGGTCCCAGCCGAGCACGAAGAGCGCCAGCGCGCCGAGAAAGAGGATCCAAGGCAGCGCCGTCGTGCGCGCGCCGAAGGCCTTCCTCATCTGGTGGCCGAGGCCGAGAGCGGCCCAGAGGCCGAAAAAGGCGAAGCAGAGCGAGAGGCCGCCGGCGCGGCTGAGCTCGAGATCGTAATAGGAGACGGTTCGGCCGTCGAAGCTGAGGCCGATGAAGAACGAGACCAGGAGCGCGCCGCCGCCGACCGCGAGCGCTTGGAAGAGCGTGGTGTCGAAGCTGCGCACTCGGTCCTGGCCGGCGAGCGCCGCCATCGAGGCGAAGGAGGCGACGGCGAAGAGCGCGAAGGCGCCGAGGATCTCGGCGAGGACGGTCTGGTAGGCGAGGCCGAAGCTGAGAAGATCGTAGCTCGCGGGCCGCGCGCCGTTCAGTCCGATGAGCGCGATCTGGAGGAGCGCGGCGAGGCCGATCACGTACCAGGCGCCGATCGGCGCGCCGAAGAGCTTGCCGACGGTCATCGAGACCGGGCCGAGGCCGGAGAGCCGCTGCGCGTCCCAGGTGCGCTCGCGCAGCTCCGCGGCGACGGCGTCGGCGGCGCGGCGCGCGCCCCAGAAGGCGGCGACGATGAGCGCGGCGCGGAACGCGCCGTCGACGATCTCGGTCCAGTCGCGCGCGCCGCCGGCGAAGAAGAGCACCCAGAGCCCGAGCAGGAACGGCGCGGCGACGAGGCGCAGCGGCGAGAGCTCGAGCCGGACGAGGCGCAGGAATTCCGGGTTCATTCGGCGGCCTCCTCGGTCTCGAAATAGGCGTCCTCGAGCCGTCGGCGCCGCGGCGCGAAGGCGGCCACCGGCAGCCCGGCTCGGATCAGGGCCGCCAGGATCTCGGCCTGCGCGGACGGGCCGCCCGAGGTCGCGATCTCGGCCCGGTCGGGCGCGGAGACGCGGATCCGCGCCGCCGGCAGCGCGGCGGCGAGCGCGCCGGCGAGGTCGTCCGACGGCGTCGCCAGCGCCAGCTCGACGATCTCCTCGGCCGCGGCCTCGCGGATCGCCGCCGAGCGTTGGATCCGCCCGTCGCGGATGACGACGATGCGGTCCGAGTAGTCGTCGAGCTCGGAGAGGATGTGCGAGGAGACGAGCAGCGTCGCGCCGGCCGACTTGAGATCGAGCAGGAGCCGCGAGAGGTTTTTGCGCGCTTCGGGATCGAGGCCCGAGGCCGGCTCGTCGAGGATGAGGAGCTTCGGCCGCTTGACGAGCGCCTGGGCGATGGCGACGCGCTGGCGCTGGCCGCGCGAGAGCGCGCCGGCCTCTGCGTCGAGCTTGTCCTCGAGATCGAGCCGCTCGGCGAGCTCGCGACCGCGCGCGCGCGCCGCGCCGCCTGAAAGCCCGGCGCAACGACCGGCGTGCTCGAGATGCCGCGCGACCGTCATCCGGTCCCAGAGCCCGATGAAGTCCGCGAGATAGCCGACCTGCCGATGCGCGGCGCGCGGGTCTTCGGCGACGTCGACGCCGAGCACGCGGGCGCGGCCGGTCTGCGGCGGCATGAGCCCGGCGAGGATCCGCATCAGCGTCGTCTTGCCGGCGCCGTTCGGACCGACGAGCGCGGTGATCTCGCCCGCGGGCGCGGCGAAGCTCGCGCCGTCGAGCGCCGGGCTCGCGTCGTAGTCGTAGCTCAGATCCTCGGCGACGATCGCCGGCTCGGAATGCGCCTCGGCCATGCCGTCTCCTTCGCGCCGTCGCCGCGCCGAGGCCCGCCCTCAGGAGCCTTCTTTGCGATACGGCCCGTAATCGGCGAGGAGCGCGATCTCCTCGTCCACCGCCCGCCGCTCATGACGCAGGAATTCGGCGACAGCGCGGCGAAGCCCGGGATGCGCGATCCAGTGCAGCGAGTAGGTCGGCGTCGGCAGATAGCCGCGGGCGAGCTTGTGCGCGCCCTGGGCGCCGGCCTCGACCCGCGAGAGCCCGAGCTCGAGCGCGGCGTCGATCGCCTGGTAGTAGCAGGTCTCGAAATGCAGGAACGGATGGTGCTCGAGACAGCCCCAGTAGCGGCCGAAGAGCGTCTCGCGGCCGATGAAGTTGAGCGCGCCGGCGATCCAGCGTCCGTCGCGCCGGCACAAGACGAGCAGCATGTCGTCGCGCATCGTCTCGGCGAAGATCTCGAAGCAGTCGCGCGTCAGATACGGCGCGCCCCATTTGCGCGCGCCGGTGTCCTGGT
>CAZPTD010000346.1:0-4529 GCA_964588915.1 uncultured Neomegalonema sp. | reverse complement strand
CGCCGGGCACGGCGCCGGCGAGCGCGGCCCCGGCCCCGGCGGCTCCGGCCGCCGCGGCTCCGGCCGCTTCGGCGCCGGCGGCGTCGTCCGCCGCCTCCGCCGCGGGCGTCGCCACCGCCGATGCGGCGCCGTCCGGCGCCAGCGGCGGCGCCAGCGCCGGCGGCGCCAGCTCTTACTGAGCGAACAACCGCGAGCCTCTCCGCCCGGAGAGGCTCGCAAGCGCCGCGCAGAAGCCGCGGCGCGCTACAAATCAACGCGGCAGAAGCTAGCGGAGCGATCGATGAAAATCGCAATCGTCGTCGACGGACGTTTCCCGGGCGGGACAAGTTCCGCCGTCGCCTCCGAGATCGACGCCCTCGCGCCTCATCTCGACCTGCGCGTGATCCATCTCGGCACCAAGATGTTTCGCGGCGATCAGCTCAATCAGAAGCTCGTCGACGCCTGCGCGCGCAACGGCGTCGAGATCGAGCGAACGAATCGCATCGCGGCCGACGTGATCGTCTTCCACAACCTGGCGTCGCTGAAGTTCGGGCTCGATCCGCGCTATCGCTTCTACGCCAACCAGATCGTGGTGGTCACGCACGAGAACTTCACGCTGCCGAGCGGCCAGGAGGCGTTCGACGTCGCCGGCTCGATCGATCTCCTGCGGCGGCGCAGCTTCACCGGCGGCTATCTGTTCGCGCCGGTCTCCGAATACAACCGCTCGACCGTTCGCGCCTGGCTGGACCTTCACGGCGCCGGCGCCGGCGTCGTCGACCTGCCATTGGCCGATCGCTGCTGGTTCAACATCTGCAGCTTCGAGCGCGTCGCGCCGACGCTGCGCCCGCGCGACCGGCGCGGCCGGCTCTCGCGTCCGGGCCCGGAGAAGTTTCCGTCGCGCCAGACCATGCTCGATACGTTCTCGTCTCGGGCCGAGAGCTGCACTATTCTCGGCATGCATCATTGGACCGGCGACAAGCCGAAGAATTGGACCGTGCACCCGTTCAACGGCGTCCCGCTCGACGTCTTCTTCGACCAGATCGATTTCTTCGTCTATTACACCTCGAGCAACTGGATGGAGAGCTTCGGCCGCGTCATCGTCGAGGCGATCATGGCGGGCAAGCTCGTCATCGCCGACCCGCGGTTGGAGCCGACATTCGGCGAGGCGATTATTTCTGCAGATCCGGAAGACGTCGACATGATCGTCGAGAGCTACTGCGGAAATCCGGGAGACTACAGTAAGAAGGCGGCGGCGGCGCAAGAGATCGTGCATCGTTTCTCGGCGCAGGCCTTTGTCGCCCAATGGTCGAACCTTCTTGGCATTGAGGCTCATGATGGAAACAAAGAAGCCCTGGGCGCTGGTCCAGTGCTGCTCCGGAGACAAACCTCTCCGGCGGCAGGAAATCATCACGCACGCGCTCGAGCACTTTGAGGCGTTCCACGAGATCCGAGGCGAGACGCTCGTCGCGGACGACGACGCGTTCTCGGACCGGTATGTCGCCTATCGCAGCAACCGGTTCCTGACCGTCGCCGAGCGGCTCAGGAGCGATCGGCTCGTCCTGCTGCGCGGCCAGGACATCCGCGACGACGCCCTCAACGAGCTCGCGCGCAAGCTGAGCGGCAAGATCCGCGAGGTGCTTTGCTTCGGCCAATTCGAGGACGCGCAGCACGTCATCGGCCAGCGCAACCGCATCCTCTACAACTTCGACGTCGAGCCGGTGATGTGCGGCGCGCTGAAGAGCGGACGCGCCGACGGCTTCCTCGAGCTGCCGGGCGCGGATTTTCCGCTCGCGCTGCCGCTCGCGCCGGCGGAAAGCCCGCGGCTCGTCGACGCGCCGCCGCGCGCGCTCGTCCATCTCTCCTTCTCCGAGGATCTCGACTGGAAAGCCGTCGCCGCCCATGTCCAGGACGCCGAGCGGACCATCGGCGGCCGCGTCGCGCTGCTCGTCCGCGGGCAGCACAAGAAGCCGCTCGCCGCGGCGCTCGAGCGCGCGCATCCGATCTATCAGTACTCGGAGATGACCGCGGCGCACGCGGCGCGGCGCTTCGACTGCTTCGTCGAGTATGGCGAGTTCGCCGACAACGACGCCGTCTGGTCGCTGCGCCTCAACGTGGTTCGCAGCGGCGGCTTCGTGGTCGACTGCACCGTGCGCGGCGCCGAGACGCCGACGCGCATCGATCTCCTGCGCGCGCCGCGCAAGCTCGCGGCGCTCGGCGAGACGATCGCGACGTCGCGCCGGAACCGCGGACGCATCGCCAAGGACTACCGCGCGGAGCTGAGCGCCTTTCTCGCGCCTCTCAGCGGACGGACGCCTTCGGGCGGCGCCGCGCCGAAGCTCGTCGCCGACAGCGGCCCGTCGGCGCGCCGCGGCGCGTCCGCCGAGACCGCGCCCCGCGTCGTCTTCTACGCGACGAACGGCAACGGCCTCGGGCACGCGCAGCGCTGCCTGGCGATCGCGAAGGAGACGGCGGAGCGCGAGCGCGTCGCCTTCGCCGCCCATCCCTCCTGCATCCGGCTCGTCGGCCAGCTCGGCTCGGAGGTCGCGCCGCTGATCAGCCGCACCGACGACACGCACGCCGTCGGCTGGGCGAACGACCTCGCCAATCTCCAGCGGCTGCGGGCGATGCTGCGGCCCGGCGACGTTCTCGCCTTCGACGGCGGCTACGTCTTCGACAGCATCTGCCAGATCCGGCGCGATTTCGACCTGCGCACGGTCTGGATCCGCCGCGAGCTCTTCCGCGCCGACCAGGACAACTCCGTCCTCTTCGATCGCGAAAAGTACTTCGATCAGGTCATCGTGCCGACCGAGTGTTTCGACGAGCTCAACGACGATCGCCACGCCGGCGCCTTCCGCCGCCGCGGCGCCTGCGCGCCCGTCGGCCCGATCGTCCAGACGCGCGCCCGCCCGACCGACCGCCAGCGCGCGGCGACCCGGGCGCAGATCGCGAAGCGGCTCGGCGTTCCCTTCGACACGCTGCTCGTCTCGATGCTCGGCGGCGGCGTCGCGTCGGACCGGAACATGCAGCTCAAATGCGTGAGCGCCGCGGCCGAGCGGCATCCGAACATGCTGCATCTCATCGTCAAATGGCCGACGGCGACGATGGCGCCCGGCTTCGCGAGCTTCAAGCGGACGCGTCTCGTCTCGACGATGAACGCGCTCGCGCTCGCGCAATGCGCCGACTTCGTCGTCTCGGCCGCCGGCTACAACTCCTTCCACGAGCTGCTCTATCACCGCGTGCCGACGCTGTTCGTGCCGCAATCGGCGCAGTGGCTCGACGACCAGGAGCGCCGCGCCAAGGCCGCCGAGAGCCGCGGCCTGGCGGCGTTCGTCGAACCCGAGCGGCTGGCGACGCTGTTCGAGATGATCAACCCCGAGACCCTTGCCGACCGCGCCGCGCGGCTCGGCGAGCGTCTGGCCGAATGGGAAGCGCCCGAACGCGGCAACGCCGACGCGGCGCAAGCGCTGATGGAGGCGAGCGATGCATAAGGAGCTCTTGCTGCGCAGCTGGCACCAGGAGGAGGTCGTCGATCTCGACGAGGTTCTGGCGCCCTCTTCCGCCGCCTCGGACGAGGCGGATGTCGAGACGGTCTATTGCGCGCCCTGCGACGGCGTCGACGCGCCGTTGACCAACTGCGCGCTCAAGAACGGCGCCGCGACCGTGATCGGGCTTCTCCTGAGCGAGCGGATCGAGAATCCGGCGTATGCGGCGATGAAGTTTCTGACGACCTCTTACGAGAACGACTTCACGCCGATCGTCATCTCGCTGTTCCCGAATTCGGGCTTCGAGCAGCTCGGCTTCCGGGTCGAATACGCGCTCAACGCCGACCCGGCGGCGCGCAACGCGCTGATCGAGCAGATCAAGACGTTCTGGGGCGTCGAGTTCCTCGTCGACATCAGCGCGACGATGGCGGAGAGCTGAGCCGACGCGACGGAATCGCGCCCGAGCGGGCGCGATTTCCTCACGCGAGCCGGCGATCGCCCATCTTCAGGAACTTCTCGCGCCGGTCCTTGACGATCTCCTCGCGGCTCATCTCGGCGACCTCGCCGAGCATCTCCGAGATCGCCTTGCCGACGCTCTCGATCGCCGCCTTCGGCGCGCGCTGGGCGCCGCCGACCGGCTCATCGACCACCTTGTCGATCACGCCGAGCTGGAGAAGGTCCTCCGCCGTGAGCCGCAGCGCCGCCGCCGCCTCTTGCGCCTTCGCGGCGTTCTTCCAGAGGATCGACGCGCAGCCCTCGGGCGAGATCACCGAATAGATCGAATGCTCGAGCATGGCGATCCGGTTCGCCGTCGCCAGCGCCACCGCGCCGCCCGAGCCGCCCTCGCCGATGACGACCGAGACGATCGGCGCGCCGAGCGAGAGGCATTTCTCGGTCGAGCGCGCGCTCGCCTCGGCCTGGCCGCGCTCCTCGGCGCCCTTGCCCGGATAGGCGCCCGGCGTGTCGACGAAGCAGACCACAGGCAGTCCGAACTTGTCGGCCATGGACATGAGCCGGATCGCCTTGCGGTAGCCCTCGGGCCGCGCCATGCCGATATTGCGGAAGCGC
>CAZPTD010000345.1:0-4532 GCA_964588915.1 uncultured Neomegalonema sp. | reverse complement strand
GGCTCCAACGCGATGGGCCTTTTCCATCCGTTCCTCGACGATCCGGACGTGCGCATCATCGGCGTCGAGGCTGGCGGGCACGGCGTCGACGATCGGATGGAGCATGCGGCGAGCCTCACCGGCGGACGGCCGGGCGTGCTGCACGGCAATCGGACCTATCTTCTTCAGGACGCCGACGGCCAGATCCTCGAAGGCCACTCGATCTCCGCCGGCCTCGACTATCCGGGCATCGGGCCGGAGCATTCCTGGCTCCATGATGCGGGCCGCGTGGAGTACGTCTCGGCGACGGATCAGGAGGCCTTGGAGGCTTTCCAGCTCTGCAGCCGCCTCGAGGGCATCATTCCTGCATTGGAGCCGAGCCACGCGCTCGCGCATGTCGCGAAGCTGGCGCCGACGCTGCCGCGCGACCATCTCATGGTGATGAACATGTGCGGGCGCGGCGACAAGGACATCTTCACCGTCGCCGAAGCGCTCGGAGAGGAGATCGTGATATGACCAGCGGTTCTGAGACGGGCGGCGGATTCGGCGAAACCTTCGGATCCGGCAGAGTGGACCCGGAGTCCGAGACGGCGATCGCGGTCGGCGACGTCGTGCTGCTGAAGTCCGGCGGTCCTCAGATGACGGTGCGCGCCATCGAGGGCGACATGGCCGATTGCGAGTGGTTCGACGGCGCCGAGCCGCGCGAGCGGCGCTTCAAGGTCGCGACCTTGCGGCCGACCGGGCTCTCGGACGATCCGACCAAGATCATCGACAAGATGTCGGAGGTCGCGCGCGGCGTCTTCGACGAGATGAAGGAGCGCGCGAAGGGCTTCACGCGGTGACGGCGCGGCTGAGCGAAACCTTCGCGGCGCTGAGCGTCGAGGGCCGGGCGGCGTTCGTCGCCTATGTCATGGCCTCGGACCCCGACGCGGCGACGTCCTTCGAGCTGTTGCGCGGCCTGCCCGAGGCGGGCGTCGACGTTATCGAGCTCGGCCTGCCCTTCACCGATCCGATGGCGGACGGCCCGGCGATCCAGGCGGCGGGCCAGCGCGCGCTGAAGGCGGGCGCGACCACCGTCTCGACGCTCGATCTCGTCCGCCGTTTCCGCGCCGAGAACCGAACGACGCCGCTGGTGCTCATGGGTTACTTCAATCCGATCGAGTCTTACGGCGTCGAGAAATTCGCGTCCGACGCGGCGGCGGCCGGCGTCGACGGTCTGATCGTCGTCGACATTCCGCCCGAGGAGGACGAAGAGATCGGCCCGGCGGCCCGCGCGCGCGGGCTCGATCTCATCCGTCTCGCGACGCCGACCACCGACGAGCGGCGGCTGCCGAGCGTGCTTTCTGGCGCGAGCGGCTTTGTCTACTATGTGTCCATTACCGGCGTCACCGGATCGGCGACGGCGAACGCGGCCGAAGTCGGCCCGTCGGTCGCGCGGATCAAACAGGCGACCGAGCTGCCGATTTGCGTCGGTTTCGGCGTGAAAACGCCAGGAGCGGCCAAAGAAATCGCGAAAGTCGCCGACGGGGTGGTGGTCGGCTCCGCAATCGTCGATATGATAGGCGCGGGAAGATCGGCGGCGGATGTACTCGGTTTCGTGCGCAGCCTAGCGGAAGGCGCGCGCGGCGCCCGCGCCTAATCCGTCGTAGAAGAACAGCGGAAGGAATCGCTGGAGGCCGCCTTCCGGCGCAGCGTCGAGCGTCGAGGCGCGGCGGCTCCGGCGAAGGAGAGAGAAACCCGATGAATTGGATCAACAACGTCGCGCTGCCGAAGTTCAATTCCTTCTTCCAGCGCCGCGAAATGCCCGACAATCTTTGGCGCAAATGCGACAATTGCGAGCAGATGATCTTTCATCGGGAGCTGAAAGAGCAGCTCTATGTCTGCCGCCATTGCGGCCATCATATGCGCATCAGCCCGCGCGAGCGGCTCGAATCGCTGTTCGACCATGGCGCCTATGACCGGATCGAGACGCCGGAGCCGCTGATGGATCCGCTCAATTTCCGCGATGAGAAGCGCTACTCCGAGCGCCTCAAGGAGGCGCGCAAGGCGACTCAGGAAAAAGAGGCGATGATCGCCGCGATCGGGTCGATCGGCGAGGCGGACTGCGTCGTCGCCGTTCAGGACTTCTCGTTCTTAGGCGGCTCGATGGGCATGGGCGTCGGCGACGCGCTCCTCGCGGCCGCCGAGGCCGCGGTCGAGCAGCGGGCGCCGCTGATCGTCTTCACCGCCGCCGGCGGCGCGCGCATGCAGGAGGGCATCCTCTCGCTCATGCAGATGCCGCGCAGCACCATCGCCGTGCAGATGGTCCAGGAGGCCGGCCTTCCCTACATCTCGATCCTCACCCATCCGACGAGCGGCGGCGTCACCGCCTCCTTCGCGATGCTCGGCGATCTCCAGATCGCGGAGCCGAACGCGCTCATCTGCTTCGCCGGTCCGCGCGTGATCGAGCAGACGATCCGCGAGAAGCTGCCGGAGGGCTTCCAGCGCTCGGAATATCTGCTCGAGCACGGCATGCTCGACATGGTGATCGACCGGCGCGAACTCCGCGCCGAGCTCGTCAAGGCGGTTCGGATGCTGCTCAAGCTGCCGCTTCTGCCCGCCGGCGCCCTGCCGGAGCCGGGATCGCTCGTTCGCGACGACGAGGAGGACGCGCTGGCGCCGACGCCCGAAGCCGAGGCGGAGCTGCCGAAGGCGGCCGAATAAGCGCCGCGCCGTGAGGGCCTGGAGAGGTCTTGGAGGCACGTGGTCAACGAATATGGCGGCGGCGGACGCGGCGCGCATAGCGACGCGATCCTCGAGCGGCTGCTCGCCCTCCATCCGAAACGGATCGATCTGACGCTCGATCGCTTGGAACGGCTGCTCGGCCGGCTCGGTCATCCCGAGCGCGCGCTGCCGCCCGTCCTGCACGTCGCCGGCACCAACGGCAAGGGCTCGGTCTGCGCCTATCTGCGCGCCGGGCTCGAGGCGACGGGCGCGAAGGTCCATGTCTACACCTCGCCGCATCTCGTGCGCTTCCATGAGCGCGTCCGCCTCGCCGGCCGGCTCATCGACGAGGCCGCGCTCTCGGACCTGCTCGAGGAATGCGAGGCCGCCAATGGCGGCGCGCCGATCACCTTCTTCGAGATCACGACCGCGGCGGCGTTTCTCGCCTTCGCGCGGGCGCCGGCCGACTGGCTGGTGCTCGAGGTCGGTCTCGGCGGCCGGCTCGACGCGACCAACGTCGTCGGCGCGCCGCGCCTCTGCGCGATCACGCAGATCGACTACGACCATGCGCAGTTCCTCGGCGACGACATCGCCGGGATCGCCGCCGAGAAAGCCGGGATCATCAAGCCGGGCGTTCCCTGCGTGGTCGCCCCGCAGCGGGACGCGGCGCTCTCGGCGATCGAGTTCAAGGCGGCGGCGGCGCGGGCGCCGCTTTTGCGCGCCGGCGTCGAATGGATCGCGCGCGAAGAGGACGGGCGGCTTCTGTTCGAGAACGAGGCCGGCCTTCTCGATTTGCCGACGCCGCGGCTGCCCGGACGCCATCAGATCGAGAACGCGGGCGTCGCCGTCGCGGCGATGGCGGAGCTCGGCCTTCCGGAGCCGGCGATCGCCGCCGGTCTCGCCCGAGCGGAGTGGCCGGGGCGGCTCCAGAAGATCACGCGCGGGCCGCTCGTGGCGCTCGGGCCCGAGAAGGCGGAGATTTGGGTCGACGGCGGGCACAACGCCGCCGCCGGCGCCGCGATCGCGTCCTACATGGCGGATCTGCAGGAGCACTCCTCGACGGCGCTCTATCTCGTCTGCGGCATGATGGAGGGCAAGGACGCCGAGGCCTATCTCGCGCCGTTCAGCGGGCTCGTGCGCAAGGTGATGGCGCTCGCGATCCCGGATCAGCCGGGCGCGATGCCGGCGAACGCGCTCGCCGCGTCGGCGGTCCGCGTCGGCCTCGCGGCGCAGACCTCCGGGTCGCTCGAGGGCGCGGTCCGGCAGATCGTCAACGACATGGACGTCGCCTGGCTCGACCGTCCGCCGCGGATCCTGATCTGCGGCTCGCTCTATCTCGCCGGCGCGGCGCTCAGGAGCGCGGAATGACGGCGCCGAGGGGGCGATGAGCGACGTTTCGATCGACATCCATGGCCTCGTCGGACCGAGCGGCTTCAGCGGCGTCAGCATTCGGGACGAGGGTTGGCGCTGGGGCGCGACGCTCGCCGCCTGGAGCCGGACGCGCGACGGCGCCGCGGAGCCCGAGACCCTCCGGCTGACGCAGCGCTCCGCCGGGGACGATCGCGCGCCTTCGGAGGAGTGCGCCGGCGTCCTTGCGCCTCAGGATCGCGCCGCCGGTCACGGAGGACGGCCGCCTCGTGGCGACGCTGTGCGAGGCGCTCGGCCCCTCCGACGCGCCGCGACCGTCGCGACGCGGTCGAACCGGGTCGCGACGAACGCCCCGATCCGCGCCTCGATCTCTCCAAGAGCGGAATCGCTTGCCCGTCGGCTTGAATTCGGCGCAGCAGGCGCGCCGAAGCGCATTCGAACCATTCGGAGCCGCCTTGCTCCAGCTTGGTCGTCGGCTCGAG
>CAZPTD010000344.1:0-4534 GCA_964588915.1 uncultured Neomegalonema sp. | reverse complement strand
CGGGGCGGCAACGCGGTGATCGCCGCGGCGACCGAGGCGCGGAACGTCATGCTCGAGGCGGCGGCCGAGGAGCTCGAGGTCGACGCCGCCGATCTCGAGACCGACGGCAAGGGCGCCATCCAGGTGAAGGGCGCGCCCGGCCGATCGATCACCACCGCCGAGGCCTGCCTCTCGGCGCAGTTCAAGCAGGGCAAGACGGTGTCGGGCCGCGGCATCTTCCTGATCCCGATGTCGGACGTCGACGCCGACACCGGCGAGATGACGCCGGTCAGCTGCTTCGCCCATGCGGCGCTCGTCGTCGAGGTCGAGGTCGACGACGAGACCGGCGAGGTCGAGGTCAAGGAGGTGAACTCGGCCTACGAGGTCGGCCGGGCGCTCAATCCGAGGCTCGTCGAGCAGCAGCTGATCGGCGGCGCCTGGATGGGCGTCAGCCATGCGCTCTACGAGACGACCGAGCCCTATTATCCGGACCGCGCGCACGGGCCGGTCGATTTCAACGACTATCTGATGCCGGGCCCGGGCGACGTCGCGCCGCATCACATCGCGGTCTTGGAGCGGCCGGCCGAAGGCGCGCCTTATGGCGGCAAGGGGCCGGGCGAGATGTGCGCCAATCCGGTGCTGCCGGCGGTCGCGAACGCCGTCTACAACGCGGTGGGCGTGCGGGTCGACAGTCTGCCGATCTCGCCGGAGAAGGTTCTGCGCGGCATCCGCGCCAATGGCGGCGCGCGGCCGCAGGGACGGCGCTGAGGCATGGTCGCGCGGCGGGTCATCGCGGGCGTCGACGGGCCAGAGGCGCTCCAGCGCGCGCTCCGGGACGCGCAGTATCTCGCCGATGACGGCCTCGCCACGGCGGCCTATCTCGCGCTCGCGCTCGGCAAGCCGCTGCTTTTCGAGGGCGCTCCGGGCGTCGGCAAGACCGAGGCGGCCAAAGCGATCGGCTCGGTGCTGGCGCGCCAGGTCGTGCGCCTGCAATGCTATGAAGGGCTCGACGCGGCGGCGGCGCTCTACGAGTGGAACTACCCGCGGCAGATGCTCGCGATCCGCCAGGCCGGCGAGCAATACGTGAACATCTACGCCGACCAGTTCCTGATCGCGCGGCCTCTCCTGCAGGTGCTGCAGCGCGCCGACAGCGCGATGCTGCTCATCGACGAGATCGACCGCGCCGACCCGGAGTTCGAAGCGTTCCTGCTGGAGTTCCTGTCGGACTTTCAGATCTCGATCCCCGAGCGCGGCTCGATCCGCGCCGCCGAGCGGCCGGTCGTCGCGCTCACCTCGAACCGGACGCGCGACCTCCACGAGGCGCTTCGGCGGCGCTGCGTCTATCACTGGATCGACTATCCGGAGCCGGCGCGCGAGGCCGAGATCGTGATGATGCGCGCGAGCGCGGTGGCCCGCGCGACGGCCGACGCGGTGGTGGCGGCGGTCGGGCGCTTGCGGAGCCAGCCGCTGGCGAAGCCGCCCGGGATTGCGGAGACGGTGGAGTGGGCGGAGGCGGCGACGTTGCTCCATGAGGGCGGCGCGCCCTGGCCGGAGGCGTTCCGCCGCGCGATCGGGGTGGCGCTCAAGGATCAGGACGACCTGGTGACGGTCGCGCCGCATCTCGACGCGGTTCTTGAG
Organism: uncultured Neomegalonema sp.; assembly: GCA_964588915.1. Lineage (GTDB taxonomy): Bacteria > Pseudomonadota > Alphaproteobacteria > Rhodobacterales > Rhodobacteraceae > JALEGB01. The sequence continues at coordinate 2,917 of CAZPTD010000344.1, read as the reverse complement.
GGCGTTGGGCGATGACGCCCTTTTGCAGACACCGCCTCGCAGAGCGGCATCACCAAGTGGCGTTGTTCGTTCGAGTGGCGGACCTGCCGGCCGTCAGACCAGCCGGCGCCCGACCCGCCTCTCCGGGGCGGTCGCCCTCGTGCTCAGGGGTCGACGTTTCTGACGGTGTTTCGGGAGCGCGTCTTCCATGAGCACCGCCCTTCCCCGCGCCGCCGCGCCCTTTGTTGAATTTCCGACCGTCCTGCGCGCCAACGGCTTCGCCGCCGCGCCGGATCAGACCATGGGCTTCGTCGAGGCGGTCGGTCTGCTCGGTCCGCGCTCGATCGACGACGTCCGCCGCGCCGCCTACGCGCTCTTCGCGCCGCCGCCGGAGCGCCGACCGGAGTTCGACGCGCTTTTCCGCGCCTTCTTCCTCGGCCAGACCGTCGCCGCGCCGACGACCGGCGCCGACGACGAGGAGGACGTCATCGTCCAGGAAGAGCGGCCGGGCGGCGTCGGGGCGGTCGACAGCGACGAGGTCAACGAGGTCGGCGCCGAGGCCGCGTCGGCCGAGGCGCTCGGTCGGCGCAGCTTCGACGATCTGACCGCAGCCGCGGCGCTCCGCCGCTTCGAGCGCGCCGCGCCGGGGCGCCTGCCGAGACGTCTCTCGGCCCGCCGCCGGACGGCGCGCGTCGGCGACGGCTGGAGCCTCCGCCGCACCTTGCGCGACGCGGTCAAGCGCGACGGCGAGGCGCTGACGCTCTACCGGACGCGGCGCCGTCGCCGCCAGCGCCGGATCCTTGTCCTCCTCGACGTCTCCGGCTCGATGAAGGGCCAGACGGAAGGCGCGCTCGCGCTCGCCCATGCGGTGACGCGCGCGGCCGAGCGCGCAGAGGTTTTCACCTTCGGCACGCGGCTCACGCGGATCACGCCGGCGCTGCGTCGCCGCCAGCGCGCGCAGGCGCTCGCCGCCGCGTCGGCGACGGTCTCGGATTGGGACGGCGGCACGCGGATCGGCGACGCGCTGCAGGCCTTCCTCGCGACGCCGCGCTTCGCCGGCTACGCCCGCGGCGCCTATGTCGTCGTGCTCTCCGACGGGCTCGAGCGCGGCGACCCGGCCGAGATGATCGACGCCGTCCGCGCGCTCTCGCGCCGCGCCTGGGCGCTTGACTGGCTGACGCCGCTCGCCGCCGATCCCGGCTTCCGCCCGCAAACGCAAGCGCTCGCCGCCGCCGCGCCCTATCTCGACCGCATCGCCGACGGCTCCAGCGTCGCGGCGGTCTGCGCGCATCTTTTGGAGAGGGCGAGCACGCCATGAACCCGATCGCCGCCACGCCGATCATCGACGCGCATCATCACGTCTGGCGCCAGGCGGATCTGCCCTGGCTGACGGGCCCGATGCAGCCGAGGATCTTCGGGCCCTACGAGCCGATCCGGCGCGACTATCTCATGGCCGAGTATCTTCGGGACATCAGCGGTCTCGGCGTCGCGAAGTCGGTCTATGTCCAGGCCAACTGGGCGCCGGAGGCCTTCGCCGCCGAGGCCGCCTGGGTCCAGGCCGTCTCCGACGAGACCGGCTGGCCGCAGGCGATCGTCGCCTACGCCGACTTCACCGTCGACGACGTCCGGCCGCAGCTCGACGCGCTCGCGCATGTCCCGCTTCTGCGCGGCGTCCGCCAGCAGCTCCATTGGCACGAGAACGAGGCCTACCGCTTCGCGCCGCATCCGGGCCTGCCGGCCGATCCGACGGTCCGGCGCAACGTCGCGCGGCTGGCCGACTATGGCTGGAGCTTCGACCTCCAGGTCTTCTCCGGCCAGATGGCGGACGCGGCCGGCCTCGCCGCGGCGTGTCCGGACGTGACCTTCATCCTTCAGCACGCCGGCATGCTCGAGGATCTCTCGGGCGACGGCCGCGCCGCCTGGCGCGCCGGCATGCGCCGCCTCGCCGCCGAGAGGAACGTCGTCGCCAAGCTCTCGGGCTTCGGCGCCTTCATCCACCGCAACGACGCCGACCACATCGCCTGGATGACGCGCGAGACGGTGGCGCTCTTCCGGCCCGAGCGCTGCCTCTTCGGCTCGAATTTCCCGATCGAGAAGCTCTGGACCGACTACGGCGCGCTGCTCGACGCGTATCTCGCCGCGACCAAGAACTACACCGAAAAAGAGCGGCGCAGCATCTTCCACGACACGGCCGCGCGGGTCTATCGGCTGTAAAACTCAAGCAACGGCAAGAACACGGTCGGGCGCTCGATCGAAGAGAACGGAAAGGACGCAGGGATGGCTCTCCAAATTCATCTGCTCGACTACGGCGACATCGAACTCGAAGCGAGCTTCTTGGTGCTCGGCCATGATTGCGGCCGCACCCGGCGCGTGCCGGTCTACGGGTTTCTGATCACCGGCGGCGCCTATCCGATCGTCGTCGACACCGGCTATCGCGACAACGCGATCATGGAGTCGCTCGGCATGCGCGGGCTGCAGTTCCACGAGAACATGATCGAGAACCAGCTCGCCAAGCACGGGTTCAAGGTCGGCGACATCCGCTACGTCCTGCACACGCATCTGCATATCGACCACGCCGGCAAGGACGACCATTTCCCGATGAACACCACGGTGGTGCTCAACCGCAAGGAGCTCGAATGCTCGGTGTCGGGGCTGATGCATCCGCAATATCCGAAGCCGGACATCATCCATCTGATCGAGCGGCTGCACACCCAGGACGCGCTGCGCTTCCTCGATCTCGAGATCACCGGCGCCGAGGAGATCATGCCGGGCGTCTGGTGCGAGCCGGCGCACGCGCATACCGAGGGCTCGATGAACGTCATCGTCGAGACGGCAGAAGGCCTCGCCTGCATCTGCGGCGACGTCATCTACAACTTCAACGATCAGATCGTGAACCAGGTGCGCCAGACCCAGTTCATGGAGCCGCAGGTGACCGGCA
>CAZPTD010000343.1:4219-4566 GCA_964588915.1 uncultured Neomegalonema sp. | reverse complement strand
AAGGGATCGGCGCGGCCTGCCGCGCGCTCGGCGCGCCGGTCGTCTCGGGCAACGTCTCGCTCTATAATGAAACGGACGGCCGTTCGATCGATCCGACGCCGACCATCGGCGCGGTCGGGCTGATCCGCGACCATGACGCGGTCATCGACGGCGCGTATTCCGCCGATCAAGCGCTTGTTCTTCTTGGCGAAACCGCGGGCTGGCTCGGTCAGTCGCTTTATCTGCGCGACGTTCTCGGCCGCGAGGCGGGCGACGCGCCGCCGGTCGATCTCGCCGCGGAGAAGGCGGCGGGCGATCTCGTCCGCGCGCTCAACGCGAAGGGCGTCATCCGAGCGGCGCATGACCTC
>CAZPTD010000343.1:0-4209 GCA_964588915.1 uncultured Neomegalonema sp. | reverse complement strand
CCGACGGCGGGCTCGCGGTCGCCGCGGCGGAGATGGCGCTCGCGAGCGGGATCGGCTGCGCGCTCGGCGACGCGCCGGACGAGATCCCTGGCTCGGCCTGGTTCTTCGGCGAAGATCAGGGACGCTACCTCCTCGCCGTCGATCTCGCCGATCTCGAGGGCGTTCTCGCGGCGGCGGAGTCGGCCGGCGTCGAGGCGGCGCTTGTCGGCTCGACGGGCGGAGGGGCCGTCGATCTCGCCGGCGACGCGGTCGCGCTTGAGGCGTTGCGCGCGGCGCATGAGGCCTGGCTGCCGCGTTGGATGGCCGCTGTGTGAGCGCGCCGCTCCGGCGCGGGCGCGTCGATCAGCCGTTCAGTTCTTGCGATAGACGCTGATCCAGTGCCGGTAGTGGCCGTATTCCGGCAGGAACGGATAGGTTTGGAACTCCGGCGAGCGATGCTCCGCACGCCAAGCGCCGGCGGCGTCGAGGGCGGCGATCTTCGCGCCGAAGCCGCTGTCCTCGAAGGCCGGCTTCGACATCGAGAACAGGATCGGCGCGCCTCGCTTCGCGAGGCCGAGCATGCCGTCGAGCGCCTCGGGCGGCGCGTGGCCGACGGTGAGGACGCCGGACGCGACGACGGCGTCGTAGCTCTCCTTCTCGAGCGCGATCTCCGCGCCGAGCGCCAGCGGATAGAGCGCCGCGTAGACGCCTCTGCGCGCCGCGGCCGCGCGCATGCCGTCGGAAGGGTCGAGGCCCTCGATATTGGCGTAGCCGGCGCAGCTTAGAATACGGCCGACCGCGCCGGTGCCGCAGCCGCCATCGAGAATCCGCGCGCCCGGATCCGGAACGAAGCGGCCGACGAGCGCGCAGATGATCGCGACATAGGGGTTGCCCGACGCCCAGAGCTCGGCGTCGTATTTCTCGGCCCAGTCGTCATAGACGGCTTTGAGACGCGCCGCGTCGCCGCCGGCACCGTAGACCGCGTCGAGCCTGTCCTTGAAATCCGTCATCACGGCCTCCGCGTTGATCGCCCGCCGCCTAGAGAAGCCGATTCGCGACCCGCGCGAAAGCGGAGGCGCGGCCGCGCGCCCGAGACGTCAGCGCACGTTCTTGACGAAGCGGGCGCAGTTGTCGCCCTCGTTCGACTCCGCGATATGCGATCCCGCGTCGACGCAGACCGTGAAGACGTATTGGCCGGGCGCGAAGACGAGATGGTGGAAGAACCTGATCCGGTGTCTGACCGCTTTGTTGGGCCGAATCCGCCGGATGCGAATGGCGGCGACGTTGGGATAGCCGGCGATCTCGTAGGGACCGGCCTGTGCGGCTGTCGGTTCGGGACAGGAGCCGCCGCCGCGCGCGGCGCAGGAGACGGTCGCGATGCTGCGCCGGTTCACGCGAGCGGCGCTGTCGTTGACGACGGTGACCGTGCCGGTGGTCGTATTGAAATCGGGGACGAGATTGGGCTGGGCGAGCGCGGCGCCCGCGGCCAGGAGCGCCGCCGAGGTCGCGAGGACGTAGGTGCGATACATGCAAACCTCCTTCGTGGAGGCTTCAGAAGATCCGCTCAAATGGGCTGTTCAGCGGCTCTTCCGCGGCGAGACAGACAAAGACATGATCATTTGTGATGATTTTGGAAAAAGATCACGGTTTGTCACGATATCGGCCGAACACTATGTCTGGCCAGGGCGAAAATCGCGAGGCTGAAATGATCGAGAAGGTTGAGCGCATCGCGGCGTTTTCCGAAGGCGCGGGCGGCGGCAATCCGGCGGGCGTTTGGATCGCAGAGGCGCTGCCGAGCGCCGAGGAGATGCTGCGAATCGCGGCGGAGGTCGGCTATTCGGAGACCGCCTTCGCCGCGCGCGAGCCCGACGGCGTCTGGCGCGTCCGCTATTTCGCGCCGGAGACGGAGGTGCCGTTCTGCGGCCACGCGACCATCGCGCGCGGCGCCGCGCGCGGCGCACGGCGCGGCGCCGGCGTCTATCCGCTCAGGCTCAATGACGCGGAGATTTCCGTCGAGGCGTTGGCCGGCGACGCCGCCGATCCGGCCGAGCGTTGGGGCGCGGCGCTGGTGTCGCCGCCGACCTGGTCGCGTCCGGCCGCCAGCGCTGCGGACGCGGCGCTGCTTCGGACCTTCGGCTTTTCGGCCGGCGACCTTCTCGACGGCGCGCCGCCGATGCGCGCGCACGCCGGCGCCGATCATCTGATCTGGCGTTTTCCGGACGCGACTGCGCTCGAACGTCTCGGCGTCGAGATGGCCTATCCCTTCGACGAGGTCCGCCGCCTGATGGAAAGCGAGGGATACGTAACCATTGCGCTCGTCGCCGAGGAGGCGCCTGGCCGCCACCATGCGCGCAACGCCTTCGCTCCGGGCGGCGTGCGCGAAGATCCGGCGACCGGCGCCGCCGCCGCCGCCTTCGCCGGGCTCTTGCGCGATCGCGGCGAAGGACCGGCGGACGGAACGCTCCTCATCCGCCAGGGCGTGGAGATGGGAAGAGCGAGCGCCCTGACGGCGACCGCTTCGCCCGAGCGCGGCGCCGGCGTCCGTGTCGCCGGCGCCGTTCGGTGGTTAACGCCGTAACGTCGCAAGCTGTTCCGAGGCTCAGTAGCCTCCGCCGCCGTTGTTGTCGCCCCGTTCGACGTCCTGCCGATCATACGGGGAGGCGCAATAGGGCGGGCACGCGCACGCGCCGAGCCCCAGAACGAGCAAGAGAGCCGATCCGATCCGTGAGATCCTGGTCATGATTACCCTGCTGAAGTTGCCGATGCGAATCGCGGGATCTGGTCTCGATCCGGCGCGAGCACAGGAACTGACACCACCCGACGCGGCGGCGGCGAAGCGAAATTGCGGCCGAACCGTGAGAGGTCGACCTTTGGACTCAAAGGTGGCCGAATGGCGACAAAAATGTCTAGATTTCATTGACTTGGCGGCGTCGAAGGTTCAACTTAGGACCGATTGCGGCGCGTCTTGACCGTGGTCGGCCGAGCCGCGCCGCGCGCCGAGTAGCGCGGCGCCCGCGCGCGTCGGATCGGCGCGCCGCGGCGTTCGCCCGGAATCGCGAACCGCAGGCTTCTCGCGCCGGGCCGCCGGCGCATCCGCCTGTCGCATCGACCGAATTCTCGAAATGTGAGCGCGAAGAACGCCGGCGCGGAGTTGCTCGCGGGGCCAACGGTCTCTACGTTGCACAATGAAACTCGAGCGGCCGCCAACGACGGCGCCGCCGCTCCCCGGCACAAGGAAACGTCGATGGCGATGGAGGCGGCAGAGATCGAGGCGCTCATTCGGGCGGCGTTTCCCAACGCGCAGATCGAGATCCGCGACCTGGCCGGCGACGGCGATCACTTCGCGGCGACGGTCGTGGCGGAAGAATTCCGCGGCAAGAACCGCGTTCAGCAGCATCAGATGGTCTATGCGGCGCTGAAAGGAAAGATGGAGCGCGATCTGCACGCCTTGGCGCTGCAGACCCGCGCGCCTTGAGGACGACGGCGGCGAGACGAATGGAGAAGATGATGAGCGATGGCGCCCGCGACGTTCAGGCGGAACTGACGAATCTCGTAGGCACGCATGACGTCGTGCTGTTCATGAAGGGCACGAAGACCTTTCCGCAATGCGGCTTCTCTTCGCGCGTCGCGTCGATCCTGACCTATATGAAGACGCCGTTTCACGACGTGAACGTGCTCGAGGACGACACGATCCGTCAGGGCGTGAAGGACTTCACCGACTGGCCGACGATCCCGCAGCTCTATGTCAAGGGCGAGTTCGTCGGCGGCTGCGACATCATCACCGAGATGACCTTGTCGGGCGAGCTCGACCAGCTCTTCGAGGAAAAAGGCGTCGCCTACGACAAGGACGCCGTCGCGGAAATCCGCAAGCAGAACGCCTGAGCCCAGGAAAAGCGCCGCGCCTATCTTCCGTGGCTGCGGTCGTAGGCGCTCGGCGCAGGCGTCCGCCAGCCGTCGAGCGCCGCCGGATCCGGCCGCCGGATCTCGACCGTGAGCGGCCAGCACGCCGCGGCGTCGGAGGAGTGCTCGGCCGAGCAGTCGCCGCCGGGGCAGGTGGAGAGGGCGCCGACGAGGTCGATCTCGGCGAAGAATTCGAGGAAATCGCCGGGCCGGACCGGGCTCGCCGTCATGAAGTACTGGCCTGTCTCGCGCGAGAAGCCGGTGCTGCCCCACACGCTCGACGAGGTGGCCGAGGAGCAAAGTGATCTGACGCGCTTCCAAGGCGAGAAT
>CAZPTD010000342.1:0-4582 GCA_964588915.1 uncultured Neomegalonema sp. | reverse complement strand
CGGACGCTCAAGGGCCATGAGGACACGATTCTGGCGGGCGCCTTCAGCCCGGACGGCGCGCGCGGCGCCACCGCCTCCGTCGACGGCGTGATCAAGATCTGGGATCCCGGGTCGGAGGCGCCGCTGCTCTCGCGCACGGCGAACGACGCGAGCGTGAACAGCATCGCTTTCAGCCCGATCGAAGGCGACGGCCGCCTCGTCACCGCCCATGGCGACGGCGTCGTCCGCATCTGGAGCGCGTCGACCGGCGAGGTCGTCCACAGCATGAGCGGCCATGTGGGCGAAGCGAACACCGCGCGGTTCGACGCGGGCGGCGAGCGCGTGGTCTCGACGTCGAGCGACAACACCGTGCGGATCTGGAACGCGCGCACCGGCGCGTCGGCCGGACCGCCCTTGGGCGACTATCCGAACGGCGTCGTCGACGCCGTGTTCCTGTTCTCCGACGACGAGGCGAGCTTCATCGTGTCGGCCGCCGGCGACGGCACGCTGCGCGGGGTCAACGTCACGGCGCGCGGGCAAGAGACGCAAGGCGAGATCGACGGCAGCGGCGGCGCGGTCCTCAGCGCCGCCTTCGGCCCGGACGGCGCGCGCATCGCCACCGGCTCGGCCGACGGCTCCCTGCGCATCTGGGACGCGGAGACGCGCGAGGAGATCGTCGCGATCGAGGCGCATGACGACTATATCCGCAGCGTCGCCTTCAGCCCCGACGGCGCCCGCGTCGTCACCGGCGGCGACGATCGCGAGGTGAGGATCTGGAACGCGGCGACCGGCGAGCGGCTCCACCGGCTCACGGGCCATGACGGCTGGGTGCGCGCCGTCGCCTTCAGCCCGGACGGCGCCTTCGTCGTCTCCGGCGGCGACGACGACATGGCGCGCATCTGGGACGCGGCGACCGGCGAGGCGCTGCACGTCCTCGAGGGGCATGACGACTGGGTCCGCGGCGTCGCCTTCAGCCCCGACGGCGCCCGCGTCGCCACCGCTTCGGACGATGGGACCGTGCGGATCTGGAGCGCGGCGGACGGAACGCGCGTCCGGACGCTCGAAGGCCACACCGACTACGTGATGAGCGTCGCGTTCGGCCAAGACGGCGCGCGCGTCGTCTCCGGAGGCGTCGACGGCGTCGCGCGGGTCTTCGACGTCGACAGCGGAGAGACGCTGGCCGTGCTCAGCCTCGAAGGCCTCGGCGAAGCGGAAGCGGGCGACGTCAACGGCGTCGCCTACGACGAGAGCCGCGGGCTCATCGCGACCGCCCATCAAGACGGCGCGACCCGCCTTTGGGACGCCGAGACCTTCGAGCTGATCGGGATCTACGGGCGCCATCGCGGCCCGGTGGCCAGCGTCGCGTTCCATCCCGAGGGCGAGAGCCTCGTCACCGCCTCGTCGAACGACGCGCCGCGGATCTGGCCGATCCAGCCGCGCTCGGACGAACTGACCGCATTGGCCAAGAGCCTCGCGCCGCGGTGCCTGACGCGCGACCAGCGCATTCGCGCGACCCTGTCGCCGGAGCCGCCGCGCTGGTGCTTCACCGGCGTCGGCCGCGAAGCCGAGACCGACCCGGAGAATTGGCGGCCGCTTTGGCCCTACGCCACGGAGGACTGCCTGCAATGGCGGATCGAGCGCGATCGCTCCGAGACGCGCAGCGAGCCGCGCTGCGACGACGCGACGTCGCATATCGCGCGGTCGACCGCGACGCCGACCGAGCAACGCCGCAGCCCGTGAGCCATCGCAACGCGGGCGGCGCCGTGCGCGCCGCTCGGGCCGAGCGCCGCTACTGCGCCGCCGGCGCCGGCGCCACGCCGAGGAGCGGCGCGATCGCCTCGATGATCTCAGCGGTCGTCGGCGCCGCGGTCCAGCTCGCGAAGCGCGTCGGTCGGCCGTCGGGCAGCCGGCCGACCGGCTCGTCGAGCATGACGACGACGACGTATTCCGGGTCGCGCATCGGGAAGGCGGCGATGAAGTTGGCGACGTTCCGCCCGTCGGCGTAGACGCCGTTGATCACCTTCTCCGACGTTCCGGTCTTGCCGCCGACATCGAGGCCCGCGACCGCGCCGTTCACGCCCGTGCCGCGCGCGACGTTGAGGGCGAGGAGCGTCCGGATCGAGGCGGAAGTCTCTTCGCTCACGACGCGCTCGCGAAAGACGGGCTGCGGCCGGCCGGCGATCAGGGTCGCGCGCACGCGCTCGCCGCCGCCGACGAGCGTCGCCGTCATTTCCGCGAGCTGCACCGAGCTCAGCTGAACGCCATGGCCGAACGCGACCGTCGCCGTCGTGCTCTCGCGCCAAACACGGTGCCAGCCCGGTCGCGCCCGCCGCGCCTCGAGCACCTCGACGCCGCTCGGCTCCATCAGGCCGAGAGAGTCGTAGAAGGCGCGCTGGCGGTCCGGGCCGGCGCGCAGGGCGAGCGTCGCGGCGACGACGTTCGAGGAGCGCGCGAAGGCCATCGGCAAGCTGATCCGCCCCGACGGCGTCGCGTCTCGGATCGTGACCCCGCCGGCGCGGAAGGAGGGCGGCGCGTCGATGATCGTCGTCATATCGGCGATCTCGTGCTCGAGCGCCAGCGCCCAGGTCGCGATCTTCATCACCGAGCCGGGCTCGTAATCCGTCGAGATCGCCCAATGAAAGCGCGGATCGCTCGAGCCTTGCGCGAATCTCTCGTCGATCCGATGCGGATCGAAATCCGGCAGCGAGACCATCGCGACGATCTCGCCATTGTCCACGCGCATCACCACCGCCGCCGCGGCGAGCGCGCCCATGCGCTCCTTCGCCGCCGACAGGATCGCCCAGACCCGGCGCTGAACCCGGAGATCGACGCTGAGCCTGAGCGGCCCGGCGCCGGGCGCGCGCAGCTCGGCGTCCATCGCGCCCTCGACGCCCGCGAGCCCGACGCCGTCGATATTGACGTAGCCGAGGACATGCGCCGTGGCGCGGCCGCCGAAATAGACCCGATCCATCCGCTCGGCGCGATAGAGGCCGGCGATCCCGAGATCGAGCGCGCGCTGCGCCTCGAGCGGCGTCGCGCGGAAGCGGACCGTGATCGTGCCGTCCGCGAGATCGCCGTCCGCCTCCTTCTCCTCGAGCAGCGCCGTCACGCGCGCGGCGTCGTCGGCGAAGAGCTCGCCGAGAAGCGCCGCCGCTTCGGCGCGCTCTTCGGGCAGGGCGAGGAAGTCGCGGTCGAGATAGAGCGTGTAGGTCGGCGCGGCGCCGGCCAAGGGCGCGCCGCGCCGATCGACGATCTCGGCCCGCTCGATGCGCATCGAGGCGGTTTCGATGGCGCCGTAGTTGATCGGCCGCGCCTCGACGCCGACGGATGCGAACATCCCGAGCCGCACGGTCGCGGCGGCCATGACCGCCGCAAAGCCGCCGGCGACCAGCCAGATCCGCCGACGCGTCCGCCGCGCCGCCTTCTCCGAAGCGGACAGGCTCATTGCGGATCCTCCTCGACCGCCGTGTCGACCGATTCGCCGGCCATCGCCGCGCCGAGCCGCGAGGTGGAGATCGCGCCGCGGCGCTCCTCCTCGGGCGCGAGGCGCTCCGGCGGCAAGGGCTGACGCCGCTCGAGGCGCAAGAGCTGATCGGTCGACCAGGGCGCGAGGGGCGCGCCGTCGGCGTCGCGCGGGCCGTCCGAACCGAACGCCGCCGAGGCGAGCCGCTCGAGCCGGTCGGGCGACGTCGCGGCGCGCCATTCATAGCCGAGAACGTCGAGCTCGCGCCGCAGCGCGTCGCGCCGCCGCTCGAGCTCGGCGATGTCCCGCTCGATCGCGTCGGTGTGCTCCTCGAGACCGTAGGCGGTCGAAAGCGCGGCGATCAGCAGCGCCGCGCAACCCGTCGTCAAGATGCGCATGCCGCGCTCCTCCAAACTCCGTCACCGCCGCCGACGCTTGGCGCGCCCGCGCGCTCGCTCCTCGATCGCGTCCAAGGAGGGCGCGCCGAGCCGATCGGCGTCGAGCGGCCGCGCCGGCGCGTCGAGCCGGCGCCCGACCCGAAGCTTCGCCGAGCGCGCCCGCGGATTGCGCGCGCAATCCGCCTCGGTCGCCGTCGTCGCCTTACGCCCGAAGGGCGCGATCGGCTCGAACGTCGCCGAAGGCTGGTTAACCGCCGGTTGATGGCGCGAGCCGCCGCCGGCACCGCCGAAGCGCTCGGCGAAGAAGCGCTTCACGATCCGATCCTCGAGCGAGTGGAAGGAGACGACGGCGAGCGCGCCGCCCGGCGCCAAAGCCCGCTCGGCGGCGGCGAGGCCGCGGACGAGCTCGCCGAGCTCGTCATTGACGGCGATGCGGAGCGCCTGGAAGACCTTGGTCGCCGGATGGACCTTGCCGGAGCGGCCGCCGCCGAACCGACCGCCGACCGCGGCCTCGACGATCTCGGCCAGACGCGCGGTCGTCTCGATCGGCGCCTCCGCGCGCACCTCGGCGATCGCGCGCGCGATCCGGCGCGACGCCCGCTCCTCGCCGTAATGGAAGAAGATGTCGGCGAGCCGCGCTTCGCCGGCGGCGTTCACGAGATCGGCCGCGCTCTCGCCCGCCGCCTCTCCGGCGCCGGACATCCGCATGTCGAGCGGCCCGTCGCGCAGGAACGAAAAGCCG
>CAZPTD010000341.1:0-4584 GCA_964588915.1 uncultured Neomegalonema sp. | reverse complement strand
CTCGAAGACGATCAGCGTGGTCGAGATCGGCGCGCCGAGCACCGCGCCGGCGACCGCGCCCATGCCGGCGAGCGCATAGATGTCGAGCCCGGACGAAAACTCGGGAAAGACGCTGGTCGCCACGGCGCCGAAGGCGGAGCCGGTCAACGCGCCGAGCATCAGCGCCGGCGAGAACACGCCGCTGGCGAAGCGGCCGCCCATGCAGACGGCGCTGGCGAAGATCTTCACCGCGACGAGCATCACGCAGGTCCAGAAGCCGATCTCCGCCGCGAGCGCGGCGTTGGTGGTCTGATAGCCGACCCCGAGAACCTCCGGCGCGCCCAGAGCGACGATGACGCCGACGACGAGACCGCAGGCGCCCGTCTGCGCCCAAAGCGGCGCGCCGAGCCGCTCGCGCAGACGGTCGATCACGTCGCGCGCGATCTGGATCGAGCCCATGAAGGTCATCGCCACCGCCGCCGAAATCAGCCCGAGCAGGAACAGCGCCGGAAACAGCGGCGCGTAGTCGTCGACTTCGAACTCGCGGATCTTGAACGCCGGATCGACGCCGAGATAGATCCAGCTGACGACGGCGCCGCCGACGCTGGCGATGGTGATCGGCGCGAAGGCGCGGATGGCGTAGTGGCCGAGCACGACCTCGAGCGCGAAGAGCGCGCCGGCGATCGGCGCGTTGAAGCTGGCGGAAACCGCCGCCGCCGTCGCGCAGCCGAGCAAGGTGCGCTGCTCGAAGGCGGTCAACCTTATGAAGCGCGCCATCGCCGAGGAGATCGCGGCGCCGGCGACGACCGCCGGCCCTTCGCGTCCGGCGCTCGCGCCCGAGCCGAGCGAGACGGCGGCGGCGATGGTCGAGACGGCGCTTCGCCAGATCGGGATCCGCCCGGCGGCGAGGGCGCGCGCCTCCATCACGTCGGCGATGGTGTAGTGCTCGGCCTTGTCGCGGCAGAGCTTGAAAAGCAGTCCGACGGCGACGCCGCCGATGGTCGGGATCGCGATCAGCGCGAGCGTCGGCAGGCCGCGCGCCGCGTCGACCAGGGACTCTTCGTCCTCGCCGTAGAACAGGAGATGGACCGCGTCGATGCTGAGCACCAAGAGCACGGCCGCGTGGCCGGCGAGGCCGCCGAGCACGAGCGCGAGCAGCCAGAGCCGCGGCTGCTCGATCAAGCCGCGCCCCTGTGCCCGGGCGCGGGCGAAGGCCAGTCGGAAGAGCGCCGCGAACCGCCGCCGACGGATCCAGCCCCGAGCTTTCGCGGCGCCGGCGTCGCTCATGGCGCCGCCTTCCTCCGGATCCCGAGCGGCGCGCCGACCTCGGGCGGGATCGGCAGATCGCGATGCGCCGCCATCATCTCCTCGAGCCGAGCCCGTTGCGGCGCCGGCAAAGGCGTCGAGCGGCGCGTCGCGTGGTCGACGCTCATCGCGATCTGCTCCGCCGTCGCCGCGATCTCGCCGGATGCGGCCTTCGAGAGCGTGGCGATATAGACCCAGCGCTTGTCGTCGACGTCGAGGAGCTGGATATGCACCTCGTAAGCCTCGCCGCGGCGCATCTCGCGCAGGAAATGCATATGCGACTGCAGGACGAAGGAGCCCGAGCCGGCCGCCATCGCCATCGACGGACCGATTCCGATCCAATTCTCGAAGAACTCGTCGGTCGCCAGATCGACGGCGATGAGATAGTAGCCGATGTTCACATGGTCGTTATAGTCGATCCACGCTTCCTGCGGCGCGCCGCCGGCGCAAAAGACCGGCGCCTTCGGAAAAGGCGCGCTGCGAAGAGCGTGCGCGCTCTTCCTCGGATCGTTCGGCATCGCACGCCCTCTTGTCTCTGAGCGAATCGGTCGCCTCTCGCGCCGCCGATCTCCTCGACGCGCCGCGGCGGATCGCGTTAAATCGCCCGGCGGAGTCGACACGGCTCCGCGCCGAAGATCAACCACGCGTCGCCGATTGTTCCGGGACGCCGAGTTCCAAGACGCCGAGAGACGCATCCGATGTCCGACACGCCCTTCGCCCGCGCCGCCGACGCGCTCTCGCGCCTTCTCGGCGACCGATTGAGCGCCGGCGCCTCGGTCCGCGCGCTGCACGCCCGCGGCGCCTCGCACCACGCCGGGCCGGAGCCCGACGCCGTCGCCTTTCCGGAGACGACGGCGGAGGTCTCCGAGATCCTGCGCATCTGCTCCGACGCCGCCTGTCCGGTGACGCCGTTCGCGATCGGCTCCTCGCTCGAGGGCCATGTCGTGCCGCTCCAGGGCGGGCTCAGCCTCGATTTGAGCCGGATGGACAAGATCCTCGCCGTCCATGACGAGGATCTCGACGCGGTGGTCCAGCCCGGCGTGACCCGCAAGCAGCTGAACGCCGAGCTCCGGGACCGCGGGCTGATGTTCGCCGTCGATCCGGGCGCCGACGCGAGCCTCGGCGGCATGGCGGCGACCCGCGCGTCGGGCACCAACGCCGTGCGCTACGGCACGATGCGCGAGACCGTGCTCTCGCTCGAGGTCGTCCTCGCCGACGGCAGGATCGTCCGCACCGGCCACCGCGCCCGCAAGTCGGCCGCCGGCTACGACCTCACGCGCCTCTTCGTCGGCTCCGAGGGCACGCTCGGCGTCATCACCGAGCTCACCGTGCGGCTCTACGGAAGGCCGCAGGCGATCTCCTCGGCGACGGTCGCCTTCGACACCGTCGCGAACGCCGCCAACGCCACGATCGTCGCGATCCAATGCGGGCTCGGCCTCGCCCGGATCGAACTCCTCGACGCGCTCCAGATCCGCGGCGTCAACTTGCACTCCAAGCTCGGCCTGCCGGAGCAGCCGCATCTCTTCGTCGAGTTTCACGGAAGCGAGGCCGGCGTCGCCGAGCAGGCGCGCGAGTTCGGCGAGATCGCCGCCGAGCATGGCGGCAGCGACTACGCCTGGGCGACGCGCGAGGAGGACCGCAATCGTCTCTGGCAGGCCCGGCACGACGCCTATTGGGCGGCGAAAGCGCTCCGCCCGGGCGCCGAGGCGTTCGTCACCGACGCCTGCGTGCCGATCTCGCGGCTCGCCGACTGCATCGAGGCGACGACGCGCGACATCGCTGCGAGCGGACTTGTCGCGCCCATGGTCGGTCATGTCGGCGACGGCAATTTCCATCTCAGCATCATGCTCGCGCCGGACGCGCCGGACGAGTTCGACCGGGCGCGCGACCTCGCGGGCCGGTTGGCGGAGCGGACGCTCGAGATGGAGGGCACGGTCACCGGCGAGCACGGCGTCGGCTACGGCAAACGCGCCTATATGGCGGCCGAGCACGGCGAGGGCTGGGCGGTGATGGGCGAGATCAAGCGGACGCTCGACCCGAAGAACATCCTCAATCCCGGCAAGATCGTCGCCGGGCAATGAGACGGCGGGCGCGGGGCCCGGCCGCCCGACGCGCGGCGCGTCTTGCGGCGGCGCTGATCGTCGGCGGCGGCGCCGCGGCGGGCGCCCAACAAGTCGGTTTCGAGGCCTTCACCGGCGGGCCGGCGCTCGTCGCCGAGGAGATCGGCGCCGTCGGCCCGTGGCGGATCGTCGTCTATCGCGCCGCTTCGGACGCGCCGGCGGCCGCGTGCTCGGCCGCGAGCGTCGTGGACGAGGATCCGAGCGGCGGCGCGATCGGCCCGCCGACGCTCTTGCTCACCGTTTGGACCGCGGCGCCCGAGACGGTCGAGATCATGGTCGCCTATGAACGCGCGCAGGCGCCGGACGCGCCGGGCGATCTCGCGCTGGAGACGGACGGCCGCGCTTGGCCGTTCTTCAATGACGGTCGGCGGGACGCCTGGTGGCCGGCGACGGACGCGGTCGAGCCGTTTCTCGCGGCGTTCGAGCGCGCGGGCGCGGTGAAGCTCTTGGCGACGGACGCCGCCGGCGCGCCCTATCCGCCGGCGCTTGCGGCGGTCGGCGACGCGCGCGCGGCGCTCGCGATGGCCGCCGCGGCGTGCAAGCTGGAGGCCGGGCGAACGGATTAGCCGCCGAACGCCCGCTCAGCCCGCTGGGCCTAAGCAAAAGGGAAGCTTGCGCGCCCCGACCTCGAGCCGGATCCGCGCAACCGCAAGCGCGTCGGTTCAATCTCGACACGTCCTCGTCGGCGACGACCGGCCTCAGGCCTGCGCCGCCGCGTCGAGCGCGCGCGTCAGATCCTCCAAAAGATCCTCCGTCGCCTCGAGCCCGACCGAGATGCGGACCAGCCCGTCGCCGATCCCGAGCTCGGCGCGCATCTCCTCCGAGAGGCGCTGATGCGTCGTCGTCGCCGGATGCGTCGCCAAGGACTTCGCGTCGCCGAGATTGTTGGAGATCCCGATCGTCCGGAAGGCGCGCATGAAGGCGAAGGCCGCCGCCTTGCCGCCCTTGACGTCGATCGAGAAGACGGTGCCGCCGGCCGACATCTGCCGCTTGGCGAGGTCGTATTGCGGATGGCTCGGCAGATGCGGATAGAGAACCCGCGACGCCGCCGGATGCGCCTCGATCGCTTCGGCGAGCCGCAGCGCGCTTTCCGCCTGCGCCCGGCAGCGCAGCTCCAGCGTCTCGAGCCCCTTCAGCATCACCCAGGCGTTGAACGGGCTCATCGCGCCGCCGGTGTGCT
>CAZPTD010000340.1:0-4624 GCA_964588915.1 uncultured Neomegalonema sp. | reverse complement strand
CCTACTGGGCCTATTACGAGCTCGGCTGGGGCGGCTGGTGGTTCTGGGACCCGGTCGAGAACGCCTCGTTCATGCCGTGGCTCGCGGCGACGGCGCTCTTGCACTCGGCGGTCGTCGTCGAGAAGCGCGGCGAGCTCAAGAGCTGGACGACGCTGCTCGCCGTCGTCGCCTTCTCCTTCTCGCTGCTCGGCGCCTTCCTCGTCCGATCCGGCGTGATCGCCTCGGTGCACGCCTTCGCCTCGGATCCGTCGCGCGGCGTCTTCCTGCTGCTGATCCTGGCCGTCTTCGTCGGCGGCGCGCTGGCCTTTTACGCGATGCGGGCCTCCGAGCTCGCCTCGGGCGGCCTCTTCGCCACCGTGAGCCGCGAGTCCGCGCTGCTCGTGAACAACGCGCTCCTGGCGGCCTCGCTCGCCGCCGTTCTCATCGGCACGATCGCGCCGATGGTCGCGCAAGCCTTCGACGCGCGGCTGACGGTCGGACCGCCCTTCTTCAACAGCATGCTCGCGCTCTTCTGGGCGCCGCTGCTCGCGCTTCTGCCGCTCGGCGCGGCGACGCCTTGGAAGCGCGGCGACGCGATGTCGGTCGCCAAACGGCTCGCGCCGGCGATGCTGGCCGCGTTGGCGACCGCCGTGATTGCCGTGATCGCGCTCGCCGAAAGCGCCGAGTTCGGCGCGCTCCTCCTCGGCTTCTTTGGCGTGTTGATCGGCGCCTGGGCGCTCTTCGGCGCCGTCTCGGAGCCTCTCGACCGCGCCCGGCTCGGCCAGACCGTGCGCGGCGGCGCGTCCTTCGGCGCGTTCTGGCGGCGCCTCAGGGCGACGCCGCTCTCGATGGTCGGCAAGACCCTCGCCCATGCCGGGCTCGGCCTTTTCGCGCTCGGCGCGACGCTGTCGAACGGGCTGCAGACCGAGGACATCCGCGTGGCGCAGGTGGGCGACCGGATCGCCCATGGCGGCGTCGAGTTCGTGCTCGAGTCGATTCGGCCGACGCAGGGGCCGAACTACAGCGCCGTTCAGGCCGAAGTGACGGTGCTCGAGGACGGCGCGCCGGTCGCGAACCTGCTCACCGAGCAGCGACGCTTCACGATCCGCCGCACGGTCACGACCGAGATCGGGCTCCATTCCGGCTTCTTCCGCGACTACTTCGTCGTGCTCGGCGAACCGCGGCCCGATGGCGGCTGGGCGTTGCAGACCAAGGTGAAGCCCTTCGCCTCCTGGATCTGGTTCGGCGTAATGGCGATGGCGATCGGCGGCGTCTGCTCGCTCCTCGACCGGCGTCTCAGGGTCGGCGCGCCGCAGCTCCGGAAGGCCGCGACGGCGGCCGGCGCCGCGCTGCTCCTGGTCCTGGCGGCGCCCCTGCCGGCGGCGGCGGTCATCCAGCCCGAAGAGCAGTTCGAGGATCCGGCGATGGAGGCGCGGGCGCGGGCGCTCTTCAAGGAGCTGCGCTGCATGACCTGCGACAACCAGTCGGTCGACGACAGCGGCGCGCCGATCGCCGAGGACATCCGCGCCTATGTCCGCCGCGCGATGGCGGAAGGCGCGAGCGACCAGGAGATCGTCGACCGGCTCGTCGTCGCCTATGGTCCGGACATCAGGCTCTCGCCGCCCTTCTGGGGCGGCGGCTTTCTCGTCTGGGTGCTGCCGGTCGTCGTCCTGGCGGGCGCTGCGACGCTGGTCGCGCTTCGGCTGCGCCGCCGCCCGGCCGCATCCGAGGCGCCCGAGCGCGAGGCGCCGCTGACCGAGGAGGAGCAGGCCCGTCTCGACGCCTTGATGAAGAGCGAGAGCTAGAGCCGGCTGCGGCTCGCGCAGAGGCTAGATCCAACGCGCGCACGCCGCCGAAGGGTCGTCGGCAATTCGCGACGCAGCTCAACGGCGCGCAAGGAAACAACGTGAACAGCCTGGCCCGCCGAATCACCGTCGCATGGCCACATATCTTTCCGTCATCGGTTCGCAACGCCATTGATACGTCGGGATCTCTGCGGTAACGGATACGGCGGGATCTCTGCGGTATCGCGATTTGAAAGTTCGGGTGCGCACCCGCGTCGGCGACGGAGGAGCGGAGTGTCAATTCGTTCAATACTCTTAATTTACTTCGCCCTTATTATTGGGCAAACCGCAATTTTGATTTCGTCGACAATGTTAGATCCGGCAATGCAAGCGACGTTGACTGAGATTTTTTCGGAGAGCCTCAAGTACTCGCTTGGCGCTCTCCTTGGAACCTTAGGCGCCGCAATCGTGAAGGTCGATGAGAAATGAAACGATCATTGCTGCTCGCATTGTGTTGCGCTCTTCCAACCACCTTGGTGGCGCAACCAGCAACTTCTCCGTCTGAAGTCTTCTTGAACGACGTGATCACATGCGCCGCTACTTTCAATTTCTCGATCGATGGCCAAACCCGCGGCTCCCTTCGTGATCTTATCGACGGACAGGGCGCGACAGGGTCAGCGCAGATTTCACTCGACTCATTTCTAGCGCAGTTTCCAGAAGAAGATCGGTTAAAAGCTTACGAACTCTACAGCTCCTGCTTATTACAGCAGTATGGCGCGGCGCAGGATGGAAGTTCGATTGTAATCGGCACTCCGCGATCGCAACATCGTTTGTTCGCAAACCGACAAGAGGTGATCGACGTATTTCTAGACGTTAACGATCCCGATCGAAATTCGTTCGATTTCCCATTCAACCTTGATCAGAATTGTCA
This sequence comes from uncultured Neomegalonema sp., assembly GCA_964588915.1. GTDB lineage: Bacteria > Pseudomonadota > Alphaproteobacteria > Rhodobacterales > Rhodobacteraceae > JALEGB01. Next base: position 1,930 of record CAZPTD010000340.1, on the reverse strand, counting down.
ACTAATTATCGAATACGGTCGTGATATGGGATTTGGCGTTGGGTTCCGCCTGACAACCGCCCGCGGCACTGAAATAGAGCGGTCGATGATCGGAACCAATATTGGTCCTGATCGCGAGGATTTAGCGCCTGGCGACTACATTTTTCGGTTGGTCGCCAACCGTGGCGCTGGGCGCTATCGCGTCGCGCTCCGCACCATCTGCCCATAGCGCCGGCGCCGGCCGGCGGTCTCGATTCGGCGATGGCTGCTCGCCGCGCAGACGCTTCGCATGCGCATTGCCGCTGCGCCGCCCATTCGTTCGCCAGACGTGAGGACGCCGGACGACCAACCGGCCGAGTGACAAGCTACAGCGCGTCCGCCGCCTTCTTGAGCGGGTCGACGGCGTTCGGGTCGCGGCTCGCGGCGGCGGCCGCGGCGGCGTCGGCGGCGGCCTGTTCGGACGTCACGACCTCCACCTTCGTGCGGGCGAAACGGACGCCGGCCTCGGTGAAGGCGTGGCGCATGCGGTGATAGACCTCGCGCCGAAGCACGAACTGCATCCGCGGCTTCGACTTGAACTTCACGCGCATCACCAGCGCGCTGTCGCTGTCGATCTGGAAGACGCCCTGGCTCTTCAACGGCTCGAGGAATTTCGGCCCGTGCTCCGGATCGGCCATCAGCTCGGCGCCGATCCGCTTCACGATCTTCTTCACCACCGCCGGATCCGTGTCGGGCTCGAGGCGATAGCTCATCTTGTAGATGACCCAATCGCGGCTGTGGTTGGTGACGTTGCGAAGCTCGCCGAACGGAATGGTGATGATCGATCCGCGGTGGTGCCTGAGCTGCAAGGAGCGGATCGAGAGCGCCTCGACTTCGCCGCGGAGATCCTGCTCGAGCTCGATGTACTCGCCGATGCGGAAAGCGTCGTCGATCAGGAAGAACATGCCGGAGAAGATGTCGCGCACCAATGTCTGCGCGCCGAAGCCGATGGCGAGGCCGATGATGCCGGCCGAAGCGAGCAGCGGTCCGACGTCGACGCCGAGCGAGGAGAAGAGGATCATCGTCACCACGACGACGAGCACGCTCAGCAGCAGGATCCGGAAGAGCGGGATCAGCGTGTTGAGCCGCGAGGCGCCCGCCGCCTCCTCGTTCATCTCCTCGAGATCGCCACCGACCACGTGGCGCTCGGTGAAGAGCGCCGCCTGGATAATGCGCCAGACGAGCTGTCCGACAAGGAGCGTGATGAGGACGTCGAGGGCGGCGCTCGCCCAGCCCGGCGCCTGCGGCCCCTTGGCGAGAGCGATGAGGTCGAGCCCCCAGAGATTGGCGATGACGATCACCGCGCCGACGCCGATGAGCACGCGCCAGGCGCCGCGCAGCACGCGCCGGAACCGCTCGGCGTTCTTCATCCGCGAGACCGAGCCGCGGGCGAGCTCGTCGCCGAGACTGTCGAGCATCGGCAGGGCGAGAACGGCGAGGATGGTGCCGAGCGGCCCGACGCTGTGCGACACGCCGGTCTCGAACCAACGCGCGAGCCAATAGAGAAAGGCGAGGGTCAGATAGGCCAAGATCGCCCATGGCGCCGACGCGACGACGATCAGCTTGAGCGCCGACGGGCGCCGAGCGGCCGGCGCGGCGGGTTTGAAATCGGACGCGCTCGGCTCCGGCTCCGGCGCGTCGGGCGCTTGCGCGGCGAACGCGGACGGCGCCGGCGCCGAAGCGACGGGCGGCGGCGGCGCGGCGCTCGTCGCTTCGGGCGCGGCCGCCGGATCGGAAGACGCGCCTGCGGTCTCCGCGCTCTCGGGCGGCGCCGTCTCGGACGGAGCGGATGGGACGCTCGGCGCCGCCGCCGCGGCGATCGAGGCGGGCGCCGCCGGCGGGGCCGCCGGCGGCGGCGGGGGGGCCCCGGGCGCCCCCAGGGCGAGGCCCCCCGCCCGGGGCGGGGGATGGG
>CAZPTD010000339.1:0-4630 GCA_964588915.1 uncultured Neomegalonema sp. | reverse complement strand
GATCAAGAAGTCCCAGGGCGGCGACGCGGAGACCTATGAGGAGATCCGCTACGAGGGCTACGGACCCGGCGGCGTCGCCATCATCGTCTAGGCGCTGCCCGCCAACCGCAACCGCACCGCGTCGAACGTCCGCAGCATCTTCGGCAAGAACGGCGGCAATCTCGGCGAAACCGGCTCGGTCGGCTTCATGTTCGACCGCGTCGGCGCGATCGAATACGGGCCCGAGGCCGGCGACGCCGACCGGGTGATGGAGGCGGCGATCGAAGCCGGCGCCGACGACGTCGAGAGCTCCGAGGACGGCCACACGATCTATTGCGAGGCCTCGGCGCTCTCGGACGTGTCCGCCGCCCTCGAAGAAAGCCTCGGCGAGGCGGCCTCGGCCAAGCTCGCCTGGCGTCCGCAGACCACCAGTCCGATCGACGAGGAGCAGGCGCAAACGCTGATGAAGCTGATCGACGCGCTCGACGACGATGACGACGTTCAAACCGTCACGGCGAATTTCGAGATGTCCGATGAAGTGATGGCGAAGCTCGCCGGGTAAGCTTCTGTCAATTTGCGGCGCCGGCGCCACAAGATCTAGCGAGTCTTGGGAGTTCGATCGTTCTCACGCGACGGGAACGGGCATGCGTGCGAGAAGTTCGACCCAGACAAACCGAAGCGTTGGCGGCTGGTCCGGACGGCGCTGTGGGGTCCGGGTCGACGGCGCGAGGGACTATTGCGTCGACCCAAGGTTGCCGGCGGCGTTGGGCGACGCCGTCGGCGTTTCTTTTTCGGGCGCCCTATATCGCGCCGCCGCGTCGGGTCGCAGCGACCGCCGCCCGCGACACGCTCAGCCTCTCTTCGCCGCAAAAGAAAAACCCGCCGCGGGAGCGACGGGTTCAGGTTCTGAGGGACCGGTCGAGCGGCTTAGACGTTCAGCGGCTCGCGGGCGTCGGCCCTGGCGGCGCCTTTGGCCGGGTGAGGTTCTTCGTCTTCCTCGGGATCGCGCAGGACGTAGCCGCGGCCCCAAACCGTCTCGATATAGTTCTTGCCTTCGTTGGCGTTCGACAGCTTCTTGCGCAGCTTGCAGATGAAGACGTCGATGATCTTCAACTCCGGCTCGTCGATGCCGTTATAAAGGTGGTTAAGGAACATGTCCTTGGTCAGGGTGGTTCCTTTGCGCAACGAGAGCAGCTCCAGCATCTGATATTCTTTGCCGGTCAGGTGCACGCGCGCGCCGTCGACTTCGACCGTCTTGGCGTCGAGATTGACCTTGATGTTGCCGGTCTGGATGATCGACTGGCTGTGGCCTTTCGAGCGCCGAATGATCGCGTGGATGCGGGCGACGAGTTCGTCGCGGTTAAACGGCTTGGTCAAGTAATCGTCAGCGCCTGAGGTCAGGCCTTTGATCTTATCGTCGATCTTGTTGTAACCGGAAAGAATAAGCGTAGGCGTCGAGATCTTCGCCAGCCGCAGACGCTTCAGCACTTCGTAACCGCTGACGTCAGGCAGGCCGAGGTCGAGAATAATCAGGTCGTAATCGAACCGTTTCGCCAGGTCGAAACCTTCTTCGCCCAGGTCGGTCGCGTAGATATTAAACCCTTCCTGGGTCAGAAGCAGCTCGATGGCGCTTGACATCGTGCTTTCGTCTTCAATTAGCAAAATGCGCATCTGACGGTCCCTCGTCTGCGTCACGTGAACAGCGTTGAGAAAGAATTTAGAGCGAAACCGTTAATAAAAGCCTGCTCCGCGGCGCAAGATTCTCGCGCTCCCTCTTCCCTCGTCGACGCGTGTCTGGTGCGCTGCGACTATATCTGGCCCACATCGGGATTGAAAGCACAACAAGCCGAATAGATCCAGCCCATTCTGTAGCACTGGTGCGAAGTCGACACATCGTATGAATTTCAACCCGACCGATCGCCGGCCGGCGCGCCGGCGCGTCGGCCGTTCAGCGAGAAGCGCCGCGCCTTCAGCCACCGCCGGATCGCGCCGGTATGCCGCTCGAAGGCGACGTAGAAGAGCCAGGCGACGCCGAGGCAGACGACGCAGACGGCGAAAAACATACCGACCGAAGCGAGGGTCAAGGAGGGCGCGTGCGCGAAGCCGGCTTCCTCGATCGAGACCATCACCGGCGCGTGCGTCAGATAGAGCGAATAGGAGAACGCCGCGAGACGCGTCCCGGCGGCGTCGATCGCCTGTCCGCGCCTGGTCGTCGGCGCGAGCGTCAGGAGCTGGCGGATGACCAGCGCCACGCCCGTCGACCAGATGATCTGCGAGGCTTCGTAGGGCGGGACCCAGGCGCGCAGCTCTTCGACGGCGATGGAATCGGAGTCGAGCCCGATCTGCACGCCCGCCGTGCCGATTCCGAGCAGCGCCAGCGCCGCCAACCATTCGACGACGCTCGGCCGGTTTGGCCGGAACCCGTAGGCCGCTGCGCCGACAAGCCAGCAGAAGAGATAGGAGGCGTCGAGCTCCGTGAAGACGATAAGCCCTAAGGCGAGGCCGATCACCGTCCAGGCGGAGAAGCGCCGCGCGATGATGGCTGCCCCGGCGATCCAAACGAGGATGTAGAACCACATCTCATAGGCGAGCGACCAGAGCGGCACATTGCTCTCATATGGGTGGCAGAAGACGCCCTGAAGCGACGCGAGGTTGCAGGCGAAGCGACCGGCGTCGAAGCCGCGGCCCCAGAGGACGCCGACGATCGCGGCGAAGACCAGCGCCGGCGCGAGCGGCGTCATGATCCGGCTCACACGGTCGAGGATGTAGTCGCGCGGGCGGAAGGAGCCGTCGGCGAGGCGCTCGACCGCGCGGCCTCCGACCAGGAAGCCGCTCAAGACGAAGAACGTCAGAACCGCTTCGTCGCCCATGCGCGTGAGAAAGAAGAGGCCCGCGACGAGCTGGGTTTGCTGCTCCGCCGGCAAGTCGCCATAGGCGACGAAAGCGAGCGAGCGCGCATGGACGAGCAAGACCGCGAAGGCGGCGAGAAAGCGCATCCAATCGAGCCAGGGGTAATGGTGTTTCGCTGCGCCCGCCATCGCTCGGCCCTCTCTTCATCGCGCGCGTCGCCGATCGCCCACGGGCCGGCGTCGTCGTCGCCGACCAGGCGCTCCTCGAGCGGCGATGCAAGCTGTGAGCCGAACCATCGCCTCCTGCGCGACAATGTCCATGAGCGAGGCGCGGTCGCCGCGCTTCCGCGCGCGCGGGCGGCGCGGATTGTCGCGGAAATGCCGCAAGGCGCCCGAACGGCCGGCGCGCAGGCCGCGCACGGACGGCCGCGGCTCGAAACACGTCAAACCCGCCCGATCGGGCGGGTCTGACGGTCGTTGCAGGAGAGACGCGTTGGGGCGCGCCGCGGCGTCGAGGCGCGGCGCTCTCAGGGCTTCAGAGTTTCGCGCGGTACTTCTGAAGACGGGTGGTGCGAAGGCCCTGCATGCCGAAACGGTCGATGGCGCGCACCCACCCTTCGAATTCTTCATCGGAGATGCCGTACGTTTCGCAGGCTTCTTCCTTGGTGATCAGCCCGCCGCGAACGGCTGCGACGACTTCGGCCTTGCGGCGGATGACCCAGCGGCGCGTTTCAGGCGACGGCAGGTCGGCCTTCGTGAGTCTCTGACCGTCCGGGCCGATCACGAAGTCGACCGGTTTTTGAGAGTCAGTCATGGCGAATTTCACCCCTTGCTCCTCATCCAGCATTTGCAGGATACAGATCGGGATTGAAGAAAGCGTTGAATAATGCTCAGCGGTCTTTTGCTAAAACTTCAGAAGTCGCTAACGGACGTGAAGAAAATAGGTATCCATGTTGTTCACATTTGTCCGGTGTTGCGGCGGTTTTGCGTTTTGCCGCCGCCGCAACTCTTAACAAACGTCGCTCCGCGCATTAGATGTCAGGGCCAAGGCAAGGAAGCGCAGTGATGGACGGCGTCGAAAGGCGAGAAGACGGACATATCGAGGACGGATCCGTGAAAGTTGGCGCTGTCAACGCGCTGGGCTTCGCAAAACCGCCCTCGGAGACGCGAGTCGTGGCGGCGATGTCGGGCGGCGTCGACAGCTCCGTCGTCGCGGCGATGCTGGCGCGCGACGGGTTCGACGTCGTCGGCGTGACGCTTCAGCTTTACGATCATGGCGCCGCTTTGGCGAAAAAAGGCGCGTGCTGCGCCGGACGCGACATTTACGACGCGCGCCGCGTCGCCGAAGAGATCGGTTTTCCGCATTACGTGCTCGACTACGAAAACCGGTTCCGAGAGAGCGTGATCGACGATTTCGTCGAAAGCTATCTCGGCGGCGCGACGCCGATTCCGTGCGTGCGCTGCAACGAGCGCGTGAAATTCCGCGATCTCTTGGAGACCGCGCGCGATCTCGACGCCGATTGTCTGGCGACGGGCCACTATGTGCGCCGGATCGACGGGCCGAACGGGCCGGAGCTGCATCGGGCGGCGGATCCGTCGCGCGATCAGTCCTATTTCCTGTTCACGACCACGCGCGAGCAGCTCGCGTTCTTGCGCTTTCCGCTCGGCCATGTCGCGACGAAAGACGAAACCCGCGCGATAAGCATTGGGGCGTGGATCATAATTCGTGCACCGGGTGGCCGCATGATCATCCAGAACCCCAATCAACTTCGGAATCATCGCCCGTCCGCGATTGTATATCC
>CAZPTD010000338.1:0-4641 GCA_964588915.1 uncultured Neomegalonema sp. | reverse complement strand
CAAGATGCATATCCTGATGCGGGCGAGAGCGATTACGTTCTTTACCGGCGGATTAGGAACGCTCGACGAGCTCTTCGAAGCGCTCACTCTGATACAGACCGGGCGGATGCGGCCCGTCCCGATCCTGCTTTTCGGCGAGCGGTTCTGGCGCGGCGTCGTCAACTTCGAGGCGCTCTGCGACGCCGGCACGATCGCGCCCGAGGATCTGGAGCTGTTCGAATTCGTCGAGAACGCCGAAGACGCCTGGGCGAAGATCCGCGCGCGGTACTTGCTCGACGAGCCGGCGATCTGACGCGGGTCGGGTCCGGCTCGGCGCTATTGGCCGACCCGCCCGTCGAGCAGCCGGAACTGCAGAAGCCGCGTCGGCACCACGGCGTTTTCGCCGTCGCCGGCGACGAGCGTGAGCACGATGCGGCCGTCGGCGTCCGCGTCGACGGCCAATCCCTCCATCCGGCCGATCGGCGCCGCCTCGGTCAGCTCGAGCACGATCTCGCCGGCGCCGAGATCGGCGCCGTCCTCGATGTTGCGCATCGCCTCGGCGGAGAACCGCCGAATGCGCAGCGCGCCGGCGCCCACCGGGCCGCCCTTCGTCTCGAGCAGGTAGAAGACGCCGTCCGGCGCGAAATCCGCGCCCGTCGGCCGGAAGCCGCCCGACCGCTCGATCTCGAACCGGTCCGCGCGGTCGATCGCCAGGCGCCAGCCGACGACCGGGCCCGTGATGTCGACAGCCTCTTCGCCTTCGTCGCGCACGCGCGCGGCGACGATGGCGACGACCGATCGATCGCGCGCCGCCGCCAGCGCGCGCACGCCGCCGAAGGGCGCGAGCCCGTCGCGCGGCAGCTGATTGATCTCGGCGACCGCCGGCCCGTCGAGCTCGCGGCGCCCGAGAATGCGGTGGTCGCGCTCGTAGGCCGTCCAGTAGAGGCCCGAGACGACGTCCCGCGCCAGGGCCTCGGCGCGCGCCGCGCCCTGTCCGAACAGCTCGCCGCGCATGTCGAGCTGCGGCACGACGTCGGCCTCGCCGATCGCGACGATGGCGCCGGCGTCGTTCCGCCGCACGCGAACCGTAATGAAGTCGCCGCCATCCGTCGCGGCGATGAGCTCCGTCTCCGAGACCTCGACCCCGGAGAGGCCGCCGAAGCTCGGATCGTCCGAGGTGAGCTCGTAGCCGATCAGGAAGTCGACGTTCTCCGGCAGAAGCGTCGGCGCGACGGCGATCCGCTCCGCGCGGATCTCGAGCGGACGCGCGGCGGCGGCGTCGGCGAACCGCGTTCCGAAGGCGATGAGGCCTGCGGCGAGCAGCGTTCTCGCCGCGCCTTGCAGGATGCGACGACGGCGCTCGGCGATCATCGGCGCCGGAGCGCGTCCGCGATCGCTCGGCAGGCCGGCGGCAGATCCGACACGTCCAAGGGCGGCCGCGGCGGCTGCGGAGGCCTCGGCGCCAGCGCTTCGTCCGTCAGCCATGTCTGCACCTCCTCGCATCCGTCGCCCGGAGGCGGCGGGTTTTGATCGACGCAAGCCGGCGAGTCCGCCGGGCAAGTCAACCGGACATGGAAGTGGGCACTGTGGCCCCACCATGGCCGAATTTTGCGCAACCAGTCCGTGTTCGCCCCGGCGGCGCGTTCATCGCGACACAGTCGCGCCTTGATCGCCGGGTTGACGAAGATCCGAGCGACCGACGGGTCCTCGGCCGCCGCCCTCAGCAGAAGCGCGTGGACCGGCGTCCAGTCCCGCGTCAGCGTGCGGCGGTCGGGCGCGACGACGGAGACGGCCGAGAGCGTCTCGCGCTCCTCGGCGGTCATGTCGGGCCGCGGCGCCGGCATGAGCCAGATATCGGCGTCGAGCCCGATCTGATGCGAGGCGTGCCCGGTGAGCATCGGCCCGCCCGCGGGCTGCGCCAGGTCGCCGACGAGCATCTGGCCCCAGCCGAGCGAGAGCGCCTGGTCGGAAAGCCGCTCGATAAAGGCGATGAGGTCGGGATGGCCGTAGCGCCGGTCGCGCGAAAGGCGCATCGCCTGCCAGCCCGGCCCGTCCGCGGCGAGCTGTTGCGCGCCGAGGATGCAACCGCGCGCATAGCCGCCGACGGCCTCCGAAGCGCCCTCGGCCGGCCCCGGGGCGCGGCCGAAGACCTCTTTGGCGACCTGCGCCGGCGCCGGCGCCGCCGCGAAGATCGCCGCCGCGGCGACCGCCGCCCTCGCCATCGCTTCCGCCCTGATCCGCCGCATCGGCTCCGCTCCCGCTCGCCTCGTCTTCTCCTCTCGCGAGAATAAGCCGTTCGCGCGCGCCGCGCCAAGAGCCCACGGCGTCGCGCTGGCCCGATCCCGCCACAATCCCGCCGCAGGCTGGCTTGCGCGCCGGATGATCAGCCGGAAGAGGCGGAGCCTTTCGACGCCGAGGGCTGGATGGCGCAGCTCTTGCTTTGCGTCACCCTGATCACGCTGTTCCTGCTCGCGGCGCGGAACCGTTGCCGGATCCGCTGAGCGCGGTCCGCGCCGATGATCGCCCGAAGAAGACCGCCCGAGGACGAGGGCGCCATGACGTTTGAGAGCGAGTTCGAAGACGCCGCCGGCTGGTCCGTCGTCGACACCAACGCCCGGCTCGACGCGCCCGCGGCCGAGCCCTTCCTCGACTTTCTCAAGGAAAACGCCGTCGACACCGTCATCCGCTACTACGCCTCGACCAGGCGCGCCAAGACGATGACCAAGAAAGAGGCGAAGTTCCTGTCGGCGGCCGGCTTCAACCTCGTGCCCGTCTATCAAGACCGCCACCGCGACCTTAAGAAGGATTTCGGTTCCGAGAACGGCCGCAGATCGGCGGAGCACGCGCTCAAATTCGCCGACCATATCGGCCAGCCGGACGGAAGCGCGCTCTTCTTCGCCGTCGATCTCGACATCGGCGCCCGCAAGACGAAGCAGATCGACAGTTGGATCGCGCCTTTTTTCGAGGCGATCAACGCCGCGATCGGCGGCCGGTTCCGCATCGGCGCCTATGGCGGCGGCGCCGTGCTCAAGCGGCTCCTCGACAAGGAGCTGATCGACCTTGCGTGGCTGTCGATGCGCGCCGGACATCACGGGACGGAAGATTTCTTCCGCTCCGGCCTCTGGGCGCTGCGGCAAGTTCCGCCTGCCGAGACGCATCCGGGCTCCGGCGTCGTCTATCACCGCAACGCGCTCGGCTGGGAGCTCGGCCGCCTCGGCGCGTTTCGGCTGTCCGGCGCCGGCGCCGGCGCGCTTGTCGGCGGCGCGGCGCAAGAGGACGCGGTGCTCGGCGGCGCGCGCGTCGCCCTCGACGGGCCCGACGCCGGCGCGCCGGCCTACGCGTCGACGGACGGCGTCAACTTCCGCGCCGCGCCGATGGGCGAGATCCTGCGCGAGTTGACCATCGGCGAGCCGCTCCTCGATCTCGGCGCGGCCGACGCCGAGGGATGGCGGCGCGTGGCGCTGGGCGGCGCGCGCGGCGTCGTCCATCGGCGCTATCTGCGGGCGCCGCGCGCGCCGGAGGTCGAGACGCTCCTCGCGCGGGCGATCGAGGAGTGGCTGCGCTTCGACAAGGGCCGCGGCGACGCCGCGAGCGCGCCCTATTGCGGCTATGTCGGCGACATGTGGGAGCTGCTCGGCCTGCCCCATGACGGGCGCAGCCGCGGACCCTCCGGCGAGCCGATCCCGTGGTCGGCGGCGTTCGTCTCCTTCGTCGTCGCTCGCGCCGGCCCGGCCTATCGCGGCTTCAAGGCGTCAGGCATGCATTCGGTCTTCGTCCATGACGCGATCCGGGCGCGGTTTCTGGATCTCGGAGACAGGCCCTTCTGGGGCTACCGCCCGAGCGAGCGGCGCCCGGAGATCGGCGACATTGTTCAGCGCAATCTCGGGCCGCGGCGCTATTCCTTCGACGTCGCCGAGCGCAACTCGGACTACGCCAGCCATTCCGACATCGTGGTCGAGGTGACGTCGCATGTCGCCCGCGCGATCGGCGGCGATCCCGGCGACGAGGCGCGCGACATGGACGACACGGGCGGCGTCGTCCGGGAATACGCGCTCTACGATGACGGCTTGCTGGCCGCCGGCCAGGGCGTGATCTCGCTCCTCAAGAACCGCGCCGGCCAGGTCGAGATCGATTGACGGTCGCCGGCCCGATCACGCCGCGCCCTCGGCCCGTCCGGCGCGCGCCTGCGCGGCCTCGGAGCGACGAGAGAAATCACTCGTCCATCTTGAGCGCGTTGATGAACGCCTCCTGCGGAATGTCGACCTTGCCGAACTGCCGCATCTTCTTCTTGCCGGCCTTCTGCTTGTCGAGGAGCTTGCGCTTCCGCGTCGCGTCGCCGCCGTAGCATTTCGCGGTGACGTCCTTGCGGAGCGCTCGGATCGTCTCGCGCGCGATGATCCTGCCGCCGATCGCCGCCTGGATCGGCACCTGGAACATGTGCTGCGGGATCAGCTCCTTCAGTTTCTCGCACATGCTCCGCCCGCGCCGCTCCGCCTGGCTGCGGTGGACAATGGTCGCGAGCGCGTCGACGGGCTCCGCATTCACGAGGATCGACATGCGCACCAGATCGCCCGCCTCGTAGCCCTCGATCTGGTAGTCAAAACTGGCGTATCCGCGGGAGATCGACTTCAGCTTATCATTGAAATCGAACACGACTTCGAT
>CAZPTD010000337.1:0-4645 GCA_964588915.1 uncultured Neomegalonema sp. | reverse complement strand
CGCGGCTCGGACAAGCGCGGCGGCGCGAATGGCGCGCGCATCCGTCTGGCGCCGCAGAAGGACTGGGCCGTGAACGAGCCTGCGCGGCGCTCGAAGGCGCTGGCGGCGCTCGAGAAGATCCAGACCGAGTTCAACGGCGCCCAGTCGGGCGGCAAGAAGGTCTCGCTCGCGGATCTGATCGTGCTCGGCGGCTCTGCGGCCGTCGAGGCGGCGGCGAAGAAGGCCGGCCATAGCGTGACGGTTCCGTTCGCGCCGGGCCGCATGGACGCGACCGAAGAACAGACCGACGCCGGCTCCTTCGAGCCGCTCGAGCCGCAGGCGGACGGCTTCCGCAACTACGCGAAGGCCGCCTATACGATCGCGCCCGAAGAGATGCTGGTCGACCGCTCGCAGCTCATCGGCCTGACCGCGCCGGAGATGACGGCGCTCGTCGGCGGACTGCGCGTGCTCGGCGCCAATGTCGGCGGTTCGAAGCACGGCGGCTTCACCGACCGGCTGGAGTCGCTCTCGAACGTCTTCTTCTTCATCCTGCTCGACTTGGGCCTGGTCTGGAGCTCTGCTTCGGAGGCCCAGGACCTGTTCGAGGGCCGCGACCGCGACGGCGGCGCGGTCAAGTGGACCGGCACGCGGGTCGACCTCGTCTTCGGCTCGAACTCCGAACTCAGGGCGATCGCCGAGGTCTATGGCTGCAGCGCCGGCGACGCGAAATTCGTTAACGACTTCGCCGCGGCCTGGGTCATGGTGATGAACTCCTTCCTGTTCGATCCCGCCTGAGCCGGTCGCGCGCGTGTGGGCGGCTCCGCCCTCTCGGCGCGACTCTCGAGCGGAGCGCGGCGGCGCGCTCCGCTTTTCTCATGCGCCGGCGCCGCTACTCGGCTTCGTCATACGACTCGGCGAGCTCGAGATAGCGCTCGACCAGCGACGCGCCGTCGATTCCCGACTCGGCGACATCGGCGATCCATCGATCGATGACCGGCTCGAGCGCATCGCGGAAAACGGCGGTTTCCTCTTCGCTGAGATAGAAGTGCTCGTTGCCCGCGTCGGTCGCGACGTCGAGGCCGGCGGCGTCGGTTACGGCCCAGATGTCGCCGACCTCGCCCCACCAATCGCGGTCGGACGCGTCGCGGAACGCCTGCTGGATGTCCGGCGGCAGCGACTCCCAGCGCTCCTTGTTCATCGAGACCTGGAAGACGATGGTGCCGAAGCGGGCGCCGTCATGGCCTTCGATCTGGTGCTCGGTGTGATCCTGAAGGCTGAGTTCCGGAATGATGTGCCACGAGATGAACGCGCCGTCGACGACGCCGCGGTCGAGCGCCAGCGGCAACTCCGGGATCGGCATGCCGACCGGAATCGCGCCGAGGGCCTCGATCATCCAGGCGCCGGTGCGGCTCGGAATCCGAATGTGCCGGCCGGCGAGATCGTCGAGGTCCCGAACCGGCGCGTCGCGCATATGCAGCCCCTGGCCGCCATGGACGTGGATCCACATGACCTCGACATCGACGTATTCGTCCTTGAGGTCGGTCTGGAAGAGATCATAGAGCGCGAGATTCGCGGCCCTGAGCGAGAACGGCTGGAGATAGGGCAGCTCCGCCACTTCGCTCATCTGGTAGACGCCGGGCGTGTAGCCGTTCACGGTCCAGACGAGGTCGACGACGCCCTCGCGGACTTGGCTGGCGAGTTCCGGCGGACGGCCGCCGAGCGCCATGCGCGGATAAATGTCGATGCGGACGCGGCCGCCGGAGTTCTCCTCGACGCGCCGCGCCCAGGGCTCGATCATCTCGGTCTGCGACGCCGAATGCTCGGGCACGAAATGGTGGAACTTGAAGACGTGCTCCTGGGCTTGAACGGCCGTCGCGGCGAGTGCGGCGACCGAGGCGACCGCGGCCGCTCGGATCTTGATCTTCAACATGCGTCCTCCCAGAGATGGATCCCCAACGCCGCCGACAGGTGCGAAGAATCGCGCTGTGGCGGCGACGAATCGCCAGGCTCGCGTTGTGATTCTACGATCTGGCGGATGTCGTATTGCGCCCTTTCGAGGTCCTCTTTCAAGGTCGGGATGCCGCCGCCCGGAATCCGCCGCCCGGCCACAGGCGCGCTCTGGTCGACATGGGTTCGGCCTTCGGGCTTTAGTTTAGTTTATCTAAGCGGCGGTCCGAAAAATCGATGGTCGCGGCGCGTGCGCTTGATGCGCTGATCGGCATGTTTGAGCCGTTATCAGCGCAATCCGACGGTCGGCGTCGGCGAAAATCCGCAATTATCGTTCTTTGCGGTGGCCGGGAATCTCGCGGGCAGGTGCGGCTCGGGCCTTGACAGAGTTTAGCTTGAGCGTATGACTAAACCGATCCGGCGAAAAGTTTAGTGGAGCTGTCCGCCTACGCCGGTCTGCTAGCCGCGGCCGATGAGCCGAAAATGGCGGCCAGCGCAGTCGGGAGGATTGAGATGAGATTTCTGACCACCGGCGCCGTCGCCGGCGCGCTCCTTGCGCTCGGCGTCAGCGGCGCTTCCGCGCAAGACCGAGAGATCACCGTCTGCTGGGCGGCGTGGGATCCGGCCTCGGCGCTCGCCGAACTCTCCAGAGACTTCACGGCGGAGTCCGGCATCGCCGTCAATTTCGAACTCGTTCCTTGGACGAATTTCGCCGATCGCATGCTCACCGAACTCAACTCGGGCGGTCAGCTCTGCGACGTGATGATCGGCGACAGCCAGTGGATCGGCGGCGGCGCCACCTACGGCCACTACGTCCAGCTGAACGACTTCTTCGGTCAGCAGGGCATCTCGATGGACGATTTCCTGCCGGCCGCGGTCTACGCCTATTCGACCTGGCCGAAGGGCTCCGACAACTTCTACGCGCTGCCGGCGATGGGCGACGCGCTCGGCTGGGTCTATCGCAAGGACTGGTTCGAGCGGGACGACATCCGCGCCGCCTTCCTCGAGGCGACCGGGCGCGAGCTGACCATTCCCGAGAACTGGGACGAGCTGCGCGAAGTGGCCGAGTTCTTCCAAGGGCGCGAGATCGACGGCGAGACCCGCTACGGCGTCGCGATCTACACCGAGCGCGGCTCGGAAGGCATCACCATGGGCGTCACCGCCGCGCTCTACGCCTGGGGCTTCGGGTACGAGACCGAGCCCGGCTCCTACAGCATGGACGGCGCCGTGAACTCGGCCGGCGCGGTCGAGGCGCTCGAGTTCTATCGCGCGCTCTACGAGTGCTGCACGCCGCCGGGCCATTCGGACGCCTATATGGTCGCCAATCTCGACGCCTACCGCTCCGGCACCGTGGCGATGCAGATGAACTGGTTCGCCTTCTTCCCGGGCATCGACAAGGACGAAGCGGTCGGCGGCGGCCGGTCGGGCTTCTTCGCCAATCCCGGCCAGGTGGTCGAGGCGTCGACGCTCGGCGGCCAAGGCATGTCGGTCGTCGCCTATTCCGAGAACCAGGAAGAGGCGCTGCAGTACATCGCCTGGTTCGCTCAGCCGGACGTTCAGGCCAAGTGGTGGGAGCTCGGCGGCTATTCGGTGCACCGCTCGGTGCTCGAGGCGCCCGGCTTCGAGGACTCGACGCCCTTCGCCGGCGAGTTTCTGGAGGCGATGGCCGTCGTCCAGGACTTCTGGCAGGAGCCGATCTACGCCGAGCTGATGCTGGCCATGCAGCAGCGGCTCCACGACTACGTCGTCGCCGGCCAGGGCACGGCGCAAGAAGCGCTCGACAAGCTCATCGACGACTGGACCGTTTCCTTCGAGGATGACGGCAAGCTCTGATAGCCGTCGACCAGCGGCGCGCGTCCGGCCGCGAGAGCGGCCGGTCGCGACGCGGAGCCGGTCGGATCACGGGCTCGGCCGTCTGCGACGGTGATTTCAGCGGCGACCTGAAAGGCGCTTTCGAGACATGTCGACGGGTTTCATCGATAGGGCGGCCGATCGAGCCGCGGCGGCGACGCCGCCCGGCTTCGCCGCGCGGATCCGCGGGCTCTCCGATCGCGCCATCGCCTGGCTCTTCATCGGGCCGACGATCCTTTTGCTGCTCGCGATCAACATCTTTCCGCTCTTGTGGACGGTGTATCTCTCCTTCACCAACTACCGCGGCAACCAGCCCGGCCGCGAAGTCAGGTGGATCGGCACGCGCAACTACGAGCGCCTGCTGAGCTCCGAGGACGTTTGGAGCAACATGCAGGTGACGGCGCATTTCGTGATCTGGACGATGGCGATCCAGGTCGCGATCGGGCTCGGCCTCGCGCTGCTGATCAACCGCGCCTTCCGCTCCTCGACCTTCTGGACGACGATCATCCTCATTCCGATGATGCTGTCGCCGGCGGTCGTCGGCGTGTTCTGGACCTATATTTATCAGCCGCAGATCGGCATCTTTTCCTACATCACCGATTTCTTCGCCAACACCGGTCCGCTCGACATGATCGGCTCGGTGTCGCTGGCGCCCTGGGCGATCATCATCGTCGACACCTGGATGTGGACGCCCTACATCATGCTGCTTTGTCTCGCGGGCCTGCGCTCGATCCCGAATTACCTCTACGAGGCGGCGGAGATCGACCGCGCCAACTCTCTGCAGAAATTCTGGTACATCACGTTGCCGCGGATCCTGCCGTTCCTGATGTTGGCGGTGCTGTTCCGCGGCATCGAGAACTTCAAGATG
>CAZPTD010000336.1:0-4663 GCA_964588915.1 uncultured Neomegalonema sp. | reverse complement strand
GATCCTGCATCAGATGGTCGGCGGGTTGAGGGCGGCGATGGGCTACACCGGCTGCCGCACCGTCGACGCGATGCGCGGCGGCTGCCGCTTCGTGAAGGTCACCGCGGCGGGACTGCGCGAGAGCCATGTCCACGACGTGACGATCACGCGCGCGGCGCCGAATTATCGGCCCGGATCCTAGGCGGCGCGCATGCGCCTGGCGGCTCGGGCTCAGGCGGCGATCGAGGTGCTCGCCGCGATCGAAGTCGACCTCGCCGCCGGCCGGCCGACGGCGCTCGGCCGACTGACGGAATGGGGCCGCGGCGCGCGCTACGCCGGTGCCAAGGATCGCCGGGCGGTCGCGGATCTCGTCTATCGCGCGTTGCGTCGCCGCGGCTCGTATCTCTGGGCGAGCGCCGCCGTCGAGGCGCCGCCGGCTGATCGGGCGCGGATGCTGATCGCCGCGCTGCTCCTCGACGCGGGCGAGACCTCCGGCTCGATCGCCGAGCGCTATTTCGCCGGCGGACGCTACGAGCCGGCGCCGCTCGCCGACGCCGAGGCGACGCGCCTCTCCCGCGCCGCCGAGCGCCTGGCGCGCGCCGACGCCGTTCTCCATGATTTTCCGCCGGCGCTTCGGGACGCGCTCGCGCGGTCGGTCGCGGAGCCCGCGGCGGAGATCCGGGCGCTGCGCGAGCGCGGCGCGGCGGATCTTCGCGTGAACCGTCTGAAGGCGGATCGCGCCGTGGCGCTCGATCGGCTCGCCGCCGAGGGCGTGGACGCGGCGCCCGGGCCGCTCGCGCCGACCGCCATTCGGCTTTCGAAGCCCGTCCGACTGGCCGGCGTCGACGTCTTCGAGGCGGGTTGGGTCGAGCCGCAGGACGCCGCCAGCCAAGCGACGGCGCTGCTGGCCGGGGCGCGGCCCGGCGAGATCGCGCTCGACTATTGCGCCGGCGCCGGCGGCAAGACGCTGGCGCTCGGCGCGGAGATGGCCGGGGAGGGGCGGCTCCTCGCCTTTGACGTCGATCCCGAGCGCATGGCCGATTTGCCGGAACGCGCTCGGCGCGCCGGCGTCGGCGCCGAGATCCTCGACCGGCGCGACCTCGACGCCGTCGCAGACGCCGCCGATCTCGTCTTCGTCGACGCGCCGTGCACCGGCTCGGGCGCCTGGGCGCGCAATCCGGACGCGAAATGGACGACCGACCTCGGCAGGCTCGACGCGCTCGCGGCGGCGCAGGCCGAGGCGCTCGACGCCGCGGCGAGGTTCGTGCGCCCGGGCGGCAGGCTGGTCTACGTCACCTGCTCGCTCCTCGCGGCCGAGAACCAGGATCGGATCGCCGCGTTTCTCGACCGACGGCCGGACTTCGAACCCGCCGATCTCGCCGCCGCCTGGGCCGAGGCCGACCTCGACGGCGCGCCGCCCGCCGGGCCGTCCGCCTCCGGCGGCGCGACCCTGATCGCGCCCTCCTTGCATCAGACCGACGGATTCTTCGTCGCGCTTCTTCGAAGATCTGGCGCCACGCGCGGTCGATAACGCTATATCTCTTATTGAGGAGTAGATGATGTGAAGCGCGACGGAGGCGGCAGAGGGATGCAGCGGACGGAGCCGCGATATTCGGCGCTCAGGCTGCGGCGGCCGCGCCGGCGGACGCCGGAGACGCTGACGCCGAGGAGCGTCGAGGTGCCGGTGCCGCTCTGGGCGTCGGCGGCCGGCCTTTCGGTGGGCGTCGTCTTTTGCGGGCTCGCCGCGTCGAGCGGATCGCCCTTCGAGACGGTGGCGCTGCTCGCCGGCGCCGCGGCCGCGGGCGGGCTCGGCGTCTACGGGTTTCTGGAGCGCCTGGCGCGGCGCAACGACGCGACGGAGTGGGCGCAGAGCGGCGAGGCGCGCGCGCTGATCGACGCCGTCGCCGATCCGATGGCGGCGATCGACCGGTTCGGCCGGGTCGTCGCCGTCAACGCGGCGGCGCGGAAGCTCTCGGGCGGTCGGGCGCCGGCGCGCGCGACGGATCTCCTTCACGGCGCGTCCGCCGCCGACGAGATCGTCTACCGCCTGCTCGGCGCCGCTCTGAGCGGCCGGCCGGCGGAGAAGATGATCGAGACGCGGTCGGGCGCCGAAGCGGCGATCACGGTCTGGCCGATCGGCGGCGGCCTCGCGCTGGCGAGCCAGAGTCCGGCGCCGGGCGCCGTCGAGGCGCTGCGGCCCGAGCGCCCGCGCGCCGAAGCGTCGATCGGCGCCGCGGCGCCGGCGCGGATGGGCGGCCCGGCGGCCGAAGCCGCCGAGATCGGCTGGTTCCGCGTCGACGCGACCGGCCGCCTCATCGAATACGACCGCATCTTCGCGCGCTGGCTCGGCGCGCGGGCCGACGCCGGACCGCTGTCGCTGCGCACGGTGCTGCCCGAGACCGTCCTCGCCGCCGCTGGCGGCCATGCGACGCGCAGCCGCCTGATCGGCGCGCCCGGCGCTCCGAGAGAGGTCGCCGTCCTCACCGCGCCGCTCGGGCATAACGGCGAGACGGTCGGCGTCGCCGCCGCGGCCGGGACGCGCCGGCCGTCGACGGACGCGATCGAGGCCGGCGACGACAGCGTCGGGATCTTCGAATCGGCGCCCTACGGCGTGCTCGTCCTCGACGGCGACGGGCGGATCGAGGCCGCCAATCTCGCCGCGGAGCGGATGTTCGCCGCCCTCGGCGGCGAGAGCCCGGCGACCGGCGCCAATGGCGACCACCTGCTCGACTGGATCGACGAGAAGGACGCCGAGCGCGTGCGCCGCGCCTTCAGCGCGGCGCTTCGGGGCGGACGCGGCGCCGACGCGACCCTGATCGCCGCCTGGGCGTCGACGGATCCGTCGGTCGGACCGAACGGCCAGCCGCCGCGAGACGTCGAGATCGCCTTCCGGCCCTACGCCGCGCGCGGCGGCGCGCCGAGCGTCGTCGCCTTCCTTCAGGACGCGTCCGAGCGCCGCGGCCTCGAGCGCAACGTCGCGCAAGCCCAGAAGATGCAGGCGATCGGCGTGCTCGCCGGCGGCGTCGCGCACGACTTCAACAACATGCTCGCGGTCATCGTCGGCGGCTGCGACATGCTGATCGCGCGCAAGACCGCCGACGATCCGGACGCGCAGGAGCTGCAGATGATCCTGCAGAGCGCGCAGCGGGCGGCGACGCTCGTGCGCCAACTCCTCGCCTATTCGCGCAAGCAGCATCTCGAGCCGACGGTCGCCGATCTCACCGAGGTCGTCTCCGACATCAGCATGATGCTGAACCGCGCGCTTTCGGACAAATGGTTCCTTCAGCGCGACCTCGCCGAGAAGCTCTGGCCGGTGCTCGTCGACGTCAA
Source organism: uncultured Neomegalonema sp. (assembly GCA_964588915.1). Taxonomy (GTDB): domain Bacteria; phylum Pseudomonadota; class Alphaproteobacteria; order Rhodobacterales; family Rhodobacteraceae; genus JALEGB01. The sequence continues at coordinate 1,354 of CAZPTD010000336.1, read as the reverse complement.
CCATCTCGGCCATGTGATCACGAACTTGGTCGTCAACGCCAAGGACGCGATGCCGAAGGGCGGCAAGATCGTCGTGCGCACCTCGAACGCCGCGTTCGAGACGCCGCAATACGGGCCGAGCTTCACGATGCCGCCCGGACAATACGTCCGGCTCGACGTGATCGACGAAGGCGAGGGCATCCCGCCCGAGATCCAGGCGCGCATTTTCGAGCCCTTCTTCACCACCAAGAAGATCGGCAAGGGCACCGGCCTCGGCCTCTCGATGGCCTATGGCGTCGTCAAGCAGAGCCAAGGCTATTTCTTCGTCGAGAGCGCGCCGGGCCGCGGCGCGATGTTCTCGATCTTCCTGCCGCGCTGCGCCGATGAGACGGTCCGCGCCCATGAGGAGGCGCAGCGCGCCGCCGCCGAGCGGGCGCGGGTCGCCGCGGCGGCGCCGGGCAAGAGGGTCATCCTGCTCGTCGAGGACGAGTCTTCGGTGCGCAACATGGCGGCGACGGCGCTGCGCGAGCGCGGCTACGAGGTGATCGAGGCGGCCGATGGCGGCGAGGCGCTCGAGGTGCTCGAGGACGCGGCGCGCGAGATCGATCTCATGCTCTCCGACGTCGTCATGCCGGATATGGACGGACCGTCGGTCTTGAAGGCGCTCGGGTCGCGGCGGCCGGAGATGCGCACCGTCTTCATGACCGGCTACGCGCGGGACAATTTCGCGGAGACCTTGGACGACGCCTTCGCCGAGCGGCGCGAATTCGGCGTCCTGCAGAAGCCGTTTCGTCTGCCGGATCTCTATCGCGCCGTCGCCGAAGCGCTGGGGGCGGAATGATCGACGCGGCATATTCGTGAAAAGTTTTTACGGTGGACACAATTTGTTCTTGCGAGAGCGCGAACATTTCGCATACATTTCAGGTCGAGACGCCGTCCTCGCGGCCGGACGCAGGCGTAGACAGGCCGCAGGGGCATGAAATATCGTAAAAGGGGCGACGAGCATGACCGCACCAGCAGCATCACGGCCGATTCGGGTTGTTTCCTCGAACGATCGCGACGGACCGCTTGTGGAGAGCGACGACATGGATAAGCGCAAGGCTCTCGAGGCGGCGCTGCAGCAGATCGAGCGCAGCTTCGGCAAGGGCTCGATCATGAAGCTCGGCCAGAACGAGACGATGGACATCGACACGGTGTCGACCGGTTCGCTCGGCCTCGACATCGCGCTCGGCGTCGGCGGGCTGCCGAAGGGGCGGATCATCGAGGTGTTCGGTCCGGAGAGCTCGGGCAAGACGACGCTGGCGCTGCATGTGATCGCCGAGCAGCAGAAGAAGGGCGGCGTCTGCGCGTTCATCGACGCGGAGCACGCGCTCGA
>CAZPTD010000335.1:0-4700 GCA_964588915.1 uncultured Neomegalonema sp. | reverse complement strand
GACGCCGGACTTCCTGAAGAAGGACGGCGCGCGCGAAATCGTCGTCGAGGCGCGGCCGGACGTCTTCTACCACAAACTCGAGACGGTGCCCGGCCTCTATCCCGTAGTTCGGGCCGGCGCGCGCTACTATCACTCCCTGCGTCTGCTCGAGCGGGTGAAGGAGCTCGACCCGGCGATGTTCACGAAGTCCGGCCTCATGGTCGGGCTCGGCGAGACGCGCCAGGCGGTCCTGCAGGTGATGGACGACATGCGGGTGGCCGGCGTCGATTTCCTGACGATCGGACAGTATCTGCAGCCGACCCCGAAGCATCACGCGGTGGCGCGCTATGTCGAGCCGGCCGAGTTCGCCGAGTTCGAACGGCTCGCCTACGCCAAGGGCTTTCTCATGGTGTCGGCGACGCCGCTCACGCGCTCCTCCTACCATGCCGGCGAGGATTTCGAGCGTTTGCGCGCCGCGCGCGCGGCGCGGCTCCGCACGGGCGACGCCGTTGGCTGAGCCGCCGCTCGCGGCGCCGCGCTTCGAGAGCCTGACGGCCGGCGCCGAGGCGGTTCTGCGCATAGCGGATCCTTGGCGAAAGGCGGCGACGAGCCGAGCGCTGGCGAAAGCCTGGTTCGCGGGCGCGCTCGAGATCGGCGGACCGGCCGATCCGCCGGACGCGCCGGCGCGACCCGAGAAGCCCGAGCTCCTCGATCCGAGAGCGATGCCGAAGCGGCGGCCGGGCTCCGCGAAGGGGCGGATCGCGCTGCTACACGCGATCGCGCATATCGAGCTCAACGCCATCGACCTTCACTGGGACGTCGTCGCGCGGTTTCGCAGTGTTTCTTTCCCGCGCGGATTTTACGACGACTGGGCCAAGGCGGCGGACGAGGAGTCGAAGCATTTTCAGCTCCTCTCGGAGCGTCTCGCGGCCATGGGCGCGCAATACGGCGATTTGCCGGCGCATGCCGGAATGTGGCGCTCGGCCGAGGCGACAAAGGAAGACGTGATCGGGCGCCTCGCGGTCGTTCCGATGGTGCTCGAGGCGCGAGGACTAGACGTCACGCCGAACATGATTTCGCTTTTTCGCGACGCCGGCGACGAGGAGACCGCCGCGGCTTTAGAGGTGATTTACGCCGAGGAGGTCGGGCATGTCGCCTATGGTTCTAAATGGTTTCATTTTCTTTGCGGGCGGCGCGATTGCGATCCAAAAGCGACGTTTCACACGCTCGTCCGCCGGTATTTCGACGGCGTTCTCAAGCCGCCATTTAACGACCAAAAACGGACGGAGGCTGGGTTGCCTTTGGATTTTTATTGGCCGTTAGCAAACCAATAACGATAATCGCCTATAACTTCAAATGTAACGGCGTTGCATCGCACTGTTTTACTGTGGAAAAACAGCCTTGCTTGCACGGATGCGAAGAGCTAGGAGGCTCCAGGGCGAGAGCGGTCTGAAACAAGCATTGCCTGCGCCAAACCCGGATGACGCGTCCTACGCGCGTCGCAGGCGATGGGCCGACGATGGGGACGGGTGCCGTCTGACATGATGTCTCGTTTGCGCGAAATCTATCTGCGATTCTTCCCAGAGCGCGAGATCTATGTCCGCAGCCAGGGAGCGATGCGCTATGTGACGCTTTCGCCGCGCGTTCAGTTCATCGGCGCCGTCCTCGCGTTCGGGCTCGTCGGTTTCGTCGCCAGCCTCGCCTTCAGAACGCTCGAAGCCGAGGAGCAGATCGTCGCCAGCAGCTCGGTCGTCGCCGACGCGACGCGCGAGCGCGACGAGCGCATCCGGGTTCTGACGGACCGCAACGAACGTCTGCGCGCCGAGCTCGCCGACAGCGAGCGGCGGCTCACCGACATCCTGTCGCAGACCGACGACATCGTCGGCGAGCGGGCGAGCCTGACCGGCGTCGAGCAGGTGCTCCAGGGCCGTCTCGACGCCGCGCGCCGGCGGCTCGAGGACGTCATCCGCGACCGCAACGAGAAGCTGCGCGAGCTCGAAGATCTGCGCCGCCGCGTTCTCGATCTCGAGCAGCAGCTCTCCACGGCGCAGCAGACGGCCGAGGATCGCCGGCAGAACCTCGACGACTTCGTCGGCGCGCTCGAGACGACGACGCAGGAGCGCGACGAGGCGCGCGAAACCATCCTCAGCCTGTCCTCCGAGGTCGAGGAGCTGTCCCAGGACATCGAAGACATCCGCTCGCATCAGGCGCTCGTGCTCGGTCAGATCGAAGAGGCGACGGAAGCGAGCCTGCTCCGGCTCGAGGGCATCCTCGAGAGCGCCGATATCGACGTCGAGGCGCTGATCCAGGACATCGAGCGCGCCTATAGCGGCGAAGGCGGCCCGTTCGTGCCGATCGTCTACCGCATTCCGGAGGCGGCGCGCGGCTTTCCGCTCGACGAGGAGGCCGCGGCTCGGATCCTCGATCGGCTGCAGCGCGCCAACGCGATTCGGATCGCGCTCGATCGCCTGCCGATCGCGCATCCGGTTCGCGACACCCATCGGCGCTCCTCCGGCTTCGGTCCGCGTCGCCATCCGACCACAGGACGCTGGGCGATGCATGCGGGCCTTGACTTGGCGGCGGAGATCGGCACGCCTGTCTACGCGCCATCGGCTGGAAGGGTTATTTTCGCCGGACGGCGAGGGAGCTATGGCAATCTGATCAGGATTCGCCATCCTTTCGGCTATGAGACGAGATACGCTCACCTCAGCGAGGTGCTGGTCTCGCCTGGAGACGAAGTGACGACCGGACAGTTGATCGGACGAATCGGAAATACGGGGCGGAGCACCGGCCCGCATCTCCACTACGAGATCCGGTACTACGACAAGCCGGTCAACCCGTGGCCATACATCAAGGCTGGACAGGATGTTCTCTAAAAGCAAAATCAACGACCCGATCGACCCGTCGAACCCGGACTACGGCGACACGCACGCTCCGCACGCGCAGCCGCCCCGGCACCATGAAAGCGCGCCGATGGGAGCGCCGGTCGGGCGGCAGCCGAAGCCGGCCCCGTCGATCATCTCCTCGGACCTCGTGATCAAGGGCAATCTCGAGACCACCGGCGACATGCAGATCGAGGGCACGATCGAGGGCGACATTCGTTCGCATCTCTTGACGATCGGCCAGAACGCGCTCGTGCGCGGCGAGATCGTCGCCGACGACGTGGTGGTGAACGGCCGCGTGATCGGACGGCTGCGGGCGCAGAAGATCCGCCTCTCCTCGACGGCGCGGGTCGAGGGCGACATCCTGCACAAGAACATCGCCATCGAGTCCGGCGCCCAGTTCGAGGGCTCGGTGCAGCGCTCGGAGGACCCGATCAGCCAGACGGGCTCGCAGCCGCGCAAGATCGCCGCGCCGGGCGCCGCGACCATGAGCGTCGGCTCGGGCGAGAGCTGATCCGGGCCGGCGCGCTTCGATACCTCCTGTCCCGAGACGGCGCCTCCACGTCCGCCGGAGGCGCGGATCGCCTCTGGAGCTCACCTACCCAGCCTCGACCCGTTGGCGGCGCGACAGCGCCGCCTCTATGAACGGATCGAGATCTCCCTCCAGAACCGCGGCGAGATCGCCGGTCTCGAAGCCCGAGACGGCGTCGACGACGCGCGGCTTCGGATCGGCGGCGTAGTCGCGAACGCGCGCGCCGGCGCCGGGCGGCGCGATCGGCCGTCCCTCCTCCGCGCTCCGCCCGAGCAGATAGAGCTGGCCGCGCAGCGCCCGCAGCGCCAGGTCGACGGCGTCGTCGCCGGGCGCGGCATGCGCGGCGACCGCTAGACCCGTCGGGCGATGACGGACGAAGACGTTCGGCCGCGGACCGCCGCAGCAGCAAGGCAGGCGGCGGCGGTCGATCCGGAGATCGAGATCGCGCGGGTGGAGCCCGACCGCCGCGTCCGAGTCGATATCGGGCGCGACCGACACGCTGGCGACGGACCGCGACGGCTTCGACGCTCGGCGAAAGGGCGCCGCCGCCCTGAACGCGTGCAGACCGGTCTCGCCTTTCAGTCAGCCATAGGCGTCGTCGCCCGACACGTGACAGAAGAACCGCGCCGACCCGAAACCGTCATGCTCGTCCAGAAGCGGGGCGGCGCGAAAGCCGCGGCGATGCGCCCAAAGCCGATACATCCGCGCGAGCCGGCCGCTCCAGTCGCAAAGGCGATCGGGATCGCGAGGCGACACGGCCTGCACGGAGAGGAAGGCGCGCCCGGAGTCGTGCGCGCCGTCGAAGCCGGCGGCGATCTCGGCCTGCGCCGCCGGGCGGGCGAGCGCGTTGAGCGCGGCCTCGCCCTCAGCGACCGTCGCGGCGTCGCCTTCCGCTTCGCCGAGTTCGATCAGCGTCGCCGCATCGCTGAGATCCGCCGCGAGCCGCCGATGCGTGTCGAGTCGGCGCTCCAGCCGCCGGCGCTCCTTCAGGCGCGCGCGCGCGGCCGCCGGATCGCTCCAGAAATCCGGCGCTTGCGCTGACGCGTCGATCTCGGCGATCCGGCGCGCGGCGCGTTCGCCGCCGGTCGCCTCGGCGCGCGCGATCCGCGTCTCGATGTCTTCGATGAGTTTTTCGATCTCGGGCCGCATCTTACGCCCTCCCCTCTTCGTCGGGGCGGGCGCGCCGGGCCTTTCAGCCGGCTTCGGCGCCCTCGCCCTTGACCCTCTGCGCGAGCGCCGCCGCCATGAAGGCGTCGAGCGCGCCGTCGAGCACGCCGCCGGTGTCGGAGGTCTCGACGCTCGTCCTG
>CAZPTD010000334.1:0-4745 GCA_964588915.1 uncultured Neomegalonema sp. | reverse complement strand
CGCGCTGGATGACGAACATCACTTCCGGCCGGCCCGCATCGCACTCGTCGAAGACGAGCGCGACCGGATTGCGCAGCGCCCAGGGCAGCACGCCCTCCTGAAACCGCGTCACCTGGGCGCCGTCCTGGATGACGATCGCGTCCTTGCCGATCAGGTCGATGCGGCTGATATGGCTGTCGAGATTGACGCGCACGCACGGCCAATTGAGCCGCGCGGCGACCTGCTCGATATGGGTCGACTTGCCCGTGCCGTGATAGCCTTGGATCATCACGCGGCGATTCCAGCCGAAACCGGCGAGGATCGCCCGCGTCGTGTCGGGATCGAACCGATAGCTCTCGTCGAGCTCGGGCGTGTTGGGCTGCGGCTCGGAAAAACCCTTGATCTTCATGTCAAAGTCGACGCCGAACACGGCGCGAACGTCAATCTCGACGTCGGGCGCCGCCAAGAAGCGCGCGTCTCCATCGGCCATAAAGGAAACCTTTCACATCTGCGCCTGAAACGACGCGGCCGCGATCGCGCCGCGCCAGGCCGGCGCGCACCCTAGCGGCGCGCGCCCATGCTGAAAAGCGCGGTCAATCCGAAAATGATGGATCGTCTTTCAGCGTGTCCCAGGCCTGTAGAACGTCGCGCAGACGATGTTCTTCGGACCGGTCGCCGCCGTTTTGATCCGGATGGTAGCGCTTCACCAATTCTTTGTAGCGCAACCGTATCTCGCGACGAGTCGCGGTGGCGTCAAGGCTCATGATATCGAGCGCCCGCCGCGTGGCCTTCGGCAAGAGCCGCGCGCGCGCCTCGGCGTCGCGCCCGCCCGGATTGAGCGTGCCTTTCTCGCCGAGCACCTCGAGCGGATCCTCGAAGCCGAAGCGCCGCCAAGCCTGGCCGTCGGCATGCGGCTCGGCGCTCGCGCCGCCGCCGCCCGGGCGGCCGAATCGCCAGGTGCGCCGCCCCCAGAGCTGATCCGTGCGCTGGCTCTCGAGGATCTCCTCCTCGCTCATGTCCTTGTAGTAGTTCCAGCGGCTGTTGTAGAGGCGCACATGCTCGAGGCAGAACCAGCGGAACTCGTTGAGCGCTTCCGGCGATTTCGGCGCGCGGTAGGCGGCCTTTTCGGCGCAGCCCGGCCATTCGCAGCCTTTTTCGCCCGGGCCGAAGGCGCCGGACATGCCGCGTTCCCGCGCGCGGCGACGCTTGTCGGCGGTGACGCTGACGTCCCGGTAAAGAGGCGAACGTTTGTTCATTGCCCACCACTTCCTTGCGCCGCGCAGCGCCCTGACGCCGCCGGCTCGCGCCGCGATCTGCGGGCTCGACACTCTAGCGCAGTCGAGGGCGCGCTCAAGCAAACATTGGAGCCGATGCGTACATATAGTGGCGGCGAGGGTCCGTCGCCGCGAAACGCATGTCGAAACGAGGAACTGAAATGACGTCGGAAGGTCCTGTCGCCGCCGCGATGCGGCGGAAGATCGAAGAGAGCCTGGCGCCGATCGTGATCGAGATCGTCGACGAGAGCGAGCAGCATCGCGGCCATGGCGGATGGCGCGAGGGCGGCGAGACCCATTTCGCGATGCGAATCGTGTCCGCGGCGTTCGCCGGTCAGAGCCGCGTGACGCGCCAGCGCGCCGTTCACAAGATCCTGGCCGAGGAGCTCGCCGACAAGGTGCACGCGCTCTCGCTCAGCTTGGAGACGCCGGACGAGGGGCGAGCGGTCGGCGGCTAGTGTCGCGCTTTCGAAATTCGCAACGGAGCGGGCGCGGATCTGAAGCGAATCTCAGATCCGCGAGCCTATCGTCTGATCGGTTCTGATGGAGCCGACCTCGCCCTTGTCGTCCCGGCCGAGCGCGACGCGCGCAGAGCCGGGATGACGGCGTCATCGGCGTCGCATCCGCCTCGACAGATCCAGGACACTAGCCGTCAGAAGCCGCCCGCGGCGACGGCGCGCAAGCCGCGGACCGCCTTCGGCTCATCGGTCGTCATAGGTCGGCCGGCGGCGGACGAACTCGCCCGGACGCCGGCGCGGCGCCGGCTCGTCGTCGACGCTCTCGCGGCGCGGCGCCGGGCCGCGCGGACGCATCTCCGGCTCGCGGCTGCGAATCGGCTCGGGCTCCGCGCGCAGCGGCGGCTCCTTGCGCTCGCGCCGCTCGGGCGCGGACCGCTCGAAGACGAGGACGGTGTAGACGACCTCCTCGGCCGGCCGAAACAGCCCGGCCCGTTCGATCGTGCGGAAGTGGTCGGCGCCGACATAGCTCCAGCCGGACTGGCTCTGCTCGTTGATCACGCGCGAGAGCGTCTCGGCGATCATCTCGCCGCGGCTCTGGCCGCGCCGCCGCCGCCCGCGCACGAGCTGCGGCATCGCCACCGTCTTGTATTCCGTCCGGCTCATTCTCGCGTATCTCCCGCCGCCGCCAGCCCCGCTCCCGCGCGTCTCAGGCGCCTTCCCACGCGCCTCGGGTCTCCTCCAGCGCGCCTCGAGCCCCTTCCCCTGCGTCTCGGACGGGCGCCTGCGCGTCTCGATCCTGGCCTCGCGCGCGTCCCGGAACGCGGCGTGCTCGCGGCGGACCGCCGCAGGTTCGACCCGAGCGCCGAAGATCATCTTCGACCTCCCCTCCGGCCGACGACGCTCGGCGTCGCTGCGATGGTCGGTCCGGTCAATCACGTCGATCTACTCCGCCTTTCCGCCGGCAAGCAACCTTTTCGCCGCAGACGCCGTCTCCGCCGGACTTCCGCGACGCCGCTGCGCGCGCGGCTCGACGGCGCACGCGGTTTCGGTCATTGAGAAGATCCGCGCCGCCGGCCCCCGCGGCCGAGAACGGCATGCAAGTCTTTCGCCAGAGACGCGGGCCCGGCGGCCCGCGGCGTCTCGAGGACGCGGCGACGAAGAAAAGGCTGATGGGAGAGGACAATGTGGATGTTCGGCGTCGGCGCGCCCAGAAGCGCCTCGGGATCGACCAGAGGCGCGTCCGGGGGCTCGGAGTCCCGCGACGGCGTCGTCGTGATGATCAGCAGCTTCGTCGTGCCGCCGACCGCCGAAGAGGCGTTTCTCGGCTGGTGGCGGCTCGCCAAACCGTTCATCGCCGCCCAGCCGGGCTTCGTCTCGGCGCGGCTCCATCGCAGCTTGGACGCCCGCGAAGGCTCGAAATACGTCAACATTCTCGAATGGCGCGGCGCCGCGGCCTATCGCGACGCCCTGGCCAAGTTCTGGTCGAGCGGACCGCCGCCGATCCCGGGCGTCGACTGGCGTCCGCAGCTCTATGAAATCGTGGAGACGATCTGATGCGCCTGTTCTCGTCGAAAAAGACCGCGGAGGGCGACGCGGAGGCGCGCGCCGACGCCGCGCAGGAAGGCGCCGCCGCGGCGCTCACGCTCTGGGGCCGCGCGAGCTCGGTCAACGTGCAGAAGCCGCTCTGGCTCCTGGGCGAGCTCGGGACGCCCTTCGAGCGCGAGGACGCGGGCGGGCCCTTCGGACGCCTCGACAGCCCGGAATTCACCGCGCTCTCGCCGCACCGCGAGATCCCGGCGCTCGTCGACCGGCGCTTCGGCGACCCGATCGTCGTCTGGGAGTCGGCGGCGATCATGCGCCATCTCGCCGAGGCCGGCCGCAGGCTCGGCGACGCGGCCGCGGCGGCGCTCTGGCCCGAGGATCTCAAACGCCGCGCCGAGATCGACCGCTGGGCCGAGTGGGCGCAGGTCAACTGGTATCCGCCGAACCGCGACCTCTTCGTCGGGATCATCCGCGCGCCGGCGCCGGAGCGCGACCTCGGCGCGCTGAAGCGCGCCGCCGCCGCCGTGAGCGAGATGGCGCGGCGCGCCGACGCGGCGATCGCGGCGAATGGCGGCTTTCTCGCCGGCGAGGCGCTCACGCTCGCCGACTTTCCCTTCGCCGGCCTCCTCCACCGCTACATGACGCTCGAGATCACACGGCCCGAGCTGCCGGCGCTCGCCGACTATTTCGAGCGGCTGAAGGCGCGAGCGGCCTACGCGGCGTCGGTCGTCGTCGACTACGAGGCCATGCGCGTTCCCGGCGCGGAGCGCAGCGCGACGCCCCTCGCCTGAGGCGCCGCCGCGAATCGCCCGCGTTGACCGAGGCGCGGCGCCGTGCGATGTCGCGCTAGAGAACGGCCAGGCCGAGAAAGCGGGCGCGCTCCGGCCGGCCGCGTTGAAAATCGAGGGATTTCGAGATGACCGGCGAAGAGGGCGGAGCGCCTGAAAGCGGCGTCGGCGGGCTGCTCGCCGGCAAGCGCGGCCTGATCATGGGCGTCGCGAACGACAAGTCGATCGCCTGGGCGATCGCCAAGCGCTGCGCCGACGCAGGGGCCGAGCTCGGCTTCACCTATCAGGGCGAGGCGCTCCTGCGCCGCGTCGATCCGCTGGCGAACTCGGTCGGCGCGCCGCTCGTGCTGCCCTGCGACGTGACCGACGCGGCGAGCCTCGACGCGGTCTTCGCCGAGGTCGAGAAGGCGTGGGGCAGGCTCGACTTCCTGCTCCACGCGATCGCGTTCTCGGACAAGGACGAACTCAGAGGCCGCTATGTCGACACCAGCGCCGCGAATTTCCAGCTGACGATGAATGTGAGCTGCTACTCCTTCACCGCCGTGGCGCAGCGGGCGGAGAAGCTGATGACGGAGGGCGGCAGCCTGCTCACGCTCACCTACTACGGCGCCGAGCGCGTGATGCCGCATTATAATGTCATGGGCGTCGCCAAGGCGGCGCTCGAGGCATCCGTGCGCTACCTTGCGGCCGATTTCGGCGCGAAC
>CAZPTD010000333.1:0-4771 GCA_964588915.1 uncultured Neomegalonema sp. | reverse complement strand
AACATCGTGCCCTGGCATTTCCTGCGCGAGCGCCGCGGCGCCGAGCTCGTTTGGGTCGAGCCGGACGCGCGAGGCGACATCGATCCCAGCGCATTCGCAGCCGCGATCACCGAGCGGACGAAGCTCGTCGCGGTCACGCATATGTCGAACGTGCTCGGCACGGTGCTCGACATCAAGCGGATCACCGAGATCGCGCACGCCGCCGGCGCGGCGGTGATGGTCGACGGCAGCCAGGCGGCCGTGCATACGCCGCTCGACGTCGCCGATCTCGGCTGCGACTTCTACGCGATCACCGGCCACAAGCTCTACGGGCCGTCGGGCTGCGGCGCGCTCTATGTCCGCGCCGAGCGCTTCGACGAGATGCGGCCCTTCAAGGGCGGCGGCGACATGATCCGCGAGGTGACGCGCGATGACGTCTCCTACGCCGATCCGCCGCTCAAATTCGAAGCCGGCACGCCGCCGATCACGCAGATGATCGGCTTCGGCGCCGCGATCGACTACGTCTCCGAGATCGGGATGGACGCCATCGCCGCCCATGAGCGCGAGATCCGCGACTACGCCGAGGAACGGCTCGGCGGGCTCAACTGGCTGACGGTGCACGGCCGCAGCGCGAGCAAGGGCGCGATCTTCTCCTTCGCGATGGCGGGCGCGCATCCGCATGACGTCTCGACGATCATCGACGCGCGCGGCGTTGCGGTGCGCGCCGGGCATCACTGCGCCCAGCCCTTGATGGCGCATCTCGGCGTCACCGCGACGGCGCGGGCGTCCTGCGGCATGTACACGACCAAGGGCGAGATCGACGCGCTGGTCGTGGCGCTCGAGCGCGCGCGCGCGATGCTGTCGTGAGCGGCGGCGCGAAGCGGGTTCTGATCACCGGCGGCGGCCGAGGCATCGGCGCGGCGACGGCTCGGCTCGCCGGCGCGCGCGGCTGGCGGGTCGCGATCAACTACCGCTCGGACCGGGCCGCCGCCGAGGCGACGGCCGAGGCGGCCCGCGCCGCCGGCGGCGAGGCGGTCCTCATCGCGGGCGACGTCGCCGAAGCGGACGCGGTCGCGGCGATCTTCGACGCGGCCGAAGCGGCGTTCGGCGGGCTCGACGCGGTCGTCGTCAATGCGGGCGCGCTCGCGCGCGCCTCGAGCCTGGCGGAGATGGACCCGGAGCGGATCCGCCGCGTGATCGACGTCAACATCCTCGGCGCGCTGCTCACTTCGCGCGAAGCGGCGCGGCGTCTGGCCGAGGGCGGCGCCGTCGTATTCCTGTCGTCGGCGGCGGCGCGCCTCGGCAGCCCGGGCGAATTCGTCGACTACGCCGCGACCAAGGGGGCGATCGACACGCTGACGCGCGGCCTGTCGATCGAACTCGGTCCGCGGAAGATCCGCGTCAACGCGGTGCGGCCGGGCCTGATCGACACCGACATCCATATCGACGCCGGCTGGCCGGGAAGGGCTCGCGCCATGGCCGAAAACGTGCCGATGCGCCGCGCCGGCTCCGCCGACGAGGTCGCCGAGGCGATCGTCTGGCTCGTCTCGGACGCCGCCTCCTATGTCAGCGGCGCGATCCTCGACGTGACCGGCGGGCGGTAGAAGCTATGGTCCGATCGGTTCTGATGGAGCCAACCTCGCCCTTGTCATCCCGGATAGGCCTGCGGCTTCCCGGGATGACGGCGTCATCAGCGTTGCATCCACCTCAACAGATCCTGCTCTATTCGCCGCCGGGATCCGCGCTCGCGCCCGCCGGCGCGCAAGGCCGCGCGGTGACGACGCAGCCCACCAGCACGCCCGCGACCGTTCGGCAGATCGTTCTGCCGTCCTGCGCCGCCGCGATGTCGGCGAAGGCCTCGCCATGCCGGCGGCGGACGAGCCCGCGCCAGAGCGCCGCCGCGTTCGCGCGCGCCTCCGCCTCGCTCGCGCCTTCGTCATAGCCGGAGACCGGCCCCAGGCAGCGCGCCGCCGCCGGCGCCTGCGCGGCGCTCTCCGACGCGTCGACGCAGGCGACGGCCAGCGCGGCGGCGCCGACAAGGAGGGCGCGCCCTCGCAAGGTTCGGATCATGAGCGACTCTCCTTCTCGGCCTGGCCCGGCCAGCCGGCAACCGTCCGGTGAGCGCCGCGGCGATGGCGGTCTGATCAGTTATCGGGTTTCGGCTGGGTGTTCTTGGCCAACCGCGCCTTGGCGGCGTTTCGGCGTTTCGCGATGCGCAAGAGAGCGTATTTGATTGACAGTTCGTCGATGGTGTCCGGATCGTAATCGTCGGCCCATTCAATTGCGTCGGCGTGGTCGGGATGGTCGGGGTCGGCCAACGCGTTGAGCAAGTCATAGAAGCCGGGGATCCCACCGCAGTCCTCCGGCGGAGCGTTTCTCTCGCCGCCGACATAACGCGGATAGGAGGCTTCCGGATCGCCGGGCCTGACGCGGGTCACGGTGAGGCGATGCTCCCATCTGTCGCCGAAGTCATAGAGATAGTCGATGGTCGTCCGGCGCGGCTTCAAAGCGTCGCGCAGACGCGCCTTGGCCGCCTCCTTGCGCGGCGCCGTCCCCCAATCCTCGTCCATCGGCAGGCCGTATCTCCGCTTGTCGATGGTGAACTCCCAGAGATGATGGCCGAGCCAGCCCATCACGGCCTGGATGACGTCGTGCAGCGCTTTCAAGGTGATCGAGGTCGGAACCTCGACCTCGCGCCAGATCAGGGGATCGGTGTCGCGCAACTCGATGCGGACCGTGGCGATCTCGTTGACGCTGTCGGATGCGGTTGTCTTCGCGGACGGGCTCATGCCGCCAATCTTGCAGATTGCGCCTTCCAGTTCCACCGCAGGAGATCGGCCCGCTCACCGCGCATCCATTCTTCCAGCTCGGCAATGAGCGGCGCGCTCCTTTCGGTCCTGACGGCATGGCGCTCCGCCGCGGCGCGACCTGCTCTCGCCGGCTGCGACGGTTTCCGCCACATCGTGCGCGAACGCGACCGAGGCGGCTCTCGCGGGAGCCGACGCCGCCTATTCGGCCGGCGCCGGCGACGCCGCCGCGGCGCGGGCGGCGGCTTTGCGCTCGCGCGCGAGCGACGTCAGGTTGTAGTCGTCGAGCACGGCGAAGAAGGCCGGCACGACGAAGAGGATCAGGATCGTCGTCGCCGTCAGGCCGAAGGCGATGCTGATCACCAGCGGAATGAGCACCTGCGCCTGGAGGCTCGTCTCGAACAGGATCGGCAGGAGCCCGAGCACCGTCGTGACCGAGGTCAGAAAGATCGCTCGGAACCGCGCCTGAGCCGCCTTCGGCGCCGCCGCGGCGGCGGTCACGTCCTTGGGATCATGCCGCTCCTTGATCTGCGCGACGAGAAGGATGCTGTCGTTGACGACGATGCCGGAGAGCGCGGCGACGCCGAGCATGCTCGGCAGCGAGAAGTCGTAGCCCAAGAGGAGATGGCCGAGCACCGCGCCGATGAGGGCGAAGGGAATGACGATCATCACCGTCAACGGCTCGACATAGCTCCTGAGCTGAAAGCTGAGGATCAGATAGACGGCCAGAATGCCGAGCGTCAGCCCCTCGGCCATCGAGCTTTGCGTCTTCGCCGCCTCGGCGTTCTGGCCGCGGATGTCGAGGCTCACGCCCGGAAACTCGGTCGGGAGGACCTCCGAGAGCTCGGCCGCGACGGCGCGCACGATCTCGTCGGCGTTGCCGGAGCGGGTGTCGACATCGGCGGTCACGGTCGCCGTCCGCTGGCCGTCGACGCGCGTGATCCGCGCCCAGCCGCGGGTGAACTCGGCGGCGGCGACCGCCGAAAGCGGCGCGAAGGCGCCGGACGGCGTGCGGATCGCGAAACCGTCGAGATCGGCGAGCCCGTCGCGGTCGCCTTCGGCGAGCCGGACGCGGATCTCGACGGTTTCGCGACCGATCTGGATCTCGTCGGCGGTCACGCCTTGGAAGGCGGCGCTCAGCTGGCGCGCGACGTCGTCGGATGAAAGCCCGAGCGACGAGGCGCCCTCGAGCAGCGTCAGCCGGATCTCGGGCGGCCCGCGCTCGAGATCGTCATAGAGGTTCTCGACGCCGGCGAAGCGGTCGAGCCGCGCCTTCGTCCACGCCGCCGCCGCGTCGAGCCGGTCGATGTCGGATCCGATGAGCGTGAGCTCGATGGCCTGGCCCGCCGGACCGAGGCTGGGCTCGCCGATCGCGATCCGCGAGACGTCGAGCTCGGCGGGAATTTCCGACCGCCAGCGCGCGATGATCTCGGCGTTGGCGACGTCGCGCTCGCCGCCGGGCAGAAGATCGATCGCGACGGTCGCGAGATGCGGACCGGAGCCGCCGACATCGGCGTTGACGCCGAACTCGGTCGTGACGCCGACGATGAGCGGCGCGCCGTCGGCCGAGAACGCGTCGTTCGTCCGTTCCGCCGCCGCCGTGGCGGCGCGGGCGGCGGTCTCGGTCTCGGCGAGCGTCGCGCCCGGCGGCATGCTGATCCGCGCCTCGAGCGTGTCGCCGTCGATCTCGGGAAAGGCGGCGAACTTGATCACGCCGCCGGCGAGCAGGGCGACCGCGGAGAAGAACGCGCCGAAGGCGAGGCCGAGCGTGAGATAGCGCCGCTTGACCGACGCGGCGGCGACCGGCCCGACGACGCGCGCGCGCATCCAGTCGAGCCGTCGGCCGATCGCGCCGCGCACGCCGCGCGTCTGATCGGATTTCGGCGTGTGGCCGAGATGGTTCGGCAAGATCAGGAACGCCTCGACCAGCGAGACCGACAGGACCAGCAGCATCGCCACCGGCACGACGCGCAGCACCTCGCCGA
>CAZPTD010000332.1:0-4788 GCA_964588915.1 uncultured Neomegalonema sp. | reverse complement strand
CGCCCCAGCCCTCGCGGTTCTTGAGCTGGCTCGGCCGACCCGGCCCGTAGCGCGCCTCGAGCGTGTAGATGTCGGCCGGCTCGCGGATCCATTTGTCGGCGAAGAGCGCCTCGACCTGCTTGGCGCCCAGCCCGTCGACGTCGACGGCGCCGCGGCTGACGAAGTGTTTGAGCCGCTCGACCGCCTGCGCCGGACAGATCAGGCCGCCGGTGCAGCGCGTCACCGCCTCGCCGGGCTCGCGCCGGGCGGCGCTCCCGCATTCCGGGCAGGTCTCGGGAAAGTGATAGGGCTGCGCCGTGTTCGGGCGCTTCGAGACGTCGACGTCGACGATCTGCGGGATGACGTCGCCGGCGCGCTGGACGACGACCGTGTCGCCGACGCGCAGGTCTCGCCCGTCGCGGATCGGCTGGCCGTCGCCGCCGACGCCGGCGATGTAGTCGGCGTTGTGCAGGGTCGCGTTCGAGACGACGACGCCGCCGACATTGACCGGCCGGAGCCGCGCCACCGGCGTCAGGCTGCCGGTGCGGCCGACCTGGATCTCGATCGCCTCGAGGACGGTCGTCGCCTGCTCGGGCGGAAACTTGTGCGCCGTCGCCCAGCGCGGCGTGCGCGAGCGGAAGCCGAGCCGCTCCTGATAGTCGAGCCGGTCGACCTTATAGACGACGCCGTCGATGTCGTAGTCGAGGCGCGCGCGCTCGGCGCCGATCTTGGCGTACTCGGCCAGCATCGCCTCGGCGCCCGAGCGGCGCGTCGTCAGCGGGTTGACGGTGAAGCCCCAGCGCTCGAACGCCGCGAGCACACCCGACTGCGTGTCCGCCGGCAGGCGCTCGACGGCGCCCCAGGCGTAGGCGAAGAACTTGAGCGGCCGCTCGGCGGTGATCCGGCTGTCGAGCTGTCGGAGCGAGCCGGCGGCGGCGTTCCGCGGATTGGCGAAGGTCTTCTGCTCCTTGGCCGCCTGGCGCGCGTTGAGCGCGGCGAAGTCGGCCTTCGACATATAGGCCTCGCCGCGCACCTCGAAGAGATCGGGCGCCTCGTCGGGCAGGCGGTTCGGGATGTCGCCGACGGTGCGCGCGTTCTGGGTGACGTCCTCGCCGACGGCGCCGTCGCCGCGCGTCGCCGCGAGGACGAGCTCGCGCTTCTCGTAGCGGAGCGAGAGCGAGAGGCCGTCGATCTTCGGCTCGACGGTGAAGTCCAACGGGTCGTCGTCCTTGAGCGAGAGATAGCGGCGGACGGAGGCGACGAAGTCGAGCAGCTCGTCCTCCTCGAAGACGTTGCCGAGCGAGAGCATCGGCACGGCGTGCTTGGTCTTGGCGAAGGCTTCGGCCGGCGCGGCGCCGACGCGTTCGGACGGGCTGTCGGCGCGCTTGAGCTCGGGAAACCGCGCCTCGATCGCGGCGTTGCGCAGGCGCAGCGCGTCGTATTCGGCGTCGGTGAGCTCCGGCGCGTCCTTCTGGAAATAGGCCGTGTCGGCGCGGGCGATGAGATCGGCGAGCCGCGCCAGCTCCGCCGCCGCCGCCGCCTCGTCGAGCTCCTCGACCGACGTCTTTCCCGTCTCGGCCATCACGCGCCCTCCTGCGGTCGCCCCGCGCGCGCAAATGCGCCTTCCCATCGCGGCGGTCAAGCCGCCGTCGTCGCGTCCTGTTGACGGCGCCGCCCGCGGCCTGTCACAAAGCCCAATCGCCTCTTGGGGCGCCCGTGAGACGGGCTGAGATGTCGGCGCCACCGACGGACCCATGGAACCTGATCCGGCTAGGACCGGCGGAGGGAAGAGGATGAAGGCCTCGAACGCCGGCGCGCCGGCTCCAGCATATCCGACCGAAACCGCGCCCGGCGTCGCGCTCAGCGACGTCGTCGTCCGCGCGCCCGAGAGCGGCGCGCGTCTCGTCGGGCCGGCGAGCCTGACGCTCGAAGGCGGGCGCTGGACGGCGATCCTCGGCCGCTCCGGCGCCGGCAAGAGCTCGCTTCTGCGCGCGATCGCCGGCCTCGCGGCGCCGTCCGATCTCTCGGGCGAGATCAGGGCGAGCGACGGCGCGCCGCTGTCGGGCCGCGTCGCCTGGATGGCGCAGGATCCGCTCCTGGCGCCCTGGGCGACCGCGCGCTCGAACGCCGGCTTCGGCGACCGGATGCGCGGCCGGCCGATCGACCGCGCCGCCGCCGAAGCCGCGCTCGACGCCGTCGGCCTCTCGGGCAAGGCCGACCGCTTGCCGGCCGCGCTCTCGGGCGGCGAGCGCCAGCGCGTCGCGCTCGCGCGCACGCTCTACGAGAGTCGCCCGGTCGCGCTCCTCGACGAGCCCTTCTCCGCGCTCGACGCGTTGACGCGGGACGAGGTCTCGGCGCTGGCCGCGCGCCGGCTCGCCGGGCGGACGGTCGCGCATGTCACCCATGATCCGATGGAGGCGGCGCGGCTTGCGCATCGGATCTTCATCCTCGCGCCCTCGGGCGACCGGATCGCGGCCGCGCCGCTCGGCGCGGCTTCCGCATCGCCGCCGCCGAGATCCTACGACTCCGAGGCGGCCTTCGCGCTCGCCGCCGAGCTTCGCCGCGCGCTCGCCGAGATGGAGCCGGCGCGATGAGGCGCTGGATCGCGAACCGGAGCGCGCCGATCCTGCGGCCGCTCGTCACCCTGGCCGCGGTCCTGCTCGCGTGGCGGCTGATCGTCGCGCTCGAAGCGGCGCCGCGCTTCCTCTTGCCGGCGCCTGAAGACGTCTTCGCCGTTCTCTTCGAGCAGTGGCCGCTCTTCGCCGAGGCCGGCGCCGACACCGTGCTCGTCGCCCTTATCGGCTACCGCCTCGGCTCCTGGATCGGCGCCCTGAACGCGCTCCTTCTCGCCCGCTACGCCGGCGCCCGCCGCTGGCTCCTGCCGCTCGTCATCGGCGGACAGGCGGTCCCGGTCTTCGCGCTCGGCCCGCTGCTCTCGCTCTGGCTCGGCTTCGACCTCGCGCCGAAAATCGTGATGACCGCGCTCGTGGTCTATTTCCCGGTGACGGCGAGCTTCTATGACGGGCTGTCCCGCGTCGACCCGCGGCTCGTCGAGATGGCGCGCGTCATGGGCGCAGACGCCAAGACGGAACTCTGGCGCGTGCGCGTCCCGGCGGCGATCCCGTCGCTCGCCGCCGGATTGCGCATGGCCGCGGTCTTCGCGCCGATCTCGGCGATCGTCGGCGAGATGACCGGCGCCGCCGGCGGCCTCGGCGCGCTGATGCGTCAGGCGAGCGGCCGGCTCCAGGAAGAGCAGCTCTTCGGCGCCCTCTTCCTCTTGGCGCTCTTCGGCGTCGCCTTCCACGCGGCGGTCCGCTTCTGGACCCGCCGCGCCGTCCCTTGGGCGCCCGACGCGCCCATCGCTTCCGCCTGAAGGAGAACTGCATGAGACGCACCGCTCTCGCGGCCGCCCTTTCCGCCCTCGTCGCCGCGCCGGCCGCGGCGCAGGACCGGCTCACCGTCATGCTCGACTGGTTCGCCAATCCCAATCACGGGCCGATCATCATCGCCCAAGAGAGAGGCTACTTCGCCGAGGCCGGGCTCGAGGTCGAGATCGTGCCGCCCGCCGACGCGGCTCTGCCGCCGGCGATGGTCGCCGCCGGCCGCGCCGACATCGCGGTCGCGTATCAGCCGGACCTGCATCTCCAGGTCGCCGAAGGGCTCGACCTCATCCGCGTCGGCACGCTCGTCGTCACGCCCTTGAACTGCGTCCTGGCCAAGGCCGACGGCCCGATCCAGAGCCTCGCCGATCTCGAAGGCCGCCGCGTCGGCTATTCGGTCGCCGGCGTCGAATTCGCGCTCATGACCGCGATCCTCGATCCGCTCGGCCTGACGACGGACGATGTCGAGATGGTCGACGTCGCCTTCAGCCTGACGCCGGCGCTGCTCACGGACCAGGTCGACGCGGTGATCGGCGCCTATCGGAACTTCGAGCTGACGCAGATGCGGCTCGAAGGCGTCGAGGGGCGCTGCTTCTTCATCGAGGAGCATGGCGTGCCGACCTACGAGGAGCTGATCTATGTCGCCCGAGCGAGCGCAATGCGCGAGGATCCGGCGAAGCGCGACGCCGTCCGGCGCTTTCTCGCCGCCACCGAGCGCGCGACGTTCTACATGATCAATCATCCCGAGGAGAGCTGGGAGATCTTCCGCGCCTCCTCGCCCGATCTCGACGGCGCGCTCAACCGCGCGGCGTGGCTCGACACGCTGCCGCGCTTCGCTCTGCGGCCGGCGGCGGCGGATCCCGCGCGCTACGCCGCCTTCGCCGCGTTCCTGCTCGACGCGGGCCTGCTTGACGAACCGCAATCGACGAACATGCTGCTTATCGATCTCGGCGCGATGGAGTAGGCGCCGCCCTCAGAGGAGCAGCCGATGGCCGGCGCCGACCGCGACCCGCTCGATCCGCGCGGGCTTATCCGCGAGTCCTTCCGCATGGAGGGGCTCGGGCCCGAGCAATGCCGAGCGATCTTCTTCGACTGGGCGCTCGGGCTCGACGACGACGCGGACACGGCGGCGCTGATCACGGGGCTGCTCGAGCGCCACGCGGAGGCGCCGGCGGATCATCCGATGCTGGCCGTCTTGCGCGAGGGTCTCGAGCGGACCGCGCGGCCGCGGCCGTCCTCCGGCCGGCGGCGCAGGCGGTAGAGGGCGTCGAAGCGAGACGGATGCGCGCGCGCGTCGACCAAAGCGGCGCCACGCGACACGCCCGGCGGGTCCAACCAATCCGCCGAAGCGCAACACCCGAGGGCGGTCGCCGAGCGACCACCTCGGTGGAACGCTTGCGCTTCCGCCCGCGGGTCGGCCGCCGCTCAG
>CAZPTD010000331.1:0-4795 GCA_964588915.1 uncultured Neomegalonema sp. | reverse complement strand
GGGGCCGGCGCGCTCGGCGCCTTCACCAGGGGCGGCCTCGACCGCCTGTCGCAGGAGCCCGACATCGTGGTGGAGGGCGTCTCGGCGACCTCGGCCGGCGCCATGAACGGCGCGATGTACACCACCGGGCTCAAGCTCGGCGGGCCGGACGAGGCGCGCCGGCGTCTCGCGGCGTTCTGGGGCGAGGTCCGCGACGCCTATCCGTTGAACCGTCCGCCCTGGTCGATCTGGGCGAAGGCGCTCGACCATCTGCCGCCGGCGCTCAACCCCGCCTACGCGATGCAGGAGGCGGTCAGCCTGGTCGTCTCGCCCTATCAGACCAATCTTCTCGACATCAATCCGCTCCGCGACACGCTGGAGAAGCTGATCGACTTCTCCAAGGTCTGCCGAGAGGACGATCCGCGCCTCTTCGTCTGCGCGACCGACGTGGCGAGCGGCCGCGCCAAGATCTTCAAGGGCGAGGAGATCTCCGTCGAGGCGCTGTTGGCCTCGGCCTGCCTGCCGACCTTCTACAAGGCGGTCGAGATCGGCGGCCGCGAGTATTGGGACGGCGGCTACACCGGCAATCCCGCGCTTTGGCCGCTCATCTACGAGTGCGAGACGCCGGACGTCCTGATCGTTCACATCAATCCGATCACGCGGCCCGATCCGCCGCATGACGCGCGCGGCATCCAGAACCGGATCAACGAGATCTCGTTCAATTCGACGCTGCTCGGCGAGCTCCGCGCCATCGACACGGTCGATCGACTGGTCGCCGCCGGCCATCTGCCGCCCGAGCGCTTCAAGCGCATGCGCATCCATGCGGTCGAGGATGGCGAGACGATGCGCGAGCTGACCGCCGTCAGCAAGCGCACCCCCGAGTCGCGGCTCCTCGACCGGCTCCGCGAGGCCGGCCGCGAGACGATGGACGAATGGCTCGCCGCGCATAGGGACAAGATCGGCGTCGAGAGCAGCGTGGACATGCGCGCGGCCTATCTCTGAGCGCCGCCGCGGCGCGATCTTGGCCGTGGGGACAGGCTGAACACCGCCGCCAACGCCTCGGGACTTTCGCGCTGGCGCCTCGTTCGCGCGGCGGACCCGCCGGCCCTTGGCCGGCTGACGACCGCCCCGCGGGTCGACCGCCGCTCGGCTCGCACGTCGCGGAAGGCCAACGATTTCAACGATTTCATCGCGGCGTTCGACATATGCGCATTGTGCAAACGGCCTATCGTCCGATCGGTTCCGATGGAGCCAACCTCGCCCTTGTCATCCCGGGATGACGGCGTCATCCCGGGATGACGGCGTCATCAGCGTTGCACCCGCCTATACGGATCCTGCGCTAACGAAGCGCGCTCCAGCGCGGCCGAAGCAGCGCGAGGAGGACGAGAAGGCCGCCGCCGGCGAGCGCGAGCGTGAGGATCGGAACGCCGATGATCACGTTCACGATCAGCGCCGCGACCGTCGCCGAGCCGAAGACGTAGACCCCGAGCTTGCGCCGGCCGAGGATCAGCGCGAGCCCGACGATGTTGAGGACCGCGAGGCCCAAAAGGGTCGGAAGCGCCCAGTAGAGTTGGCTCCGCCATCGCGGGTCCGAATGACTGACGAGATCCTCGATCGTCGCGCCGATGCGATAGGCGGTCCATCCGCTCGCCAAGATCATGAACGCGGTCCAACCGATCGCGGCCCATCCGAGGCCGGCCTGTTCGCGATGCTCATCGATGGTCACGCGCCGCCTCCCTTGCGCGGCCGGGCAGGCGCCTGCGGCCGATTTTCGCCGGCCGTTCGGCGGCTCGACGACGGCGGCGGGCGCTCCCAGCCGGCTTTTATTCGGCCGGGTCGCGCCGCGGCATGTCGAGACGCATCCGGAGATAGTCCTCCATCAACCCCATGAGCACGTCGAGCTTGTTCTCGAACACGTGGTTCGCGCCCTCGATCACCTCATGCGTGATGGTGATGCCCTTTTGGGTCTTCAGCTTGGCGACGAATTTCGCCACCTCGTCGGGCGGCACGATCCGGTCGGCGGCGCCGTTCACCACCAGGCCGGAGGACGGGCAGGGCGCCAGGAACGAGAAGTCGTGCGTGTTCGCCGGCGGCGCGATCGAGATGAAGCCGGCGATCTCGGGCCGGCGCATCAGGAGCTGCATGCCGATCCAGGCGCCGAAGCCGTAGCCCGCGACCCAGCAGAAGCGCGCGTCGGGCTTGTGCGTCTGCAGGAAGTCGAGCGCCGAGGCGGCGTCGGAGAGCTCGCCCACGCCGCTGTCGAACTCGCCCTGGCTGCGACCGACGCCGCGATAGTTCAGTCGCATCGTCGTGAAGCCGAGCCCACGAAACAGGTAGTGCAGCTCGTGCGCGATGCGGTTTTTCATCGTCGCGCCCATGCGCGGATCCGGGGGCAGGATCAGCGCGATGGGGCTGTCTTTCTCTTTGCCTAGATGATGGATGCCTTCGAGGCGGCCGTCCGGACCAGGGAAGATGACTTCCGGCATTCTTATTCGACCTCAGGTGCGGGGCGCGGCCGGGAGCCGCGCGCGGGCGCGGACCCGTCGTCGGCCCGCGCCGTCGCCAATGCTCATGCTCTGACGGAGGGTCTAAACCCCCCGCGCCGAAAGCGCAATTCGCCGCCACGCGGCTGCGGGACCCTCGAACGTTGAAACGATCGCAGCGTCCCCGTATCATAGAGCCTCGCTTATATGGCGATAAACGCATCTCGAATAAACCATCGCGACGACGCGCGCCCGGCGGCGGCGTCGTGATCGTTGGGAGGTCGCCGCGTGAAACTGAGCACCAAGGGCCGCTACGCCGTCACAGCGTTGGCGGACATGGTTTTGCAGCAAGACGGCGACCAGCCGAACGCGTTGGTGACGCTTGGCGACATCGCCGATCGTCAGCAAATCTCGCTGCCATATCTCGAACAATTGTTCGCGCGGCTTCGGCGCGCGGGCTTGGTCGAGAGCGTGCGGGGCCCTGGCGGCGGGTACCGGCTGTCTCGCCCCGCGGACGAGGTGCGGATCTCGGAGATCATGGAGGCGGTCGACGAGACGCTGCGGGCGATGAAATGCGTCGACGAGGTCGGCGACGGCTGCGGCGGAGAGCGCGCGGCGTGCCTGACCCATGATTTGTGGGAGCAGCTCTCGTCTCAAGTGTATCTGTTCTTGCACGGCGTCACCCTCGCCGACGTCGCTCTGAAGAGGATCGTGCCGTGCAACGCGCTTCCGAGCTTCGCGGCTTTGCTCGAAGAAGAAGGGGTCGACGCGGTCGGCTGACGCGCGCATGAACGCCGAGGCGCGCGGGCGCCGCGCGGTCTATCTCGATTGGAACGCCACGGCGCCTCTGCGCCCTGAGGCGCTGGCGGCGATGATGGAGGCCGCCGGCGGCGCCGAGGCCGCGGGCGCGAACCCCTCGTCTCAGCACGGCTTCGGGCGCGCGGCGCGGGGGCGGCTCGAGACGGCGCGTCGCCAGGTCGCCGAGGCGATCGGCGCGGAGCCGGATCAGACGATGTTCTGCTCCGGCGCCACCGAGGCCGCCAATCTTGTTTTGCGCCAACCCTGGACGCGGATCCTGTACGCGGCGACGGAACATGACTGCGTGCGCGCGCCGGCGGCGGCGAGCGGGGTCGGCGCGCCTCTGCCGGTCGACGGGTCCGGCGTTCTTCGCCTCGACGCGTTGGAGGCGGCCTTGGCGGAGGCGGCCTTGGCGGAGGCGTCCGCGCCGGAGACGCTCGTCGCCGTGCAAGTCGCGAACAACGAGACCGGGGCGCGACAGCCGATCGAAGAGGTCGCGCGGGTGGCGCGGCGCCATGAGGCTCGGCTGCTCCTCGACGCGGCGCAGGCGCTCGGAAAAATCCCGTTCGATTTTGCAGAGAGCGGCGCTGATTTCGCGCTGTTCTCCGGGCATAAGATCGGCGGGCCGAGCGGCGTCGGCGCGCTCGCGATCGGCGCCGGCCGCGCGCTCGCGCCAATGCTTCTTGGCGGCGGGCAAGAGCTGCGCCGGCGCTCCGGCACCGAAAACCTCCTCGGCGCGATCGGTTTCGGCGCCGCCGCCGCGGGGCTGTCCGCGCGCTCCAGGGCCTGGGCCGAGACCGCCGCGTTGCGCGACGGCCTCGAAATGCGGCTGAAAAACGAAGCGCCGGGGTTGGTTTTCTTCGCGGACGCTATATCTCGCCTACCAAACACATCGTGCTTCGCCGCTCCCGGATGGCGCGCGGAGACCCAATTAATGCGGCTCGATCTCGCCGGGTACGCCGTCAGCGCCGGCAGCGCGTGTTCCAGCGGCAAAATGGCGTCGAGCCATGTGATTGAAGCTATGGGGTTCGACGCTGAGCACGCGCGGAGCGCGATCCGCGTGAGCCTCGGCCCGGAGACGACCGAAGCGGAGGTCGACGGCTTCGCTCAGGCCTTCGCCGGGCTGACGCGCCGTCGGGGCTGAACGACGCCGCCGACGGATCGGCGCCTTTTTTTGGACACGCGCAGGCGCGCGCAGGGAGAGTGTGATCATGGACGACATCGACGACCTGGAGATCCGAGAAGGCGTGGAGCGGGAGACCGTCGAGAAAGTCCGTTCTCTTGGTGAAAAGTACAAATATGGCTTTGAGACCGAGATCGAGACCGAGTACGCGCCGAAGGGTCTTAACGAAGAAATCGTCCGCTTGATTTCGGCGAAGAAGAACGAGCCCGAGTGGTTGCTCGCCTGGCGGCTCGAGGCCTATGAGCGTTGGCTCAAGATGCCGGAGCCGACTTGGGCGATGGTCGACTACCCGCCGATCGATTATCAAGAACAATACTATTACGCCCAGCCGAAAAGCTTCAAAGAGAAGCCG
>CAZPTD010000330.1:0-4821 GCA_964588915.1 uncultured Neomegalonema sp. | reverse complement strand
GGCCGCGGCGGTCGTCGCGTCAAGGATTCACCGGGCTCGCCCGGCGCCTCTGGCGCGCCAGAGGCGTCCTTGACGCGAGGAGCGGCGTGGACGACGAACACGGGCGATGGCGGTTTCGTCGGCGGGACGGTCCCGCCGTTGGAGAGCCGGAGCAAAAAGAAAGGCGACGCCGCCCATGACGCGCTGGTCCGACTACTCGCCGCCGCCGATCGAAGCGCGCCGCTTCCGCCGCGTCGCCGTGCTCATGGGCGGGCTCTCCGCCGAGCGCGAGGTGAGCCTGGTCTCGGGCGCGCAATGCGCCGAGGCGCTTCGGCGCGTCGGCTACGACGCCGTCGAGATCGACGCCGGCCGCGACGTCGCCGCCCGGCTGGTCGACGCGGGGCCGGACGCCGTCTTCAACGCGCTGCACGGCCGCTACGGCGAGGACGGCGCGGTTCAGGGCGTTTTGGAATGGCTCGGCCTGCCCTACACCCATTCCGGCGTCGCGGCCTCGGCGCTCGCCATGGACAAGGCGCGCTCGAAGGCGGTCTTCGAGGCCGCCGGCCTGCCGATCGCGCCGCATCGCCTGGCCTCGGCCGCCGAGGTCGCCGCCGCGCATCTGATGGCGCCGCCCTATGTCGCGAAACCGGTCGCCGAAGGCTCGTCGGTCGACGTCCACATCGTCGCCGAGGGCGCCAACGCGCCGCCGAGGCTCGACCCGGCCGACGCGCGCGGCTGGATGGTCGAGGCTTACGTTCCGGGCCGCGAGCTCACCGTCTCGGCGCTCGACGGCGCGGCGCTGGCGGTGACGGAAATCATATCGCCCGGTTGGTACGACTACGCCGCCAAGTATTCCGCCGGCGGCTCGCGGCACGTGTTGCCGGCCGAGATCCCGGCGCCGGTCGAAGCGGCGTGCCTCGCGGCGGCGGAGAAGGCGCATCGCGCGCTCGGCTGCCGGGGGCTGACGCGCTCCGATTTCCGGCTCGACGATGTCGGGCCGAACCGCGTTCACCCGAAATTAACGATTCTGGAGACCAATACCCAACCAGGCATGACTCCGACGTCGCTGTCGCCGGAGCAGGCGCAGCATGTCGGCATGTCCTTCGAGGCGCTTGTCGCCTGGCTGGTTGAAGACGCTTCGCTCGATCGCTGAGGCCTGAGAAGCCCGCGGCCGCGCCGGAGCCGAAGGAGCGATCGACGTGGCGCCGGAACGGGACGGATACGCGGATCGGAGGTCGGAGGCGCCGCGCGCGCCCGACGACCGTCGGCGCCGTCGCCTCCGTTTGCGGCTCACCGCCAGCGCGGTTGCGGCGCTCTGCGGCGCGGCGCTCGGCGTCGGCCTGATGGCGGCGCCCGGCCTTCGCAACATCGTCGCCGACGCCGTCGACCGCGTCGGCTCCGTCGTCCTCGCGCAGCCCGAATTCGTGATCCGCCGCGTCGAGATCGAAGGGGCGGCGCATGTCGGCGACGACGAGATCCTCGCCGCGCTCGGCCTCGACGGCGGGCCGATCAACTCGCTCGATTTCGACGCCCAGGAGGCGCGGCGGCGCGTCGAATCGCTCGGCTGGGTCTCGCGCGCGACGGTGCGGGCGCTGCCGCCGCAGCTCGTCGAGGTGGTGATCGAGGAGCGCGCGCCGGCGGCGCGCTGGCGCCGCGACGGCCGCCTGGCGCTCATCGACGAAAGCGGGGTCGTCATCGCCGACGATCTCGACCCTTACAACGGCGCGCGCGGCGGCGCGCGGCTGCGCCAGATCATCACGGCGCCGCTCTTCGTCGGCGCCGGCGCCGACAGCGCGGCGGCGGAAGGTCTTCGCCTCGACGAAGCGGCGCGCGCCGGCGGCCTGCGCGTCCTCGGGCTGACGCGCATCGGCGAGCGGCGCTGGGATTTGGAGCTCCTCGACGGCCCGCGGATCATGCTGCCCGAGACGGAGCCGGAGGCGGCGCTCGCCCAGTTCGTCGCATGGGCGGCGGAGACCGATCTTCTCGATCATGGTTTCGTCGTCGTCGACTTCCGCGATCCGCTGGCGCCGGTCGGCCGCTATGGCGAGAGCGGTTGACCGCGCCGCGCCGGCGTAAAGAATGCCCGCCTCGGCGCGCGGATCGGGCGCGCCCGATCGAGGCGGGCGAGAGATGGCGGCGGGCTCGGAGCTGGAGTTGTTTTTCGCCGCGCCGCCGGGTCTCGAGCCGCTTCTCTTCGACGAGGCGCGCGAGGCGGGCTTCGAGGGCCTCGAGGCGGTCGCCGGCGGCGTGATCGCGACCGGCGGCTGCAAGGAGGTCTGGCGCGCCAACCTCGCCTTGCGCGGCGCGAGCCGGGTGCTCGTCCGCATCGGCGCCTTCCGCGCGGCGCATCTCTCCGAGCTCGACAAAAAGGCGCGCCGGCTGCCATGGGACGTGTTTCTGAGACCCGACGGCGCCGTGCGGGTCGAGGCGGTCTGCCGGCGCTCGCGCATCTATCATTCGGGCGCCGCGGCGGAGCGGATCGCCAGGGCGATCGCCGAGACCGTCGGCGCGCCGATTTCAGACGACGCCGAGATCACGATCGCCGCGCGGATCGAGCGCGACGCGGCGACGATCAGCGTCGACAGCTCGGGCGCGCTCCTGCACAAGCGCGGCGCCAAGGCGGCGGTCGGCAAGGCGCCGATGCGCGAGACCTTGGCGGCGCTGTTCTTGCGCGCCTGCGATTGGCGCGGCGCCGAGCCGCTTCTCGATCCGATGTGCGGCTCCGGGACCTTCCTGCTCGAAGCGGCGGAGGTCGCCGCCGGGCTCGCGCCGGGCCGGAACCGGGCGTTCGCCTTCGAGCGGCTCGCCGGTTTCGATCCCGCGGCCTGGGCAGAGATGAAAGCGTCGGCGCCGGAGCCCGCCGGCGACGCGCCGCCGATCCTCGGCTTCGACCGCGACGCGGGCGCCGTCGCGGCGGCGCGGGCCAACGCCGGGCGGGCCGGCGTCGCCGAGCTCATCCGGCTCGAAGCGCAGCCGATCAGCGACCTTCGGCGCCCGGACGCGCCGCCCGGCCTCGTCATCGTCAATCCGCCCTATGGCGGGCGCATCGGCGAGACCGGCAAGCTGAAGCCGCTCTACGCCGCCTTCGGCCGGGTGATGAAGGAGCGCTTCGCCGGCTGGCGCGTCGGGCTGGTCACGAGCGCGCCCGGCCTCGCCCGCGCGACCGGCCTCGACTTCGCCTCGCAAAGCCCGCCCATCCCTCACGGATCGCTCAAGATCCGCCTATATCGGACGCATGCGCTCGTCTGAGACGCAGCGCGACGCGCATCGCGAAGGAGGCGGGACGTGAGCCAGGCATTCAGCGTGCGGCGCCTCGGCGCGGTCGATCTCGGCGCGATGCGCCGGGCGAACGCGCTCTTCGCCGAGGTCTTCGAGGAGCCCGAAACCTACGCCGCCGCGCCGCCGAGCGACGCCTATCTGACGCGGCTGCTGGGCGCGCCGCACTGCCTCGCCCTCGTCGCCGAGGAAGGCGGCGGCGTGATCGGCGCGCTCACCGCCTACGAGTTCGTCAAGTTCGAGCAGGAGCGCAGCGAGATCTACATCTACGATCTCGCCGTCGCCGCCGACCGCCGGCGTCGGGGCGTCGCGACCGCGCTCATCGAGACGCTCCGCGACATCGCCGCCGAGCGCGGCGCATGGGTGATCTTCGTCCAGGCGGATCGGGGCGACGACGCTCCGATCGCGCTCTACTCGAAGCTCGGCGCGCGAGAGGACGTCCATCATTTCGACATTCAGGTCTCGTCCTCGCCGCCCGATTGAGAGTCGCGCGGCGGCGCCGCCGCGTTCGACTCGCCGCCGCCCGGCGCCCGCGCCTGCGCCCCTCGGAGCAGCTCGCTCCTCGAGAGCCCGACATCGTCGGTCGACAGCACCATGACATGCGCGGCGCCGGCGAGATGGGCGGCGATGTTCTGCCGCGTCTGCAATTCGAGCGTTTTGACGAACAGGCGGTTGGCCTTGTCGAAATGCGCCACCCTCTCTTCCGGCGTCATCAGCTCCTTGTCCGTCCATCCGTCGACCAGAAACATGTCGCGAATGCTGTCGAGCTCGGGAACCGAGTGATCCATCGGGCCGAACGCCACCGGCGTCGACGGCGTCGCGGGCGTCGCCGCCCTGGACGCCCCCCTGGACGCCCCCTTGGACGCCGCCGCGTCGGGCGTCGTCGCCGGCGCGTCGGGCCTGTCCTCGGCAAGCGCGCCCGCGGCGACCCGGGCCAGCACGTAGTCGCGATACGGATTGTGCGTCTTCTTGATGAGCGCGCTCATCACTTCGAGATACTCGACGCCGAGCGGCATCGTCTCCTCGAGCTCGCGCACGCGCTTGAGGACGCCTTCATGGATCATGGCGCGCTCGCGTCCGACGGCCTTGTCGTCACGGCTGGCGATCTCCTCGCGGAACGCCGACTCGATCCGCGCGTTGAGCGATTGACCGAAGTCGTGATTGGCGAGGGCGTGCTTGATCGCCGCTTCGTCGGGCTTCAGCCGAAACCGCACGCGCGGCCGCGCCTCGAACTCGTAGTCGTCATACGACTTCGCCATGAACGGCTTCAGCGAGCAGAGATGCGCCGTGAGGCTGATCGCGCCGGATTTGTGATGGACGAGGTTGCGGAAGGTCCACGCGTCCACTTCCTCGTTGTAGATCGAGAAGGTGAGGTGGTTGGAGATCGCCCGCCCGCGAACGACCTGGCTCGGCCGCAGGTCGGGATCGTCGTCGAACACGATCCGGATCGCGCCGTCCTTCGTCCGCGCGAGGCGGGCCTCGACGCCTTTGAAGACGGCCGAGAATTGCTGATGGCGCTTGCGCCAGACCAAGACGGCGATCGTGATCGCGACGAGCGCGATCACG